>JBBQYB010000060.1:0-18608 GCA_038209095.1 Rhodobacterales bacterium
GGCGAGACGGCGTCGGCGAAGTTGCGGCTGCTGCTGAAGACCGAGGCGCGGGTCTGCGTCTATGGCGCGGATCCGGTGGAACAGGTGCGGATCTGGGCCGCGTCCGGGCTGATGGAGCTGACCGAGCGTCCCGTGGCGCTAGGCGATACGATCTGTGCGGCAATGGTCTATTGCGCGAATGCGGAGGCGGGCGAGGATGCGCGGGCCGCAAGCATCGGCCGGGCGGGCGGCGCCATCGTGAACATCGTTGACGACCTGGAGGCGAGTGATTTCATCACGCCGGCCATCGTCGACCGCGATCCCGTGACCATCGCCATCGGCACGGAGGGTGCGGCCCCGGTGCTCGCGCGCAAGATCAAGGCCGAGATCGAGGCCATTCTGCCGGTCGGGCTCGGGACGCTGGCGCGCATCGGCCAGGCGTTTCGCAGGCGCGTGGCGGGGCTCGACGGACAGGCCCGGCGCAGGTTCTGGACGCGGTTCTACGACCGGGGGGGTCCGCGCGCGCTCGGGTCCGGCGCGGCGGCGGTGGAGGCGTGCCTCGAGGCGATGCTGCGCGAGGGTGACGCGGGCCAGGCGGGGTACGTGCATTTCGTCGGCGCAGGCCCCGGCGACCCGGAGTTGCTGACGCTGCGCGCACGCCGCCTGTTGCACGAAGCGGATGTGGTGATCCACGACCGTTTGGTGCCCACGCCCATCCTCGAGCTCGCGCGGCGCGAGGCTGTGATCGTGGAGGTGGGCAAGATCCCCTACGGCCCGTCCTGGAGCCAGGGCGACATCAACGCGGCCATCGTGGAGCACGCAAAGGTCGGGTCGGTCGTGGTCCGGCTGAAGGGCGGGGACACGGGGATCTTCGGGCGGCTCGAGGAGGAGATCGACGCGGTGGCGGAGGCGGGTGTCTCCTATGACGTGACGCCGGGGGTGACCTCGGCGAGTGCTTCGGTCGCGGCCATCGGGCGGTCGCTGACGCGGCGGGGGCGCAACGCCAGCGTGCGGATCCTGACGGGGCATGACGTGGACGGGTTCGCCGAGCAGGACTGGCGCGATCTGGCGCGGCCGGGGGCGACGGCTGCCATCTACATGGGGCTGCGGGCCGCCACGTTCCTGCGCGGCAGGCTGATGATGCACGGGGCGCGCGCCGATACGCCGGTCACGGCCGTGGAGAACGCGAGTAGGCCGGACCAGCGGGTGATCGCGAGCACGCTGATGGACCTGCCCGCAGCACTGGAGGCGGCGGAGCCGCGCGGGCCGGTGATGATCCTTCTGGGGCTGGCCCCCCGGTCGGCGGCAGGCGTCGCCGAGACGCTGAGGGAAGCGCTGTGACCGCACGGAGCAGCCGGACGCAGATCGTCACGGGTAACGATCTGCTGGAGGGGCACGTCGTGTATCTGACGGCCACGGATGAGTGGTCGTACGAGATCGCGGAGGCGGCGCTGGCCGACACGCCGGAGGCGGCCGAGGGGTTGATGGCGCGTGCGCTGGCCTCAAGCCGGGACGTGGTGGGCGTCTATCTCGCGGAGGCGCGCCGCGACGCGGCGGGGCGTGCGGCGCCTGCGCATTTCCGCGAGGTGTTTCGCACCCGCGGTCCTTCGAATTACCCCGGCCATGGCCGTCAGGCGGAGGAACTGTGATGTATCGCTATGACGATTTCGACCGCGATTTCGTGCGCGCACGGGTCGCGGAGTTTCGCGATCAGGTGGAGCGGCGGATCGACGGCCTCCTCACGGAGGACGAGTTCAAGCCGCTGCGGCTGATGAACGGGCTCTATCTGCAACTCCACGCCTACATGCTCCGGGTGGCGGTGCCGTATGGCACACTGAACCCGGTGCAGATGCGCAGGCTCGCCGACATCGCCGAGCGCTGGGACAAGGGCTATGGCCATTTCACCACGCGCCAGAACGTGCAGTTCAACTGGCCGAAGCTGCGCGACGTGCCCGACATGCTCGAGGCACTGGCGGAAGTCGAAATGCACGCGATCCAGACGAGCGGCAATTGCATCCGCAACGTGACGGCGGATCATTTCGCGGGGGCGGCCGCCGACGAGATCGAGGATCCGCGGCCCACGGCGGAGATCATCCGGCAGTGGTCGACGGATCATCCGGAGTTCACCTGGCTGCCGCGAAAGTTCAAGGTGGCGATCACCGGGTCTCCAAACGACCGCGCGGTGACGAAGGCGCATGACATCGGGCTGCGCATGGTGCGCGATGTGGACGGCAAGCCGGGATACGAGGTGATCATCGGGGGCGGGTTGGGGCGCACGCCGATGATCGGCAAGACCGTGCGGGAATTCCTGCCGAAGGCGGATCTGTTGCCGTATCTGGAGGCGATCCTGCAGGTCTATAATTTGAGCGGGCGGCGCGACAACAAGTATAAGGCGCGCATCAAGATCCTGGTTCACGAGGAGAGCCTCGAGACCATCCGGGCGCGGGTCGAGGCGGCGTTCGCGGAGAACCGGCGCAGGTTGAAGCCGCTGGAGCCCGGGCTGGTCGCGGCAATCGAGGCCGCGTTCCGGCCGCCGGAGTTCGAGCCCGCGCTGGATACGGCACCGATCCTGTCGGCGGGGTTGCGGGCGTTCATCGACACCAACGTGGCGGCGCACAGGTTCGCGCATTACGCCATCGTCACGGTGTCGTTGAAGCCCATCGGCGGCACGCCGGGGGATGCGACCTCGGCGCAGATGCGGGTGCTTGCGGATCTGGCGGAGAAATTCGGCCATGACGACCTCCGGGTGAGCCACGAGCAGAACATCATCCTGCCCCATGTGCCGCGCCGGCATCTGCCGGATGTCTACGCCCGGCTGAAGGCGGCGGGGCTCGGCACAGCGAATGTCGGGCTGATCTCCGACATGATCGCCTGCCCGGGGATGGATTATTGCGCGCTGGCGACGGCGCGCTCGATCCCGGTGGCACAGGAGATCGCGCAGGCCTTCGCCGATCTCGACCGCCAGCGCGACATCGGGCCGCTCAAGATCAAGATCTCGGGCTGCATTAACGCCTGCGGGCATCACCACGTCGGGCACATCGGGATCCTCGGGCTCGACCGGGCGGGGGTGGAGAACTACCAAATCACGCTGGGCGGCGACGGAACCGAGACCGCGAGCATCGGCGAGCGCGCGGGGCCGGGATTTGCCTATGACGAGATCGTGCCGGCGGTGGAGCGGCTGATCGGGGCCTATTTGGACATGCGCACGGAGCAGGGCGAGACGTTTCTCGCGGTCTATCGCAGGCTGGGGCCGGCCCCGTTCAAGGCGGCGCTCTATCCGGCGGAGGCGCGGTCCGATGCGGCATGAAGCCCCGGTCGCGGCCCCCCCTGCCCCGCTGGCCCGGATGCGGGCGCTGCGCGACGTCTGTGCGGATGCCTCGGCGGAGGAGGTGCTCGCGGCCGTGATCGCGGCCTGTCCCGGCGAGGTCGCGCTGGTGTCGTCCTTCGGGGCGGAGGCGGCGGTTCTGCTGGACATGGTGTCGCGCATCGACCGCGACCTGCCGGTGCTGTTCGCCGACACCCTGATGCTGTTCGAGGAGACGCTGGAGTACCAGCGCGGGCTGGCGGACCGGCTGGGGCTGCGCAACGTCCAGCACGTCCGCCCCGACACGCGGGATCTGGCGGCGCTCGATCCCAGGGGCGATCTGCACGCACGCGACGCCGATGCCTGCTGCGTTATCCGCAAGGTGGCGCCGCTCGACCGGGCGATCCTGCGCTATCCGGTGACGATCTCGGGGCGCAAGCGGTTCCAGGCCGCGACGCGCGCGGGCCTCGAGGTCCTTGAGACGGACGGGGCGCGGGTGAAGGTGAGCCCCCTGGCTGCCTGGACGGCGCGGGACGTCGCGGCCTATCTCGAGGCCCGGGCCCTGCCCCGCCATCCGCTGGTCGCACGCGGGTTCGCCTCCATAGGCTGCGCGCCCTGCACGACCCCGACGACCCCGGGTGAGGACGCCCGTGCGGGCCGCTGGCGGGGGTCGCCAAAGGTCGAATGCGGCATCCATTTCGCGGCCGACGGCCGCCCCGGGCGCGCGAGCTGAACGGAGATCCCATGACCATGCTCGTGACCGCCGCTGGCCTGGCCGACGACCCGCTTGCCGGGATGGTGGTCCTGCCGCTCGACGTGCTGCTGTCGGGGCAGGACCCGCTTGAGGGCGCGTTCGGGATCGACTTTCCCAACGACCGGGATCCGGACGCGGCGATCCCGTGGCTCGGGAGGGCCGCGCTGATCCGCGTGGCGTTTCCCGCAATGGGTGACGGGCGGGGGTATTCCATCGCGCGGCGGCTGCGGGCCATGGGGTATGCGGGGCGGCTGCGGGCGGCGGGGCCGCTCATCGCCGACCAGATGGATGCGGTGCTGCGCGTGGGCTTCGACGAGGTCGAGATTTCGGACACGCGCGCCGGCGACCTGGACGGGACGGCCTGGGCGCATCGGCGCAGGTCCTATCAGCAAAAACTCGGGCTCTGAGCCACGGCGGCGGCGTTTTGCACGCAGACCGGCGCGACCTTTCGTGCTAGACGGACCCCGCGTTTTCGTCGGAGGGGTTCGCCCGTGGTGCCAGCCGTTGGTCTCGTCCGGACGCTCTGGTTCGTCGCGCTGACCATGGGGGGCGCGGTGCAGGCGCGCGAGGGCGACTGGCTGCGGACCTATCCGCTGACGGGCCCCTGCGCGGGCAATTGTGCGACGGCGGTCTATGGGGGGCGGTACGTTGAGAATTCCATGTCCCAGGTGCTGGTCTCTGATCCGGAACTGCCGTTTTCCTGGACCTATGCCGACGATCATCTGATCGCGGGGACCGTGTCGCGGCGGATCGCCTCGCTGTGGGACCGGGTCGATATCGAGCCCGAGGTCGGGATCGGCCAGCGGTTCGGAAAGCAGCACGAGACCGAGGTCTGGGGCGCGTTCTTCGTGCGCTATCGCGGGTTTCCGTGGGATCCGTGGGTGCCGACCAGCCTCGCGGTCTCGACCGGGTTCAATTATGCCTCCGGTGTCTCGGACATCGAGAGTGCCCGCGCGCGCGACGGCGAGGGATCGCGGCTGATGCATTATTTCTCGCCGGAGATTACGGTCGGGCTGCCGGGGATGCGGGACCGGGAGATCCTGTTCCGGTTCCATCACCGTTCGGGCGTGTTCGGCCTCGTCAGCGATGCCTGGGGCGGGGCGCAATACGGCACTGTGGGCCTTCGCTGGCGGTTCTGAGCGGGGTTGCGCCGGATCGGGAGGATCGGGTATGGACCCGCGTCGCGCCTGCGACGGAAGTCTCCGCAACCTTCCCGAAAAAACGGAAACGCTCACATGAGTACCGGTCTTTTGCCAGGCGTGATCGCCATGGCGGTGGTTGTCACCGCGTCGAACGTCCTCGTGCAGTTCCTGTTCGGGGAGTGGCTGACCTGGGGGGCGTTCACCTATCCGCTCGCGTTTCTGGTGACCGACGTCATCAACCGCCTGCACGGGCCTGCCGCCGCGCGCAGGGTGGTGCTGGCGGGGTTTGCCGTGGGGCTTCTCTGCAGCGGGATCGGCACGCAGATCGAGGGGCCGTTCGGGCCGCTGGTGAGCCTGCGCGTGGCCGCGGGCTCCGCCACGGCGTTCCTGGTGGCGCAGATGCTCGACGTCGCGATCTTCGACCGGTTGCGGGCCGGACCCTGGTGGCGCGCGCCACTGGTCTCGAGCCTGGTGGGGGGGGCCGTCGATACGGCGCTGTTTTTTACCATCGCGTTCTCGGCGGGGCTGGCGGGACTGTTTCCGGGGGTCGACGTGGCCTGGGCTAACGCGCCCGTTGCGGTCCTCGGTATCGGCCCCGTGGCACCCTTGTGGGTCAGTCTGGCGCTTGCGGATTTCGGGGTGAAGACCGTCATCGGGCTGATGGCGCTTGGGCCATTCCGTCTGGCCGTCCGCCGCAGGCTTCGCGGGGCCTGACGCCGCTGACGGTCAACTTGGCGCTTGCATTTCGGGCAAGAGATGCAAAGGTATAGACTGGCATCAACAAATGAGAGGAGGTGATCCAATGTCTAGTGGGATTTTGGAGTGTGTGACCGGTGTGACGCGCGGGGCCGCGACCTGAGGAGCAGCCTCCTTCGGTGACGACTTGCGCTTCGGGTTCGCCCCAACCGGGCAGCCTCCAAGCTCATGACAAGAAGGGGTCGCACCTTGTGCGTCCCCTTCACTCATTTTGTGAAGAAGTCTTCGGCCGCCCCAGATCCCATGATTCGCATCAATGACACCGTGACGATCGAGGACTGGGAACTGACCGAGACGTTCCACCGCGCCTCCGGGCCCGGCGGCCAGAACGTCAACAAGGTCTCCACCGCGGTGGAATTACGGTTTGAGGCCGAGCGCTCGCCGCATCTCGATCCGGGGACAAAGGCCCGCCTGCGCCGGCTCGCGGGGCGTCGCTGGACGACCGAAGGGGCTTTGATCATCACGTCAGAGAGCCACCGGGCGCAGGCGCTGAACCGGACCGAGGCCCGCGAGAAGCTGCGCGCGCTGGTCCTGTCGGCGCTGGAGCGGCCGAAACCGCGCCGCCCGACGCGCCCGACGCTCGGTTCCGTCCGCCGGCGGCTCGAGGGCAAGGCCCGCCGGTCCGGTCTCAAGGCCGGCCGGGCCGCGATCGATCCCGATGCGTCCTAGCCTGATCGCCATCGGATTGGTGCTGATGCTAGGGGGCTGCGCTTCCCGGCCCGTCGGGCTGCCGCCCGACACGGTGGAACGCCTGTCGGGCCGCGCCATCGTCACCGCCGAGAGCGAGGCGCAGATCGCGCGCCGGACGGCCGCGAACGTCTCGAACCCCACGCCGATCACCGCCCCGCTCGCTGGTACGCTGGTGAGCCTGATCGGGCAGTTCAACGAGAACAACCGCACGACGGTCGGCGCGGTGCCCGACCCGACGCGCGATCCTGCGCGGCTCGCGCGCACCATCCTCGTCGATTATCTGGTCGCCTCCCGCGGTGCGGTGCGGGGCCAGCGCCCGCTCGACGCGACCGGGATTGCGGGCACCACCGCCGCGACCCGCGCGCCGGAGTTGTTCGCGCGGGCCCGGACCCAGGGGTTTCCGGGAGTCATCGTCGATCTTCACCCCACCGCGTTGCGGATCCGCAGCAAGGGCGTGGGCATCGGCTGGCGCGAGGAGCGGTTCTATCTGGATTTCGCCGCGAGTTTCGCGCTGATCGATGCGAAGGACGGCCGGATCCTGGTGCGCAGCGGCTGCGACGGCCGCACGCGCGCGCGCAGCTATACGCTGTCGGAGATCACGCGGGGCGGCGCGGCCCTGCTCGACGAGGTGGCCGATCTGGCTGCGATGGAATGTGCGGCCGAAATCATCACCCGCGATCTGCTGGTGGCCCCGTGAGGCGTTGCATGGGGCCCGCCGATCGCTAGTGTCGGGCGAAACTCAGCGACGGGAGACGTTCATGCGCACGCGCGCCGCCGTGGCCTTCAAGGCCGCAAGCCCCCTCGAGGTCGTCGAGGTCAATCTCGACGGCCCGCGCGCGGGCGAGGTTCTGGTGGAGATCAAGGCCACGGGCCTGTGCCACACCGACGAGTTCACCCGCTCGGGCGACGACCCGGAGGGATTGTTTCCGGCGATCCTCGGGCACGAGGGGGCAGGCGTCGTGGTGGAGGTGGGCCCGGGCGTATCGAGCCTGCGGCCCGGCGATCACGTGATCCCGCTCTATACGCCCGAATGCCGCACCTGCGAGTATTGCCTCAACCCCAAGACCAACCTCTGCCAGTCGATCCGGACCACCCAGGGCCAGGGCCTGATGCCCGACGGCACCTCGCGGTTCACCACGCTCGATGGCGAGCCGATCCGGCATTACATGGGCTGCTCGACTTTCGCGAACTTCACCGTTCTGCCGGAAATTGCCCTCGCGAAGGTCCGCGAGGACGCGCCCTTCGACAAGATCTGCTACATCGGCTGCGGGGTGACCACGGGCATCGGGGCCGTCATCAATACCGCCAAGGTCGAGATCGGGTCGCGGGCGGTAGTGTTCGGGCTCGGGGGTATCGGGCTCAACGTGATCCAGGGCCTGCGGCTGGCGGGGGCGGACCAGATTGTCGGTGTCGATCTCAATGCCGCGAAACGGGGCATCGCCGAGCGGTTCGGCATGACGGATTTCGTGAACCCCGCCGAGGTCGAGGGCGATCTGGTGGCCTATCTGGTCAACCTGACGAAGGGAGGTGCCGATTACACCTTCGATGCGACCGGCAACGTCAAGGTCATGCGCACGGCGCTCGAATGCGCCCACAAGGGCTGGGGCGAGAGCATCATCATCGGAGTGGCCCCGGCGGGTGCGGAGATCTCGACCCGACCGTTCCAGCTCGTGACCGGACGATCCTGGCGGGGCACGGCTTTCGGTGGGGCGCGCGGCCGCACGGATGTGCCGAAGATCGTCGACTGGTACATGGAGGGCAAGATCGAGATCGATCCGATGATCACCCACACAATGCCGCTGGAGAAGATCAACGACGGGTTCGATCTGATGCACCGCGGCGAGTCGATCCGGGGGGTTGTGATCTATTGAGGCGGTGCGGGCTGACACCGGATCGCGAGCCCGCTCCCTTGGCCGTGAAGCTTGAAGCCAGCCATTTCAAGCAGCTTCGAGAATTTACTGTGTCCGTATTTTCTTGGAAACGAAAGCCGGTTGGGCTTTTCTCATGAGGACGCCGAGTTCGCTGATGCTCATTTTGCCATTCGTGCGAGGGTTGGCGCGGAGCGTTTCCCCGATCAGAGCCTTTGCCTCGTTCAGGCGAGCCGGCGTCGGAGCGGTCGTCACCGAAACCTTTGCCGAACGCAGGCTCTCTATCGTGAGGAAAAGGTGGTAGGCGGGCTGAAGCTTCGAGGCGCAGGCCTCGCGTCCGACGCCGATGACCGTGCGTCCTGCCTCGCGCAGGCGCAACGCCAGGGCGACGAAGTCGGAATCGCTCGAGACGAGGCAGAAGGTGTCGGCGACGCCCGCCTGGAGCAGATCCATCGCTCCGATGACGAGATCGATGTCGGCCGCGTTCTTGGACCCAACGGCAGCAACGGTCGGGCACGCGAGGAAGGCATGCTCCCTCCCGGCCGCGGCCCAGCTCTCGTTAAACCCGTAGAGCCGGCGCACCACGGGGTCGCCGTCCTTCGACAGACGGACGAGGAGCGGTCCCGCGATGTCGGGAGCGACGTTCTGCGCATCGATCAGAAGGGCTATTCTGGGTTTGCCGGCGGCAGGCATGGGCTTGGGTGCTCGATCTGTCGTCCGGAGGGTCGGGCATTTCCCAAGGGCCCACAAGCACGGCGGACCGGCATAACTAACGCCTGATGGCGTCCAGGGCGGCATACGCGATATAACGAATTGAATAGGCGGAGTTTCTGCCGTTAACTGTCTTATTGGGACAGGCATGCACGGACAGCGATGACAGCGAGCGGCATCAGCGTCGAGACCGCAGGCGGGGCTCGAACCGTGCGGCTGAGCGGGCCCCTGGGTATCGCGGATCTCGCCACGCTGCGCGACGGGCTCGCGCGCCTGCCCGGGGCAGGCCCGGTCCGGATCGATCTGTCGGCGGTGGAGGCGATGGACACGGCGGGCGCGTGGCTCGTCCTGACACTCCGTCAGAGGCTTGCGGCGGAAGGCGTCGAGGTCCGCATCGACGGGCTGGATACGCGCAAGCGGTTGCTGCTCGACACGGTGGAAAAGGCCTTGCCGGACACAGGTGCGGCCCCGGCCCCGCCTCCGGGGTTTCTCGACTGGGTTGCGCGTGTCGGGCGGTCCACCAAGGGCACCGCCGATACCGCCATCGAGATGCTGAGCTTTCTGGGCGAGATCGTCGGCTGTTTTTTCAAGACCCTGGTGCGGCCCTGGCGGCTCAGCGTCACGGCGCTGGTGCACCACATGCAGGACGCGGGGCTGAACGCGCTGCCCATCGTGACGCTGATGGCGTTCCTGATCGGGGTGGTCCTCGCGTTCATGGGGGCGATCCAGCTGCGCCAGTTCGGGGCGGAAGTGTTCGTAGTCGATCTGATCGCGATCACCATCCTGCGCGAACTGGGGGTGCTGATGGCCGCGATCATCGTGGCGGGCCGCACGGCCTCCGCCTATACGGCGGCGATCGGGTCGATGAAGCTGCGCGAGGAGATCGACGCCATGCGCACCCTCGGCCTCGATCCGATGGAGATGCTGATCCTGCCGCGGGTGCTGGCCCTCATCCTCATGCTGCCGCTGCTGGCATTTGCCTCGAACATTGCGGGGCTGGTGGGGGGCGGTCTGATGTCCTGGATCGAGCTCGGCATCTCGCCCGCACTCTTTGCGGCACGGCTGGTGGAATCCGGGGACCGGTGGAATTTCCTCGTTGGGATGATCCAGGCGCCGTTCTTTGCGCTGATCATCGCCCTGGTAGGTTGCTTCATGGGGATGAAGGTCGAGAAGAGTGCGGAATCCCTCGGGAGCCGGACCTCGGATTCGGTGGTGCTCGCCATTTTCCTCGTGATCGTGGCGACCGCGATGTTCTCGGTGTTCTTCATGCAGATCGGGGTCTGAATGGCCGCGCGCGAGGCCATCGTCGAGGTGCGCGGGCTCGTGACGCGGTTCGGGAGCGCCGTCATCCACGACGGGCTCGATCTCGACGTGTGGCGCGGCGAGGTGCTCGGGGTCGTCGGCGGCTCGGGGACGGGCAAGTCGGTCCTGTTGCGCCAGATCGTCGGTCTGTTGAAGCCTGCGGCAGGCACGATCAAGGTCTTCGGCGTCGACATGTTGGAGGGGCCCGAGCCGGACCGGCGGGCGGCGGAAAACCGGTGGGGTGTGATGTTCCAGGACGGCGCGCTGTTCTCGTCGCTGACGGTGCGCGAGAACGTCGAGGCCCCGATGCGGGTGCGTCTGGGGCTCGCGGCGGACCTGCGCCATGCGCTGGCGGACCTGAAGATTGCGCTCGTCGGGCTGCCCGCGAGTGCGGGCGACAAGTACCCGTCCGATCTGTCGGGCGGAATGCGCAAGCGCGCAGGCCTGGCGCGGGCGCTGGCGCTCGATCCGGAGATCGTGTTCCTCGACGAACCGACGGCCGGGCTCGATCCGATCGGGGCCTCGGATTTCGACAGGCTGATCCGGTCCTTGCAGGAGGCCCTGGGGATCACGGTGTTCCTCGTGACCCACGATCTCGACACGCTGCACGCGACCTGTGACCGCATTGCGGTGCTTGCGGAGAAAAAGGTGCTGGTGACAGGCACAATGGCGGAAATGCTGGAGGTCGATCATCCTTGGGTGCATGAGTACTTCAACGGCCCCCGGGCGCGCGCAGCGCAGCCGGCGGCCTGAGGGAGACGCATGGAGACGCGGGCAAACTACGTTCTGATCGGAGTGGTGACGCTCCTCGGGATCGCGGGGGTGTTCGCGTTCTTTTTGTGGTACGCGAAGGTCCAGATCGACCGCAGCTATGATTACTACGACGTGCTGTTCGATCAGGTCACTGGATTGAACCGCGCTGCGGACGTGCGGTTCAACGGGATCCCGGTGGGTCAGGTGATCGGCCTGAACTTCGACCGAGGCGGCTCGGGGCAGGTGCGCGTGCGTCTTGAGGTGGCCGACGGCACGCCCATCCGGGCGGATACGGTGGCGACCCTGGAATCGCAGGGCGTGACGGGCGTGTCGTTCGTGTCGCTCTCTGGAGGCCGGCCCGACTCTCCGCCGCTGGAGCCGCCGGAGGACGGCGCATTGCCGGTGATCCCGTCGACGCCGTCGGTTCTGCAGTCACTGATCGAAGGCGCGCCGGAACTGCTGCAACAGGCGACCTCGCTGCTCGTGGAGTTGCAGGGGTTCGTGAGCCCCGAGAACCAGGACCGGGTGACGGGGATCCTCGGCAACGTCGAGGCGGCCTCGGGGGGGCTCGAGCAGGCGCTCGCAGATTTTTCGCAAATCTCGAACACTGTGCGCGACGGGGTCTCGGAGATCTCGGTGTTCACGGGACGGCTCGACGGGATCGCGGCCCAGCTCGAGCGCACGCTCGCGACTGCGGACACCACGCTGGGGGCTGCGACCGGGGCTTTCGAGGAGGCGCGCGGCGCGCTCGACGCGGCGCGCCAGACCTTCGAGAGTGCGGACAGCCTGATCGTCCAGCAGGCCCCGGGGCTGGTGGAGGATTATGCCGCCGCGGCGCAGTCGGTGACGACGCGCGTGGACGCGCTCGCAGCCCAGGCCGGCGGGGTGCTCGAAGAGTTCGAAGCGGCGGGTGCCCTGGCGGCTGCGCGGTTGCGCGAGGCGGAGGCGCCGCTGGCGGCGGCCACGCCGGCCCTGAACGCCGTGGAAGCGGCGGCGAACGAATTCGAGACCCTGACGGGGGGCGACGGCGCGCTGCTGATCGCGGAGATGCGCACGGCGGTGGGGCTCGCGAGCCAGCTGATCGAGACGGATGCCCAGCCGATCCTCGCGGACGTGCGAGAGGCCGCGGCGACGGTGAACCGGGTCGTGGCGCAGGTGGGCGGAGATTTCACCGATCTCTCGGGGCGGCTCGGCGGGGTCGTCGCCGAGGCGGAGGGCACGCTTGCGGAGGCCGGGGTGACGTTTCGCGCCGCAGCCCAGACGCTTCGGGTGATCGAGCCCACGATCGAGGTCGCTGGACGCACGCTGGCATCGGCGGATGCCGCGTTCCAGTCGGCGGATGCCGCGATGGCGACCGAACTGGGGCCGCTGGTGGCGGATCTGCGCAGCGCCGTGGCCCAGTTCGACGGGGCCATGGCGCAGGTCTCGGCGGATCTGCCGGCGATCTCGGCGGAGGTGCGCTCGGCGGCGGAGGCCGCGAACCTCGCGGCGCAACAACTCAACGGCATCGTTTCGACCAGCGGGCCCCCCGTGACGGCCTTCGCCACAAGCGCCCTGCCCCAGTTCACACGGCTGAGCCAGGATGCGCGCGCGCTCGTGGCGTCCCTCGACAGCCTCATCCAGCGCATCGAGCGCGATCCCGCCCGGTTCTTTCTGGGTCGCAACGCACCGGAGTACCAGCCATGACACGTTCTCCCCGCCGCGCGGCACTGGCGCGCACACTCGCGGTATTGCTTGCCTTCACAGGGCTCTCGGGCTGCGCGGCGGTATCGGCGCTGTCGGGGGCCTCGGCTCCGCTCGATGCCTATACGCTGACGCCGCTGGAGGGGGCGGGCGGGGCCGCCGGATCGCGGCATGTCGTGGTGGAGGCCCCGACGTCCTCGGGGGCCATCGCCACGGACCGGATCCTGGTGAAGCCGAACCGGCTCCGGGCCGCCTATCTGCCGGAGGCGCGCTGGGTCGATCCGGCCCCGGCGATGGTCCAGACGGTGATGGTGCAGTCCTTGCAGGCGAGCGGGGCGTTCCGGCTCGTGGGGCGCACGACGCTGGGGCTGTTTCCGGACTACACGCTGCTCACGGAGCTTACGGCGTTCCAGGCCGAACTGGGGCCGGAGGGCGGGCCGCTCTATATCGTGCGGGCCGCGCTGACGCTGACGATGATCCGCGAGGACGACGGCGTGGTCGTGGCGAGCCGCCGGTTCGAGGGCCGCGGCGGAGCAAATTCCGCGGATCCGCTTGTGCTCGTGGTGGCCTTCGACGCGGCGATGGGACAGGTCCTGCGCGAGGCCACGCCGTGGATCGCGCGGACGGCGGGCGGCGGGGTCTGAAGCCTGCGGGCGTCACACGATGTGACGGTGGTCAAGGTCTTGTTCTATATAGAAAATTCTAGAGTGTCGAAAAAATTGGCGCGTTTACATAAGAATGTCGGGCACCGCCAAACCGGCAGGTGAGCCTGGGCAGGCTCACCGCTCCGGAACGAGGACCTCGCGTTTGCCGACGTGGTTGGCGTGGCTGATGACGCCTTCGGTTTCCATCTGTTCCACGAGCTTGGCGGCCTTGTTGTAGCCGACCGAGAGCTTGCGCTGGATGTAGGAGGTCGAGCATTTGCGGTCCTTGGCGACGATGGCCACGGCCATGTCGTAGAGGGCGTCGTCGGAGGAGGCGTTGGCACCGCCGAGGCCCAGGACGAGGTCGATCTCGGACTCCTCGTCGCCGTCGGGGCCCTCGATGACGCCGGCGTCGTAGGTGGGGCTGCCGAAGGACTTGAGGTGCGTGACGATCTCCTCGACCTCGGCGTCGGAGACGAAGGGGCCGTGGACGCGGGTGATGCGCCCGCCGCCCGCCATGTAGAGCATGTCGCCCTGGCCGAGCAGTTGTTCGGCACCCATCTCGCCGAGGATGGTCCGGCTGTCGATCTTGGAGGTGACCTGAAAGGAGATCCGGGTGGGGAAGTTCGCCTTGATCGTGCCGGTGATGACGTCCACCGAGGGGCGCTGGGTCGCCATGATGAGATGGATGCCCGACGCGCGCGCCATCTGGGCGAGGCGCTGGATGCAGGCCTCGATCTCCTTGCCGGCGACCATCATGAGGTCGGCCATCTCGTCGACGACGACCACGATGAAGGGCATCGACTGGGGCTGGAAGGTCTCGGTCTCGAAGGTGGGCTCGCCGGTATCCTCGTCGAAGCCGGTCTGGACGGTGCGGGTGAAGCCCTCGCCGCTGTCGAGGGCCTCCTTCACCTTGGCGTTGTAGCCGTCGATGTTGCGCACGCCCATCTTGGACATCTTGCGGTAGCGGTCCTCCATCTCGGCCACCACCCATTTCAGCGCCACGACGGCCTTTTTCGGGTCGGTGACGACGGGGGACAGCAGATGCGGGATGCCGTCGTAGACGCTGAGTTCCAGCATCTTGGGGTCGATCATGATGACGCGGCATTCCTCGGGCGTGAGCTTGTAGAGGAGCGAGAGGATCATGGTGTTGATGGCCACCGACTTGCCCGAGCCGGTGGTGCCCGCGATCAGGAGGTGCGGCATGCGCGCGAGGTTCGCGACGATGGGCTCGCCGCCGATGTCCTTGCCGAGGGCGAGCGGCAGGGCATGGGCGCTGTCGCCGAAGGCCTTGGCCGCGATGATCTCGCGCAGGAGTACCTTTTCGCGGCTCTGATTGGGCAACTCGATGCCGATGACGCTGCGGCCGGGGATTGTGGAGACGCGGCAGGCGAGCGCCTCCATGGAGCGGGCGATGTCGTCGGCGAGGCCGATGACGCGGGACGCCTTGAGCCCGGCGGCGGGCTCCAGCTCGTACATGGTCACGACCGGGCCGGGGCGGATGGCGGTGATCTCGCCGCGCACGCCGTAGTCGTCGAGCACGGTCTCGAGCATGCGGGCGTTCTCCTCCAGCGCCTCGGTGGAGAGGTGATGGCGCACGATGGTGGAGGGGTTTTGCAGGAGCGAGAGGGGGGGCGTCTGGTAGCCGCTCGCGGCGGGGTCGAGGCCCAGTTCGGGCTGTTCCTCGGAGCGCGCCCTGGCCGATTTCGCGGCCGGCTTTGGCGGTGGGCGTACGAGGGTCCGCGGCTCGGCGTGCGCGAGTGTTGGGATCGGGGCGTCGGTGTCGTCCTCGAGGACCGGTGCCATCCCGGGGGCTGTCTCGACGACCGTGCGGACCAGCGGGGCCTCGCGGCGGGGACCCTCGGCCGCGGCGCGCAGGGCCTTCGTGTCGAAGCGGGGGATGCCGCCGGGGGCCGCAGGCCCGGGCCGAGCGCTCGCGGCGGCGCGCCGGGCGGCGGCCGCGGCGCGGACCTCGCGCAGGCCGGAGGCGCCCGCGGCGGCCCCGATGCCGGCCGCCCGGCCGAAGATGGCGACAAGACCCGCATAGAGCGTGACCGAGCCCTGGGCGAGAAAGCGCAGGACGGCGCCGAATTCGCTCCAGGTGATGCCGAGGGCGAGGCCGGAGGTGGCCGCGAAGGCCAGCGCCAGGGCGAGGCTGGCGGGGGGCAGTGCGGTCGCGAGATCGAGCGGCAGAGCCGAGAGGATCGCGCCGAGCCCCGCGTCGCCGAGGAGGCCGCCGAGACCGTGGCCATGCGGCCAGCCGGACGGCGGCACATGGCTCGCGGCGAAGGTGGCCGCGGCCATCAGGGCGATGGGGGTCACGATGGCCCGGCTGAGCACGCGGTTGTCGCCCGCGTGGAGCACGAGGCGCAAGCCCCACACGAGGGCCGCGACCGGCACCCCGTAGGCGGCCCAGCCGAGGGCGCGGTGCATCGGATCGGCGATAGAGGCCCCGATCAGCCCGAGCGCGTTCAAGGGCGCGTCGTCGGTGGCGGAAAAGAGCGACGGATCGTCCGGCGAGTAGGTCCAGAGCATCGCCCAGCCGAGCGCCCCGAGGGCCATCAGGATGAGGCCGATGAGCTCCGTGCCGCGGCGGCGCAGCGCGTCCTCGGTGTCGCTCTCCATCAGGGGGTTACGGCGCTTGGCCTTGGCGCGTTGAGCCATCAGAGACCCCTTTCGCTTGGGTGGGGACGGTCCATCGGCACGGGATCGGGCCGGAGCCCCTGCGCGGGGGACCGCTGGGGTTGCGCACGCGGACGCTGCCGCGGATACGCGATCCAGAGGGGAAGTTGCACCATGTCGCCTCATGCGCCGGGGTCTGCACATCGCCCCGTTCGGTCCTGACCATACCCAATGGGGCGGCTTCGGTCCAGTCGTTTGACGCGAGGCCCGCAAGGGTTAACGTTGTGTGAAGATCAGGGGGATCAAGGCGTTGGCGCGCCGTGCTGATACGGCTCCGGGAGGCGCGCCGCGCGCATGGAGCGGTCTGGTCGTGCTCGCAGTCTCCGGCGAACCCATCACTCAATTTCTGACCGGAAACAGGGAATCTACAGGGAAATTGTTACTGCTGAGCCCCTGAGGCAGCCTTTTGGCCGCGGATCAGCTTACAATTTCAGTCGCTTGCATATGATTTCCCTGCTCTGGGTAAACAGGGAAGAGTCTCTCAGTGATCAGGGAAACTGAGACAAGGGAACAGGGATCTGGGTTATTCGAAACAGGCGAGGACAGCGGGGGCTCTTGCTGACGGTTTAAGGGCCCGCATCGAAGTCGAGGGGCTGAGTCACCCAGAGCAATGTGACGGCATGCCCATCCCAGCCGACCCGCGTCTGCTCCAATAATTCAATTTCGGGGTCGGCTCAAGACGCCGGGCGGACTGCCGTCATCTTCGTGCGGGTAGTTTCTCCGAAGTTTATCGCCTTTGACGCCGACGTGCTGTCGTAGAGGCGACTTCCATCCCGGCGCAGGAGCCAGGGCAGCACTGAATGATGATGAGTAAGTGTGCTTGGCAGGTAGGTGACAGAAGGACACGCCGACACGAGCTCCACCTCTAACACTTAAACCGGCGGCACGACAGAAGCAACGTCCACTACGTTAGTTCTGCGATGTGCCGCCGCGAAGATCCGATCAGGCGCGATGCCCATCGGACCTATCGGCAGTTAGGGGCGGACCATGATCTTGATCTGCGACTTGTCGGCCAGAAGCCGGTCAAAGCCCTTTGCTACGACATCATCGAGGCAGATCCGGTCGGTCACCAGGTCCTCGGCCCGAAAGAAGCCGCGCTGCATCAGTACCATCACCGCCGGATAGACGTGGCGATAGGCGATGGTGCCCCGCATTGTACGTTCCTTGATCACCAGGGCGTTGGGCTGGAACGAGGCGCCGCCCTCCCAGATGCTGACGATCACAATCTCGCCGCCGGGATGCGTCGCATCGATGGCTTGCGACAGCACGGCGGGTACCCCCGTCACCTCGAAGGCAAAGTCTACCCCGCCGCCTGAGGCGTCGTGGATTGCCACCACCACTTCGCCCGCAGCTGGGTCGTGCCCGGTGGCCCCCAGCCGTTCGGCCATCGCCCGGCGCGTCGCCGACGGTTCGACCGCGTGGATGCTGGCGGCCCCGGCGGCCTTCAGTGCCTCTATCAGCATCAGCCCGATCGGGCCTGCGCCAAACACAACGGCGCTGTCCCCGGCCTTGAGAGTGCTTTGCCGAACAGCATGCAGGGCAACAGCTGCCGGTTCCACCAGTGCGCCCTGCTCCCACGACAGGCCGTCGGGCATTTTGTGCAGCATGTGTTCGCCCAGCACCGTGAACTCCGAAAACCCACCACCGCCGCCCGACAGGCCGTGAAACCCTAGCAAGGGCGACAGGTTGTAGCGATCCATCAGATAGGCGCCGTCGCGATTGGGCGACAGGATCGGCTCGATCACCACCCGGTCGCCGGGCGCCACACGGGTGACCTTGTCCCCTACCGCGACGACCTCGCCGGCAAACTCATGGCCCATCACGATGGGCGCCACGTCGCCGCTGATCGGGTGCGGCGTGCCCACCGGAATGAAGATCGGACCAGCCGCATACTCGTGCAGGTCGCTGCCGCAGATGCCGCAGACCGCGACCCGCACCTTGACGCCGTTGGGATCGGTGATCTCTGGTACTGGCACGGTGTCGATCCGGATGTCATGCGCCTTGTGCCAGCGCGCGGCGCGCATGGTTGTGTCTGTCATGTCAATCTCCAT
The DNA here is from genome assembly GCA_038209095.1 of Rhodobacterales bacterium. Lineage (GTDB taxonomy): Bacteria > Pseudomonadota > Alphaproteobacteria > Rhodobacterales > Rhodobacteraceae > Amaricoccus. The sequence continues at coordinate 18,320 of JBBQYB010000060.1, forward strand.
TTGCCTGAACCGGGCGTCAACAAGGGGCCGGGTTCGGTGAGAGGAAAGCCGAAGCCCATATTCGGCACGCGAATTCAGCGATGCGCCTGTTCTTTTGAGCACACTACACGACACAAGGCTGGTTGAGGGCGGCGGGATCGATTCTACCGGGCGACTCCCTTGCAAGGATTGCCCATGTCGCACCGAGCCATCACCACCCTCACCCGGATGTGACGTTGCCATGTCGGCCTTGGCAAGTGCCGTCTCGACACGCTCTGCATGCTCGTTGTGGGCATGGTCGCGGCGCGCA
>JBBQYB010000061.1:0-18530 GCA_038209095.1 Rhodobacterales bacterium
CTGGTCAATCCACCCTATGGCGCGCGGATCGGCGAGGCGGGCGATCTGTTTGCGCTTTACGGCGCGCTGGGGGCCACGCTGCGCGCCGGGTTTCGGGGCTGGCGGGTCGGGGTGATCACAAGCGAGGCCTCGCTCGCGCAGGCGACGGGCCTGCCGTTTCGCGACATGGGGCCCGCCGTGCCGCACGGACCGCTGCGGATACGGCTCCACCAGACCGGGCCCCTCGGCTGAGCGCAGGTCAGGCGCCGGCGCGGACGGCCGTTTCGGCGCATTGCGCCAGAGCCTTGCGGTCGTGAAAATCCGAACAGCGCAGCGGCGGATGGAACGTCGCCGTCACCACGCCGCCGTGCGACAGGGCCAGAACCTGGGCGAGATGAGCGCCGAACGCCGTGTCGCCCCACCAGGCATAGAAGGTCCGGGGCAGACGGGACGCCGGCACATAGTCGAGCCGCACGGGCTGGACCCAGAGCGCGTCCCTGAGATCCGGTGCGAGAAAGACGCCGAAGAGCGCTGACTTGAAGGGCAAAACGCGTTGGCCGTCGGTGCTGGTCCCTTCGGGAAAGATGCACAGGCGATCGCCCCGGCTGACGCGAGCGTGCAGGATCTGCGACTGGCGGCGGGCCTCGACCGGGCGGCGCTCGATGAACATCACGCCGACGCGCCGGGCGATGAATCCGATGACCGGCCATCTGGCCACGTCCGATTTGGATACGAAGAACACGCGGGTTGCCCGCATCAGCACGACGACGTCGAGCCAGCCGGCGTGGTTCGCGACCAGCGCGCCAGGGTGATCCATGGGGGAGCCCCGCCGGTCGAGGCGCAACCCGAGCAGGGCCAGAGCACCTATCGCCCAGGCCTGCACCACCCAGGGTGCGAGGGCCGGAAGGCGGCGCAGCAGGATCGCCCGCACCCCGAGATCGGTACCGCGCGCCACGAGAAAGGCCCCGAACAGCACGGTGGTCCACAGCCCGGCCGCGATGGCCCGCAGGATGAGACGCACGACGTCGAAGGAGCGCAGGCGCGGGACGGGGTCCGGGTCCGCGCCGTTCCAGCCGGCCCTCACGCGGGGGCGCTCCGGCTTCTCTGGAAGAGCGCACGGTACCGGGCCGTCATCGCGACCGTGTCCATGAGGAGGCAGACATCGACGGTATTGAACTCCCGATCTACATAGGCTCCCTCGCCTATCACGCCGCCGAGTCGCAGATAGGCCTTGATGAGCGGAGGGATCGCTCGCATCGCGCGCAGCGGGTCGATCGCCTCCAGCTTGGGCAGCGTGATCGGGTTGCGGGCGCGCACGCGCAATTCGGGCGGGGCGAGATGCGCGCGGTGCAGATAGCTCAGCGCCTCCGCAAGGGGTGCCGGATCGGTGCCGGGAAAGCTCGCGACGCCGAACAGGATCTCGAGCTCGCGCTCGAGCACGTATTCCGCGAGCCCGGTCCATAGGAGATGCAGCGCCGGGCCGCCGCGGTGGTCGGGTGCGACACAGGACCGACCCAATTCGACGCAGTCGCGATCGGTGCGCTCGATCGGATCGAGATCGAACTCCTTGGCTCCGTAAAATCCCGCCCCGGTCCGCGCCGCGTCCCGCCGCATGAGGCGGTAGACGCCCACCACCCTGTCCAGCGGATCGGGGGTAAGCACGCTTTGCAGCAGGATCAGGTGATCGGCATGGGCATCGAACGCGTCCCATTCGCGCTGCGCCGCGTGCTTTTCCGGCGAGGCGGTCGCACCCATCTCCTCGACGAAGACCCTGTAGCGCAGACGCTGGGCCCCGAGGCGCTCCTCTTCGGTCTCGGCAAGCTTTAGGCGGTACTGGCTGACATCGAGCTTCATGGCACGGCGGGGCTGCGGTTCATTTGGTGCCGAACATGCGGTCGCCGGCATCGCCGAGGCCCGGAACGATATAGCCCTGTTCGTTCAGGCGTTCGTCCAGTGCGGCGGTGATGACGGGGACGTCCGGGTGAGCCGCCGCCATGCGCGCAACACCCTCGGGCGCCGCAAGCAGGCACAGGAAGCGGATGTCGGTGGCCCCGGCCTCCTTGAGCAGCGTCACGGCCGCGGCGGAGGAATTGCCGGTGGCGAGCATGGGATCGAGCACGATGGTCACGCGCTCCGCGAGGTCGGAGGGCACCTTTGCGTAATACTGCACCGGCTGGAGGGTCTCCTCGTCGCGGTAGAGCCCGATATAGCCGACGCGGGCCGAGGGGATGAGTTCGAGCACGCCGTCGAGCAGGCCGTTGCCCGCCCGCAGGATCGAGACGAGCACCAGCTTCTTGCCCTTCAGACAGGGGGCCTCCATGGCCGTCAGGGGTGTCCGGATGGTCCGGGTGGTCATGGGCAAATCGCGGGTGACCTCGTAGGCGAGGAGGAGCGAGATCTCGCGCAGAAGCTGGCGAAACCCCGCCGTGGAGGTCTCCATCTCGCGCATCAGGGTCAGCTTGTGCTGGATGAGGGGATGGGTCACGACGGACAGGGACGAAGGCCAGGGGCTCATGGGGGATCCAGTCGACTGAGGAGGTCGGCGCGGGTTTGTGGATCGCAGAACGCCGCTTTCGCCGCGTCGCGGTTCATGGCCGCGAAATCGGTCGGCGTCCATCCGAAGGTGGCCGCGAGCCGGGAATATTCCTCGCAGAGCGTCGTGTGGAAATACGGCGGATCGTCGGTGGACAGGGTGACCCGCACCCCCGCCGCGCGCAGCCGGGCGACGGGATGGGAGGGCCAGTCGGGATAAAGGCCGAGGGCGATGTTGGAGCCTGGATTGACCTCGAGCGTGATGCCCGTCTCGGCAAGGCGGGCTACGAGACCCGGATCCTCGGCCGCGCGCACCCCGTGGCCGATGCGGGTGACGGGCAGGGCGTCGAGGGCCGCAGCCACGCTCTCCGGCCCGCAGATCTCGCCGGCATGCACGGTGAGGCCGAGACCGGCCTCGGCGGCGATGGCGAAGGTGGGCGCGAAATCCCGCGGGTGACCGAAGCGCTCCTCGCCGCCCATGCCGAATCCGGTCAAGCGCGGATGTGGGTTTGCCGTGATCGTGCGTGCGGCGGCCAGCGCACGCTCCGGGCCGAAATGGCGGATGCAGGTGGCGATGAAGCGGGTCTCGACGGCGGGGACGGCATCGGCCCCGGCCGCCATCGCGGCGAGATAGTCCGGCCAGGCCGACGCATCGCCCCCCGCACAGAGGTCCGAGGCGAGGAACAGTTCGGTATAGACGACCCCTTGGGCGGCGGAGGCGCGGAGGACGGCTTCGACCAGACGGCGGAAATCGTCGGGGGTTTGCAGAACGGTGCAGGCAGCCTCGTAGGTGCGCAGGAAATGCGCGAAATCGGACCAGGCATAGGCCCCCCCGGCATCGAAGACCCCGGAGAGATCGACGCCCTTTTCCGCGGCGAGGCTGCGAATGAACGCGGGCGGGGCCGCACCCTCGAGATGCAGATGCAACTCGACCTTCGGGACCGACCCCCAGTTCACAGCCGGCTGGTCCCGTGACGTCCCGGGGCGATGCCGAGATGGGCCGCGAGGGTTTCGGCCACGTCGGCGAAGCCGATGAGACCGCGCGGGCCCACAGCGGGGCCGAGGCCCAGCACGGGCACGCGCTCGCGGGTATGATCGGCCCCGCGATAGGTCGGATCGTTGCCGTGATCGGCCGTCAGGATCATCAGATCGTCGGGACGCAGCCGCGCGAAGACCTCCGGCAGACGCGCGTCGAACGCCTCGAGTGCCCGGGCGTATCCCGCGACGTCCCGGGGATGGCCGTAGAGCGTGTCGAATTCGACGTAGTTCGCGAATACGAAGTCCCCCTCTTCGGCAGTGTCGAGCACATCAAGGGATGCGTCGATCAGCGCCATGTCGTTCTTGCCCTTGGCTGTGGTCGAGATCCCGCGATGCGCGAAGATGTCGCCGATCTTGCCGATGGCATGGGTGCGGCCGCCGGCCGCCTGCACGCGGTCGAGAAGGGTCGGCTCCGGCGGGGGTATGGCGAAATCCCGGCGGTTGGCGGTCCGCTGCCAGGGGCCCGGCGCCTCGCCGGTAAAGGGGCGCGCGATGACCCGGCCGACGCGCAGAGGATGGACCACCTCCGCCGCGATCTCGCAGAGCGCCATCAGGCGGTCGAGACCGAAGACGGTCTCATGGGCCGCGATCTGGAGCACGCTGTCGGCGGAGGTGTAGAAGATGGGCTTGCGCGTCGCCACGTGCTCCGCGCCGTAGCGGGCGATGACCGGAATGCCCGACGCATGGGCGTTGCACAGCGTGCCCGAAAGCCCCGCACGCGCGACGATTGGAGCCAGCACCGCCTCCGGGATGGCCGGGTCCGTGCGGGGGAAGTAGTGCCAGTCCCAGGGCACCGGCACGCCGGCGAGCTCCCAATGGCCCGACGGCGTGTCCTTGCCCTGGGAGACCTCGGTCGCGGCCCCCCAGAAGCCGCGGGCCGTGTCCGCGAGACCGGTCTCGAGCCCGGAGGCGAGACGGATCGCGGGCCCGAGGCCGAGGGCTTCGAGATGCGGGACGCGGAGCCTGCCGCTGCGGCCTTCGTCGGCGCGGCCCTCTGCGCAGGCGAGGGCGATGTGTCCGAGCGTGTTCGCACCCTCGTCGCCGAAGGCCGCGGCATCGGGTGCGCCGCCGCATCCCGCGCTGTCCATCACCATCAGGATCGCGCGACCCATCAGACGATGCGCTCGAGGATCAGCGCCGTCTCGGGCGGCGGAGCATCGCCGATGGTATAGGCCGCGCGCAGGCGGTCGGCGGCGCGGGCGAAGGCCGCGTCGTCGGCGGCATGGAGCCGCGCAAGCGGCGCATCGGGCGTCACCGCCGCGCCGAGACCCACCAGCCCCTCGAACCCCACCGAAGGATCGACGAGATCGCTCGGACTGCGCCTTCCGCCGCCGAGCTCGACCACGGCATATCCGACGGCCCGGGTGTCGATGGACGTGACATAGCCGGCGCGGCCCGCCTCGACATCCGCCATGACGGGCGCGCGGTCGAGATGGAGGTGTACTGCCTCCACGAAATCCGCAGGCCCCCCGAGGGCCGCCACCATGCGCGCGAACCGCTCGGCGGCGGCCCCCGATTGCAGGGCGGTGCGCATCTGTGCCGCCCCCTGCTCCGTATCGACGGCGAGGCCCGCCTGCGCGAGCACCTCGGCCCCGAGCGCCACGGTGACGTCCCAGAGCCGGCCGTCGATCTCGTCCCCGCGCAGGAACCGCACGGCATTGGCCATCTCAAGCGCATTGCCGGCTGCACTCGCGAGCGGCTCGTTCATGTCGGTGATCAGTGCGCGGGTCGGACAGCCCGCGCCGTTCGCCACGTCCGTGAGGCTGCGCGCGAGAGCCTGCGCCTCCGGCAACGTCGCCATGAAAGCCCCCGACCCGCATTTGATATCGAGGATCAGCGCGCCAAGACCGGCCGCGAGCTTCTTCGACAGGATCGATGCGGTGATCAGATCGATGCTCTCGACGGTGGCCGTGACGTCGCGGATCGCATAGAGCCTCCGGTCTGCCGGCGCGATATCGGCGGTCTGCCCGATGACGGCGCAGCCGACCGCGCGCACCACGCGCGCGAGCGTCGCGACATCGGGTTGGGTGGCATAGCCGGGAATGGCGTCGAACTTGTCGAGGGTGCCGCCGGTATGGCCGAGCCCGCGTCCCGAGATCATCGGCACATAGGCCCCGCAGGCCGCGAGGGCAGGCGCGAGCATCAGGCTGACGTTGTCGCCCACCCCGCCCGAGGAATGCTTGTCGACGACGGGACCCGGCAGATCCCAGGCCAGCACGTCGCCGCTGTCGCGCATCGCGAGGGTCAGCGCTACGCGCTCCCCGGTGGTCATGCCGCGCAGCAGGGTGGCCATGGCGAAGGCCGCGACCTGACCTTCGGACAGGGTCTCGGTGGTGATCCCGGCCACCATGAAGGCGATTTCATCGTCCGAGAGCACGGCCCCGTCGCGTTTGCGCGCGATCACTTCCTGGGCGAGCATCAGTAGTCCTCGTCGTCCGGTGCGCTATCAGGACCCGACCCGTCGAGGGTCGCGAGAAGCGCGTCGAGGAGCCCCGAGGCCCCGAAACGGAAATGCCGCGGGCCTGCCCACCCGGTGCCCATGATCTCGTCCGCGAGCCCGAGATAGACGGCCGCATCCTCGGTGCTGCGCACGCCGCCCGCCGCCTTAAAACCACAGGTGCGGTGCTGGCGCGAGATGGCCCGCAGCAGGATCTCGGCCGCCTCAGGGCTCGCGTTGACCGCGACCTTGCCGGTGGAGGTCTTGAGGAAATCCGCGCCGCCGTCGAGGGCCGCCTCGGCCGCAAGCGCGATCAGGGCGGGATCCTTCAGCTCGCCGGTCTCAAGGATCGCCTTGAGCAACGTGTCTGCGCAAGCGTCCTTGACCCTGCGCGCGAGGGACGTCACCGCCGCCGCGTCCCCGGCAGCGAGCGCCCGCCAGGGCACGACCAGGTCGATTTCGTCCGCCCCGTCGGCAAGTGCGGCGCGGGTCTCGTCGAGGACGGCGTCGATGCTGGCGTCGCCGGACGGAAAGTTGACCACCGTCGCGACCTTGACGCCGGTTCGGGCGAGCGCCGCGCGGGCCTCGGCCACGAAGCGCGGCCAGAGGCAGACGGCGGCGACAGAGCCGTGCGGGGTCTGGGCGCGTTCGCAAAGCTCCGCGACATCGGCGGAGGTGCAGTCGTCCTGCAAATTCGTCAGATCGAGGCAGACCAGCGCGCGGCGGGCGATCGTCGCGAGATCGAGGTCTTTCATCGGTCCGCCCGCGCCATGTGACCGGCAGTAAAGGCTCCGGGCAGCAGCGTGCCCACGGTCATGCGCGATCGCTCGCCCGACAGGTCCGCTAGGACGACCGGCGTCTCGGGGCGAGCGAATTCGGCCAGCTTCTGGCGGCACCCGCCGCAGGGCGTCACGGGATCTGGGCTGTCGGCCACGACCCAGATCTCCGCGATCTCGCGCGACCCGCTCAGACACATTGCGGCGATCGCCCCTGCCTCCGCACAGGTGCCCTCGGGATAGGCCACGTTCTCGACATTGCAGCCTGCGTGAAGCGACCCGTCGGCGCAGCGCAGGGCGGCCCCCACCTGAAACCCCGAATAGGGCGCATGAGCGTTCAGCCGGGCGGCGCGCGCCATCTCGAAAAGATCCATCCCGGCCCGTTCCCCCACATCCGCATTCGTCTCCGCGCGATTATGCGGCGCGGCGGCGCGGGTTGGCAAGGCCGTGGGGCGTCAGGCCTCCGCGCGCCGCGACAGGCCCGACCAGGTCTCGAGCTTGCGGTACAGAGTGGAGGGGGACACTTCGAGCATCTTCGCGGCCCGAGGGATCGAGCCGTCGCAGCGCTCGATCGTGGCCTCGATCAATTCGCGCTCGACATCCGCGAGGGCGCTGCCGACGAGGGCACCGACGCTGTCGCGCACCGATGGCCGCGCCGTCACCGAAAACGGCGCGCGGTCCGCCGGATAGCTCACGCCAGGGCCCAGGGCGATCTCGGCGGGCAACATGCCGGGCAGAACGGTCACGCCGTCGTGCAGCACGACGATGTTGCGAATGACGTTCAGGAGCTGGCGCACGTTTCCGGGCCAGGGGCGCGTCAGGAAGATGCGCTCCACCGCGGGGTCGAACCCGGTGAAGCCCTTGCCCTCCTCGGCCGAGAATTTGACCAGGCTTTCCTGCGCGATCTCCAGGATGTCCTGGGCGCGCGCGCGCAGCGGCGGCATGTGGATGGGCACCACGTGGAGGCGGTAATAGAGATCCTCGCGGAACCGGCCGGCGCGCACTTCCTCGGCGGGGTCGCGGTTGGTGGCGCAGACGATGCGCACGTCCACCGGGATCGGCCGGGCGGAGCCGACCGGCTGGATCATGGAGGTCTGCAGGAAGCGCAGCAACTTGGTCTGGAGCGTGAGATCCATCTCGCAGATCTCGTCGAGAAACAGCGTGCCCCCATCGGCCACCGCCGCGGCACCCGGCTTGTCGGAGAGCGCGCCGGTGAACGCGCCCCTCAGATGCCCGAACACCTCCGATTCGAGCAGGTCCCGGGGGATGGCCGCGCAGTTCAGCGGCACGAACGGACGGCGGGCGCGGGTGGACATCGCGTGGATCGCGCGGGCGCAGACCTCCTTGCCGGTGCCGCTCTCGCCGGTGATGAAGACGGTCGCGGTGGACCGGCCGATGGCACGCACCATGCGGTAGATGTCCTGCATGGTCTCGGACCGGCCGATGAATCCCTCGAAACGCGGACCCTCGGAGAGGTCCAGCGGGGCCGCGGGTTCCGGCAGGTTCGGCGCTGTGGCGAGCGCATTGGCCACCGCGTTCACGAGACGGCTCTCGTCGAAGGGTTTGACGAGGAAATCGAACGCCCCCGCACGCATCGCCTGGACGGCCCGGTTGATCGATCCGTTGGCGGTGATGACGATGACGCGGATGTCGAAGGCCGCGCGCAGTTCCGCCAGCAGATCAAGGCCGTCCCCATCGGGCAACTGGAGATCGAGAAGGACCAGCCGGGGGGGCCTGTCCGCGCAGAAGGCGCGCGCCTCGGACAGGGTGGCCGCACACGCGACGTCATGTCCCGCGCGGGTCAGCACCGCCCGGTATACCATGCTGAGCGACGCGGTATCCTCGACGAGAAGAAGGCTGTCAGACATATCGGACCTCAAGCTGCCTTGCGCCGGCTGTTGGCAAAGACGATGGCCGTGTCGATCTCCGCGAGACAGGCGCGCACACCGCCCGGAAGGCTCCGGCTATCCTCGGCATGGGCGGCCGTGTTGAGCGCGCGGGCGCAGGCCTGCAGGCGCACCGCCCCGATGGCTCCCGCCACGGAGATCAGGATATGGGACGACGACAGGATCGGCTTGCAGTCGAGCGGCGAGAGCGCGCCTTCGAGCTCGCCGCGGGCCTGGCTCAGATCCGCCACGACCTTGTCGAGCAACTCCTCCATCATGCCCGGCCCGATCGCCGCGCACAGCGCGTCGAACACGGCCAGATCGGCCACCGGATCGTCGGCCAGCGACACCGTTGCGGCCGTGCGGACGCGGTTCGGCGAGACATGGAGCCGCAAGGCCTCGCCCAGCGCCTCGACGCTGGTGATGGGCTTCGAGATCAGGCCGTCCGCACCCGCCGCGGCGATGCGGTCGCGGTGAGCGCGCATCGCATAGGCCGTCAGGGCCACGATGGGCACGCGGGCGCGCGCATCGGACCGCGCACGAATGGTCCGGATCACGTCGAGCCCGGTCATGCGGGGCATCTCGATGTCGACCACCACGAGATCGAAGTCGCCGAGCTCGAATTTCTCAAGGGCCTCGATCCCGTCCGAGCACAGCGTGACTTCGGCGTTCAGCGCATGCAGCATCTGGGTCGCGACGATCTGGTTGGTCGGATTGTCCTCCGCCAGAAGGATGTGAAGGCCCGCAAGATCGATCCTCCCGGTCTGGACGGTGGATACCCTCGCCGGACCCGCCGAGAAACAGGCGGGCGGGAACGAGATGCGTCCCTCGGCACCTCCAGACTCGAGATTGCGCAGATGCAGTCTCGCGCCCAGATCGGTGCAAAGCTGGCGCACGATGTGCAGGCCGAGACCGCGTTTTTTCAGGAGACCCTGCGACCGGGATGCGTCATGGCTGAAAACGGCATCCAGAACGTCTGTCGGGATGCCGGGGCCCCGGTCCTGCACGGCAAAGCACAGGCCGCCCTGCCCTTCGCAGGCCACCGAGAGGCGCACGTCGCCGGTGCGCAGCGCATTCGAGACGAGATTGCCCAGCGCACGCCCGAGCGCAACCCGGTCGGCCCGCAGCACGCCGTTCGCCTCCGGAGCCAGATCGATCTCGAGCGCAACGCCGAGCTCCTCCGCCTCTCCGCTCCAGCGCTGTGAGATGTGGCGGACGAAATGGGCCACGTCCACCGGCTCCATCCGCGGCCGCAACACGTCGGGATCGCGGTCCCCGAGCAGATCGCAGACAAGATGGGACAGCATCTTGCACGCGGCACCGATCCGTTCGATCTGGACCCGCGTGGCCGGTTCGAGCGTGGTACCGTCGATCAGGGCCACCCCTCCCGTCACCCCGTGCAGCGCCGAACGCACGTCATGGGCCATCATGGCAAAGTCCTGGGCCTCCAGCGGACATTCGCCCTGCGAGCGCGGATCGGGATCGAACATCGTGTTCCAATGGCTGTGCCCGACGCAGATCACGGGCTGTGGACGGACGTTAGGTTAACCATCTGAGGTTGAATCTCATCAGGCTATTTCAGCGTAAGATACACCAAGCCACCGACAATGGCAAAATGCAATTCCGGGTTGGATCAGCCCGCGAAGCGCCCGAGGATGCGGGTCCGCAGACGGGTCATGTCCGCCGGACCTTCGACCACATCGTCAAAGGCATCAGGGCATTGCGGCGATCCGAGGGAGACGAAAAGAGCCTCCGGATGGCGGTCGCGCAGGCGCGCCATCAGCGGCTCTTCGCCGATGGTCGTCGCATCGACCAGCACCATGTCGACGGTTCCGGGTTCGTCCGGGCCGATGAACGAGATCCTCTCGGAGCGCAGTGCTGCCTGATAGATCGCGGCCAGCGCCGTCGAGCGCGTCTCGAGGCGGACGCGAATCGGCTCCATGTGGATCGCGGCCGACGGAATGACAATGCGGATGGCGCGGTGTCCGTCCGGGCGATCCACGAGCGTCAGCAGGCCTCTGGCCGCAGCGATCAATCCTCGCACGATGAGCGGTCTCAGCGCTTCGGTTGACACCTGATCGGGAGCAATCTCGTTGAGCCCCATCATGAGATCGAGCTTCCAGTCGATCGCCGCCACTCCGCCGTCGAACCCGATTTCGCCGATCAGGGACTTGCCGTCATGAGAAACGCCGATGGCCACCGAGCCCGGCTCGCTGGCCTCGAGCACATATTCCGTCAGATGAACGAACATGTGCCGCAGGTGCTCCAGATCGCCGCGGACCATCTCGGGAGCCTCCGGACTGAGGCGCACGTCGAGGTTGACGACGCCAAGGGCATCGAAGTCCGACTGGATGCTGCCGACCAGGGTCGCCAGCCGCAAGGGCTCGTCGCGCATGACGAACCGGCCGTCCTGCATCTCGCCATAGTCGAGCAGACCGCCCAGCATCTGGACCATGGACTGGCCCGATTGTTGCGCCTGCTGCACGAGACGCCGGTGACGCGGGCTCAGATCGGCCTGTCCCAACAGGGCGAGCGGGCCAAGAACGCCGTTGAGCGGGTTGCGCAATTCATGGCTCATCATGGTCAGAAAGCGTGACTGCGTCCGGCTCGAGAGTTCCGCATCGTCCGCGATCCGCCGGCTGAGGTCGGCGATCTGGCGCTGACGGCGGTTCTCTCCCAGGATGAGCACCAGCGCGAGCAGGCTGAGCGCTACGGCCGCGAGGCTGGTGATCACGGTGATCTGGGCATTGCGCTGGATGCTGTCGCGCACACCGGCCGAGGCCGCCGTGTCGCCGCGCACCACCCGCAGGGTATAGAGCCGCAACTCCCGCTGGAAGGGCTGCAACTCCGCGAGGATCCGGTCGGTCTGCGCCGCGTCCTGCGGTGTCAGCGACGCAATCGCGGCGTCCAGCGTAGTTAGGTAGTCCAGCAGCTTGGAGATGGAATCGAACCCGACGTCATAGCCGCGGATGAGATCGCCCACCCGGCCCGTGCGCATCATGCCGACCCGGCTGAGGAGAATATCATACCGCTCGCGCAGGCCATCGAGCGCCTCGGGTGTTCGGAGCAGCCCGAAATTTGCCACACTGAGCTGGAACCTGAGCAACTCCACCTCCATCTGGGTCGCGGTCCACAGGATGTTGTCCTGGCTGATGACGCGCAGGTTGTTCACGTCGCGGCGGATCGAGGTGTATGCGACCGCGGCGAACCCGATCATCGCGAGCAGAACGGAAGTCCCGAGAAAGCGCCGGAATGTTTGCGTCATGTTCACGAAAAAACGGCCTCAAATCTCGATCGGAAAAAAATGCCATAACACCGGGAATGACACTTTGTCATCTATGAATATATCTTCGGAGGGTATTTCTGAATTTCGATTTGCGTATTTCGAGCATCATATGGCTGACGTTTGACAACGAAATGACGCGCCTGCTCAGGATCTCAGCACGATTCGGGCTTCGGCAAATGGTCCGGTTTGCCCAGTTCGTCGTTGGCGGGTCGCCGCGGGCACAACCCGCGAGCGCTTCATAGCGCCCCGGCCACCTGCGACCTGCGGGGCGCAAGGATCGCGTCCCGGGTCCGCAGCGTCGAGAAGCGTTCATTCGGGCAGCGATTCGATCCGGTCCACTTGCCAGATCAGGCGGTGGATATACAATGGATCGCGCAATTCCTCGTGGTCAGAGATGGGATACATCAACCACAACGGGCCCTTGTCGCGCCGGGACAGTCGCTCGCCATCCGCCTCCATAGCAAGAATGACGTTGTACTTCCGAAAATCGCTGGTCGGAATTTCCACGAAATAGTCGTTCGCCGCGACGAACCGGAGCATCTCCGACTGATCGAGCGTGAGATGCTCCAGCACGTCCCGCACGAGGGGCCCGGAATAACTCACGATGCCATCGCTGAACTCGTTCTCGGTCTCAATGGTCGTCTGGGGCAAGGCGCGCAACTCGTCGAGGGAAAATTCCAGCACCTCGACGTTCTCGGGCCCGCGGCTCAGGGTCAGCGCTGGCTCCGCGACCGCGCGATCCGGCACGCTCGCCAGCGTGCCGCCGATCAGGGACGCGAGAGCCAGCAGGGGCACCCGCGCCGCTCCGAGCATATAGACGGTGACCGTCCCCATGCAATGCCTTCCCTTGGATTGCCCGCCATACGACTTCTGCGATCAACCAAAGATTAACAGAGCGCGCCCGAAAGCAAGTGGAAATTCGCGAACATCCCGCGCGGGGGCCAAAGCTGCGCCGCAGCCTATCCCGTGGGTGTCCGCCCGGCGCGCGCGAGGCTCTCGCCGATTTCCGTCAGAATGGCCGGGTCGTCGATGGTCGCGGGGGCCTTATAGGCCTGTCCGTCAGCGATCTTGGACATGATGCCGCGCAGGATCTTGCCGGACCGCGTCTTCGGCAATCGTTCTACGACCACCGCGAGCTTGAAGGCGGCAACAGGTCCGATCCGTTCGCGCACGAGCGTGACACATTCCTTCACGACCTTCTCGTGCGGTCTGTCGCAAGTCCGGTTGAGACAGAGGAATCCCATGGGCAGCTGCCCCTTCAGCTCGTCCGCGACGCCGATCACGGCGCATTCCGCCACGTCCGGATGGCTCGCGAGCACCTCCTCCATCGCCCCGGTGGACAGCCGGTGACCCGCGACGTTGATCACGTCGTCCGTCCGCGCCATGATGTGCACATAGCCGTCCACATCAATCACCCCGGCATCCCCGGTCTCGTAATAGCCGGGATAGGTGGTCAGATAACCCTTCACGAACCGCGCCTCCGCGTTCCAGAGCGTCGGCAGCGTCCCGGGCGGCAATGGCAGCCGGATCGCTACGGCCCCGAGTTCTCCGGCCGGCAGAGGCTCGCCGTCCTCGCCGAGGATCCGTACGTCATAGCCCGGCATGGGAACCGTCGGCGAGCCGAGCTTGACCGGCAGTAGCTCGATCCCCGCGGGATTGGCGGCGATGGCCCAGCCCGTCTCCGTCTGCCACCAGTGATCGATCACCGGGATGCCCAGTTGGTCCTGAGCCCAGACGACGGTGTCCGGATCGGCGCGCTCGCCTGCCAGGAACAGCAGCTTCAGGGAACTCAGGTCGTATCTGCGCACGTACTCGCCCCCCAGATCCTCGCGCTTGATCGCCCGGAATGCGGTCGGAGCGGTGAAGAACGACTTCACCCGGTGCTCGGAGATCACGCGCCAGAACGCCCCGGGGTCGGGTGTGCCCACCGGCTTGCCCTCGTAGACCACCGTCGTGGCCCCCGCCAGCAGCGGGCCGTAGACGATGTAGCTGTGCCCCACGACCCAGCCCACGTCGGACGCGGACCAGAACACGTCGCCCGCCTCGATGGCGTAGATGTTCTTCATCGACCAGAGGAGCGCCACCATGTAGCCCGCGGTCGGTCGGACCACGCCCTTGGGGGCCCCGGTGGTTCCGGACGTGTGCAGGACATAGAGCGGATCCATTCCGCCAACGGGCACGCAGGCGGCAGGGGTGGCCGCCGCCTGCGCCGCGACCCAGTCGATGTCGCGTCCGGGGGTCAGTGCGGCCTCCATCTCGGGCCGTTGAAAGACGATGCAGGTTTCGGGCTTGTGGTGGGCCAGATCGATCGCCGCGTCGACGAGCGGCTTGTAGGCCACCACCCGGCCCGGCTCGAGCCCGCAGGAGGCGGCGAGGAGCGCCTTCGGGGCCACGTCGTCGATCCGCACGGCCAACTCGGGGGCTGCAAACCCGCCGAATACGACCGAATGCACCGCCCCGAGCCGCGCGCAGGCGAGCATCCCCACCAGCGCCTCCGGGATCATCGGCATGTAGATCACGACGCGGTCGCCCTTGCCCACGCCCCGCGCCGCGAGCGCCCCGGCCAGGGACGCCACCTGATCGCGCAACTCGAGGTAGCTGGTGGTGGTCCTGGCCCCGGTCATGCCGGAATCGTAGATAATCGCCGCGCGGTCGCCGTTGCCCGCCTCGACATGCCGGTCAACCGCGTTCCAGCAGACGTTGCACTGCGCATCCGCGTACCATCCATAGAGCGGTGCCCGCGACGCGTCGAGCGCCCGCGAAGGCGGGCTCACCCAGTCGACCGCCTCGGCGGCCTGCATCCAGAAGGCCTCGGGATCGGCGCGCCACGCCGCATAAACCTCGCGATAGCCCATCCTGTCCTCCTGCTCCTCACCCGTAGCTCTGAACCGGCGCACCCGCGAGGGCCGCGATGTTCAGAAGGCCCCGCGCCGTGATCGACGGCGTCACGATCTGCGCCTTGTTTCCCATGCCCATCAGGATCGGCCCGACCTCGAGGCCGCCTGCGACCATCTTGATGATGTTGCGAACCCCGCTCGCGGCATCGGTGTTCGCGAAGATCAGCACGTTGGCCGGACCGTCGAACCTCGCGTTCGGAAAGCTGCGCGCGCGCAGATCCGCATCGAGTGCTGCATCCGAGTGCATCTCGCCCTCGTAGGCGAAATCGAGGTTCTGGCTGTCCAGCAACTCCAGCGCGCCGCGCATGCGCCGTCCGCTGTCGGTGTCGAGGTTTCCGAACTGGGAATGCGAACACAGCGCCACCTTCGGCTCCAGCCCGAAGCGGCGCACGTGCCGGGCGGCTGCGACGACCGTGTCGGCGATCTGCTGGGGCAAGGGCTCGGGGTTGACGTGGGTGTCCGCGATGAACAGCGGCCCCGTCTCGGTGATCATCAGTGACAAGGCCCCGATGGGCCGCAGGATCGGGCCGCCCAGCACCTGACGCACATAGTTCAGGTGCCACAGATACTGCCCGAACGTGCCGCAGATCAGGCTGTCGGCCTCCTCGCGGTGCACCATGACCGCACCGATGGCGGTCGTATTGGTCCGCATGATGGCCCGGGCGAGATCGGGCGTGACCCCGCGCCGTTGCAGGATCTGGTGATAGGTCTGCCAGTAGTCGCGAAACCGCGGGTCGTCCTCGGGATTGACCAGTTCGAAATGCTCGCCGACGCGGATGGGAATGGCGTTGCGCTCACACCGCATCTCGATGACGTCCGGGCGTCCGATCAGAATTGGCCGGTCGACCCCCTCCTCGGACATGGCGAGCACGGTGCGCAGCACGCGCTCGTCCTCGCCCTCCGCAAACACGATGCGCCGGACCGACACCCGCGCCGCCTCGAACACGCGGCGCATGATGAAGGCGGAGCGGTAGACCGAGCGGTTGAGCTGCTCCTTGTAGGCGACGATGTCCGGCACGGGGCGGGTGGCGACGCCGCTCTCCATCGCAGCCCCCGCGACGGCCCCCGCGACGATCGCGAGGAGCCTCGGATCGAACGGCTTCGGGATCAGGTATTCGCGCCCGAAGCTCAGCCGCTCGCCCGCATAGGCGGCCGCGGCCTCGGCGCTGGAGGAGCCCCGTGCGAGGGCCGCGATCCCCTCGACGCAGGCGATCTCCATCTCGTCGTTGATCGTCGTGGCCCCCACGTCCAGCGCCCCGCGGAAGATGAACGGAAAGCACAGCACATTGTTGACCTGATTGGGATAATCCGACCGGCCCGTCGCGATGATCGCCCGCGGATTGGCGGCGCGCGCCACCGCCGGATCGATCTCCGGGTATGGGTTCGCGAGGGCGAGGATGATCGGATCCTCCGCCATGGCGCGCACCATGTCGGCGGTCAGCACGCCCGGCCCCGACAGGCCGAGGAACAGATCCGCCCCGGGGATGACCTCGCCCAGCGTCCGCAAGTCGCTCGCCTGCGCGAACGCCGCCTTCTCGGGGTTCATGTCCATGGGCCGGCCGGCATAGACGAGCCCGTTGATGTCGCAAAGCCAGATGTTCTCCAGGCGCGCGCCGAGTTTCACCAGCATGTTGAGACAGGCGATGCCGGCGGCCCCGCCGCCGGTCGAGACGATCCGGATGTCCTCGATGCGCTTGCCGGCGACCCGCAGCGCGTTGAGGGCCGCCGCGCCCACCACGATGGCGGTGCCGTGCTGATCGTCGTGAAAGACCGGGATCTTCATCTTCTCGCGGCAGAGGCGCTCCACGATGAAACAGTCCGGGGCCTTGATGTCCTCAAGGTTGATCGCCCCGAACGTCGGCTCCAGCGCCGTCACGATCTCCGCGAGCCGGACCGGATCGCTCTCGTTCACCTCGATGTCGAAACAGTCGATGTTGGCGAACTTCTTGAACAGAACGGCCTTGCCCTCCATCACCGGCTTCGACGCCAGCGCCCCGATGTTGCCGAGGCCCAGCACGGCCGTGCCGTTGGTGACCACCGCCACGAGGTTGCCGCGCGCCGTGTACCGCGCCGCGGCCGTGGGGTCCGCCTTGATCTCGAGACAGGCCTCCGCCACTCCGGGGCTGTAGGCCCGGCTGAGGTCGCGCTGGTTGGCCATCGGCTTGGTGGCCCGGATCTCGAGTTTCCCGGGCCGCGGATATTCGTGGTAATCCAGCGCCGCCTGTCGCGCGTTCTCGATGCTCGCATCGCTCATCTTGGTGTCCTCCGTCGGTCTTTTTCCTTGGCGCGGTCAGCTCCGCGCATCCGGCAGTCGTCCCCCGTAGCCCGTCCAGTAGTCCACCACCCAGGGCACCGGCCGGTCCCCATTGCGCCGCCGCGAGCCCCAGACCTGACCGGGCGGGCCCATGACATCCACCGGCCGCGGCTTGCCGTGGAACACGATGATCTTGGCACCTGCCGGAATGCCTGCCTCCGGGCGGACCAGGTTCAAGGGAAAGGGCGCGAGGCAATGGTTCTTGAAACTCAGGCACCAGTCATAGGGCAGATACCGCGCGTCCCGCGTGATCTTCGGCAGATAGAACCTGTCCGACCAATAGGCCGCCCGCACCTCCTCGACCCGGCTGGTGAAGTCGGCAAAGACGTGCCGCTGCGCGCCCGCCCGCCAGACATAAACCGACCCCTGGCTGCCGCGGTCGGGCCGCCACGCCACCGGCAGCACCCGCAAGAGGGCGGGGTTCCATTCGCGCAGGGTATAGAACGCGTCCGGATCGCGTCTGATCAGGTCGATAAAGGGGGCCAGATCGCCGACCACCAGGATGTCGAGATCAAGATAAAGAACGATCTCGTCGTCGGCGAAGACGCCCTCGCCGAACAGCGCTACCTTGGGCCAGCAGCCGCGCTTGGTCCATTCCACCTCCGGCACGCCGAACTCCGGCATCGGGCGCACCTCGACGCCGGGATCGATCCCCTCGGGCTGGTTGGTGAGGCAGACGAATCGGTGGGGCAGCCCCAGATGCCGCGCCACCGCCCGATAAAGCACGTTGACGTAATCCGGACCGAACCGTGTTCCCCATTTGACGCAGCCCACCGCGATCTTCACGCCAGCCGCTCGGCATAATCGATGCGGACGGGCCGCGCGCCGGCAAAGAGGATCGCCGCGGCCTGGGACGGCAGCAGGTTCACCTCGTACCAGCCGCGGCGCAGACGCGCCGTGATGGGGCGCGGCTCGGCGGTGCGGGTTGCGGCGATGTCGGACGGGAACCGGCCCCAGGCCTGGCGCGCCAGCGCCGGCACCACCATCGCCACGCCTACCTCGCGGGCAAGCGGCGAGATGTTGAGGTTGAACAGCAAATGATCGATGGGGTGGCGCAAAAGGCCCTTGCCTGCAAGAAAACGCGAAGCCGCGGCCTTCGTCAGGACATAGGCCCCCGATCCGCCCACGCGGCTGTGCAACCGGCGCACCGATCTGCCCGCAATGCGGGCGATCTCGCGCCCGAGGAGTTTTTTCGTCACTCGCCGCGACCATTTCTCGAGCCGGATCACGCCGACGCCCTCGGGCAGCCAGTCGGACCCGGCGGCCACCTGCGCCAGATCCGGCGACAACTCGATGTCGTCCTCCAGCACGATCCCCGCCGGCGCGTCGCCCTGCGCAAGGGTCCGCATGATCTCGAAGTGGTTGAGCGCGTTGCACTGGCTGCC
>JBBQYB010000062.1:0-18217 GCA_038209095.1 Rhodobacterales bacterium
GACCTCGTCGCGCGGCTCGTACTGCGCCTTCTCCTGCACATAGACCATCTGCTTGAAGTCGACCATCTCGACCCCGATCTCCGCCTGGTGCTTGGCGAACAGCTCCTGCGCGTCGTAGGGGCCGTAGAAATCCTGGCCCGCGCTGTTCTTGCCCGGACCCGCGTGGTCGCGCCCGACGATCATGTGCGTGCAGCCGTGGTTGCGTCGGATGATGCCGTGCCAGACCGCCTCGCGCGGGCCCGCCATGCGCATCGCAAGATTGAGCAGCGACAATTCCGTCGTCGAGGACGGATACTGGTCGAGCACCGCCTCATAGCACCGCACCCGGGTGAAATGGTCGATGTCGCCGGGCTTCGTCATGCCGACCACCGGATGGATCAAGAGATTCGCCTGCGCCTCGCGCGCGGCGCGGAACGTCAGCTCCTGATGCGCCCGGTGCAGCGGGTTGCGCGTCTGGAACGCCACGATCTTGCGCCAGCCGAGCTTGCGGAACAGCGCGCGCAGCTCGTTGGGCGTGTTGCGCCGCGACTTGAAATCGTAATGCACCGGCGCCTGGATGCCCGTGACCGGACCCCCCAGATACACCGGGCCCGCCTTGTGATGCAGATAGCTCACCGCCGGATGCGCCGGATCGTCCGCCCCGTAGACATGCGCCGCCTCGCGCGCCTTGTCCGGCGTCCACTTGTCGCTCACCGACAGGATGGCGAGGATCACGCCCTCCGGATCGCGCAGCGCGATGTCCTGCCCGGGCTCGACTTTGCCCGCGAACGCCTCCGAGACGTCGAGCGTGATCGGGATCGGCCAGAGCGCCCCGTCCTCGGTCCGCATCTCCGTCACGACCCGGTCGTAATCGGCCTCGGTCATGAAGCCCTTCAGCGGATGAAACCCGCCGTTCATGAGCAGTTCCAGATCGCAGACCTGACGGGCCGTCAGGTCCCACGAAACCAGCTCGCCCGCCTCGATCTTCAGTTTTGCGGCGCTGTCGTAGGAGACGAACAACTCGGAAATGGGGACAAGATTGGACGCGGCCATGCTACGGAACTTTCACAACTGATTCGGTACTGCGGCGGTCCTAACAGCGCGCCCTGCGCCGGTCAAAGCCGAGCATCACTAACATCCGAAAAATTATTCCGCAGTGCAGCATGGCCGCACCCTGCACGCGGGGGTTGAAGGGCCTTCGGCGATGCGGCCATCGGACCCCCGTCCCCATGCGGCCCCGACCTTCTAGCCTCTTGCGCTTTTCGCGCTTGTGGGCGTTCCTCAGGGCCGTGCGGCCGAACGGGCCGAGGTGCCAGTCGCGGAGACCGAAGGCCATGAAGCATTTCCTGATCGCGCTCCTCCTGGCCCTGCCGGCGGCACCCACCCTTGCGGCCCGGAGCGATGTCATCGTCGGCATGCAGCTCGAACCGCCCATTCTCGATCCCACGGCGGGGGCCGCCGCTGCCATCGACGAGGTGGTCTATGCGAACGTATTCGAGGGCCTGACCCGCATCGGCTCCGACGGGGCCGTCGTGTCTGGCCTCGCCGCCTCCTGGGAGGTCGCGCCCGACGGGCTCAGCTGGGTCTTCAGGCTCCGCGAGGGCGTCACGTTCCACGACGGCCTGCCCTTCAGCGCTGAGGACGTGGTCTTCTCCTTCGACCGGGCCATGGCCGACGACAGCCTGAACGCCCAAAAGGCGCTCTTCGACGGGATCAACGAAGTCACCGCGATCGACGACCTGACGGTGGAGATCGGGCTCGACGCGCCGAACGGCTCGCTCCTCTTCGACCTCGCCTGGGGCGATGCGGTGATCGTCTCCCCCGCCACCGCCGACACCAACGCCACGCGCCCCGTGGGCACGGGCCCCTTCCAGTTCTCGGAATGGGTTCAGGGCGACCGGGTGGAGCTGGTCCGCAATCTCGCCTACTGGGGCACGCCCGCGCGCCTCGATACGGCGACGTTCAAGTTCATCGCCGACCCCACCGCCGCCTTCGCCGCGATGATGGCGGGCGACATCGACGCCTTCCCGAACTTTCCCGCGCCCGAGAACCTCGCGCAGTTCAAAGCCGATCCGCGCTTTCAGGTCCTGATCGGCTCGACCGAGGGCGAGACGATCCTCGCAATCAACAACGCCCGCCCCCCCTTCGACGACATTCGCGTGCGAAGGGCCCTTGCCCTCGCGGTGGACCGCCAGGCGGTGATCGACGGCGCGATGTTCGGCTACGGCACGCCCATCGGCAGCCATTTCGCGCCGCACAATCCGGCCTATGTCGATCTGACCGGCCAGATCCCCTTCGATCCGGCAGCAGCTGCGGCGCTCCTTGCCGATGCGGGCTATCCGGACGGCTTCGAGACGACCCTGGCCCTTCCCCCGCCCTCCTATGCGCGCCGCGGCGGCGAGATCATCGCCTCACAACTTCGGGCCATCGGCATCGAGGCCCGGATCGTGAACGTGGAATGGGCGCAGTGGCTCGAACAGGTGTTCGGCTCCAAGGACTTCGATCTGACCGTCATCAGCCACACCGAACCCATGGACATCGGGATCTACGCGCGTGACGACTACTACTTCGGCCACCACGATCCGGTGCTCCAGGCCCTGCTCACGGGGCTCAACACGATCACCGACGAGGACGACCGCATAGCCGTCCTGCGCGCCGCCCAGAAGCAGGTGGCCGACGAGGTCGTGAACGTGTTCCTGTTCCAGCTCGCCAAGACCGGCGTGGCCGATGCCCGGCTCGAAGGGCTCTGGCTGAACTCGCCAACGCAGGCCACCGACCTGACGGCCGTCTCCTGGAGCGAATGACCTCCCGGGCCCGGGGTCCGCTTCTGGCCATCGAGCCCGGTGCCGCATAGGATGGGGCGAACGGAACACGGACGACGATAGCGCTCATGTATCGATACGCTCTGTCCAGGCTCGTATCGCTCGGGCTCAGCCTGATCGTCGCGAGTGTCGTGGTGTTTGCGGCCATCGAGATCGTGCCGGGCGATCCCGCGACCTACATGCTCGGGCTGAATGCCACGCCCGAGGCCCTGGAGGCGCTGCGCAGGGATCTGGGGCTCGATGCGGGCCCCATCGATCGCTATGCGGCTTGGGTCACCGGCATGCTGCGCGGGGATTTCGGCGTGTCCTACACCTACCGCACCCCGGTCGCGGACATGATCGCGGACCGCATGTGGATATCGCTCCCGCTCGCGCTCTATGCCCTGTCGCTCTCGATCCTCATCGCGTTCCCCGCGGGCGTGATCGCGGCGTCCCGGCGGGGCTCGGGCGTCGATGCGGGCCTCATGGGGGCGACCCAACTGGGCGTCGCGGTCCCGAATTTCTGGTTTGCCATGCTGCTGGTCCTGGTCTTTGCGGTCAATCTGCGCTGGTTCTCCGCCGGCGGGTTCCCCGGCTGGGACGAGGGACTGTTCGCCGGGCTCAAGGCGCTGACCCTGCCCGCGATCGCCCTCGCCCTGCCGCAGGCGAGCATCCTCGCGCGCGTCCTGCGCTCGGCCCTTCTCGACACGCTGAACGAGGATTTCATCCGCACGGCGCGGGCGAAGGGTCTCACGCGCG
Organism: Rhodobacterales bacterium; assembly: GCA_038209095.1. GTDB lineage: Bacteria > Pseudomonadota > Alphaproteobacteria > Rhodobacterales > Rhodobacteraceae > Amaricoccus. The sequence goes on from JBBQYB010000062.1 coordinate 3,540, forward strand.
GCCAGACGCTGCGCCGCCATGCCCTGCGCAACGCGCTGATCCCGGTCCTGACCATCATCGGCCTGCAATTCTCGTTCCTGCTCGCCGGGGCCATCATCATCGAGAACGTCTTCTTCCTGCCCGGCCTCGGGCGTCTCGTCTTCCAGGCCATCGCCGCCCGCGACCTGATCGTCGTCGAGAGCGTCGTCATGCTGCTGGTCGTGGCGGTCATCCTCGTCACCTTCGCGGTGGATCTAGCCTATGCCGCCGTCGATCCGCGCCTGCGCCGGCGCGCCTGATGCGCAGCCTCTGGATCGGAATGGCACTGGCCGGGGTCTTCGGGCTCGGCGCGCTCGTCTCCTTCGTCTGGACGCCCTTCGACACGGCCGCCCTCGACATCGCGGCGCGGCTCCAGGCCCCCAACGCCGCGCACTGGTTCGGGACCGATCATTTCGGCCGCGACGTCTTCTCGATGATCCTGCAAGGGGCACGGGTCTCCCTCGCGGTGGCGCTTCTCGCGGTCGGCATCGGGATGGGGCTCGGCGTGCCGCTCGGCCTCATGGCCGCCGCCGCATCGGGCTCCCTCCTCGACGAGGTGGTCATGCGCGCCAACGACCTCGTCTTCGCCTTCCCCGCCCTCCTGATCGCGATCCTCATCACGGCCTCCTTCGGGCCCTCCGCCTCGAACGCCATCATCGCCATCGGCATCTTCAACGTACCGGTGTTCGCGCGGCTGACCCGCGGTGCGGCGCTGTCGCTCTGGCGGCGCGATTTCATCCTGGCCGCCCGGGTCGCCGGCAAGTCGCGCATCCGCATCTCGGTGGAGCATATCCTGCCCAACCTCGGGAACCTGCTCATCGTGCAGGGTACCATCCAGTTCTCTCTCGGCATCCTCGCCGAGGCCGCCCTCTCCTACGTCGGGCTCGGCGCGCAACCCCCGACCCCGAGCTGGGGCCGGATGCTGTCCGAGAGCCAGACCATGATCGCCTTCGCGCCGTGGCTCGCCCTCTTTCCGGGATTTGCCATCCTCCTGTCGGTGCTCGGGCTCAATCTGCTCGGCGACGGCCTGCGCGATCTCCTCGATCCACGCCTGCGACGGGCCCGACAGTGACGCTGCTCGCCGTGGAGGATCTGTCCCTGACGCTGCACGACGCACCCATTCTGCGCCGCATCAGCCTCAAGCTTGCCCCCGGCGAGACCCTCGGCGTGATCGGCGAGAGCGGGTCGGGCAAGTCCATGACGGCGCTCGCGATCCTCGGCCTCGCCCCGCCCGGCTCCCGCCTGTCGGGCAGGGTCCTCCTCGACGGCTCGGATCTGCTGGCCCGCTCCGAGACCGAGCTTTGCGCCCTGCGCGGCCGGTCGGTCGGCATGATCTTCCAGGAACCGATGACCGCCCTCAACCCCCTCCAGACCATCGGCGACCAGGTCGCCGAGACCGTGCGCATCCACACCACCGCCTCGCGCCGCGAGGCCCGCCTCATCGCGCGCGCCACCCTCGACCGCACCGGGCTCGCGGCTTTCCCGCTCGACCGCTACCCGCACGAACTTTCGGGCGGCCAGCGCCAGCGCGTCGGCATCGCCATGGCCATCGCCCTGCGCCCCAGGCTCCTGATCGCGGACGAACCCACCACCGCCCTCGACGTCACGACGCAGTCCGCGATCCTCGACCTGCTCAAGCGCCTGACCACCGAAGACGGCATGGGCCTGTTGCTCATCACCCACGATCTCGCCGTCGTGGCCGCCAACGCCGACCATCTCGCGGTCATGACGGCGGGCGAGGTCGTCGAGACCGGCCCCACCCGCAGCGTCCTGCGCCACATGCGCCATCCCTATACCCGCAGCCTCTTCGCCGCCTCCGCCCACCAGCCCGCGCGTCTGCCCCGCCTCACCCGCACGCCGCTCCTCCGGGTCGAGAACCTCGTCCGCGACTACCCCGGTCTCCGCCGCGGCCTCCTGTCCCGCGACCCACCCACCCGCGCCGTCGATGGCGTCAGCTTCACCCTTTACGCCGGCGAAAGCCTCGGCCTCGTCGGCGAGAGCGGTTGCGGCAAGTCCACCCTCACCCGCGCCATCCTCGGCCTCGACCCGGTCCAGGCCGGCTCCATCACCCTCGACGGCGAGGCCGTCACCGCCGGCACACCGATGCCGTCATCCCTGCGCGCCAAGATGCAGGCCGTCTTCCAGGACCCCTACGGCAGCTTCAACCCGCGCCACCGGGTCGGCCGCCTCGTCACCGAACCGTTCCACCTCCTCGACAAAACCCCCGCCGACCGCGGCCGCGCCATCGCCGAGGCCCTGGAGGCCGTGGGGCTCCACCCCTCGCACGCGGGCAAGTTCATCCACGAATTCTCCGGCGGCCAGCGTCAACGCATCGCCATCGCCCGCGCGCTCATCATCCGGCCGCGCCTCATCCTGCTCGACGAGGCCGTCTCCGCCCTCGACGTCTCCATCCGCGCCCAGATCCTCGACCTCCTGGCCGATCTCTCGACGCGCTTCGGGCTCTCCTATCTCTTCATCACCCACGACCTCACCGTGGTGCGCGCCATCACCGACCGCGTCATGGTGATGAAGGCGGGCCGGATCGTCGAGACCGGCCCGACCGCCGCGGTCTTCCGGGCCCCCGAACATCCCTACACGCGCGAACTCCTCGCGGCGGCCCCCGTCCTCAACCGGACCGCCTGACGTCTTCGCCCTTGCGCCGAGCCCGCGCCGCGCCCAGTCTGCGCCCGAAATCCCGCACACCGGAACCACCGCCCCTGATGCACCCCGGCCCGCGCAACCTCATCACCGACGTCCCGGGCCTCCAGGTCGGCAATGCCTCGGACGCGTCGCTGAAATCCGGCGTGACGGTCCTGACCGCGTCCGCCCCCTTCACCGCCGCCGTCCACGTCATGGGAGGTGCTCCCGGCACGCGCGAGACCGATCTTCTCGCGCCGGGCCTGCTCGTCGAGGGTGCGGACTCCATCGTGCTCTCGGGCGGCTCGGCCTTCGGGCTCGACGCGGCCTCGGGCGTCGCCGACGCGCTCGCGAGCCGGGGCAGGGGGTATCCCGCCGGCCCCCACCGCGTCCCTATCGTGCCCGCGGCGATACTCTTCGATCTGATGAACGGCGGCGACAAGGCCTGGCCGCTCAACCCCTACCGCGCCCTCGGACACGCCGCCCTCCAGACCGCCGGACCTGACTTCGCGCTCGGCTCGGTCGGGGCCGGAACCGGTGCCATGACGGCCTCGCTGATGGGCGGCCTCGGCTCGGCCTCGCTGGTTCTCGCGAGCGGCGAGACCGTCGGCGCGCTCGTCGCGGTCAACGCCTTCGGGGATGTGATCGTGCCGGGCGGGCGGGAGTTCTGGGCGGGGGCCTTCGAGATCGGTGCCGAGTTCGGCGGCCTCGGCCCCGCCGCCCGCCGCGTCCCGCCCGATCTGCCCCTTCGCCGCAAGCCCTCTCCCGTCGGCGGCCTCGAGAACACAACCCTCGCCATCGTCGCGACCGATGCGGGCCTCGACAAGGCCGGGGCCCGCCGCCTCGCGGAGGCCGCCCAGGACGGCATGGCCCGCGCCATCGTGCCCTCCCATACGCTCACCGACGGCGATCTGGTGTTCGCCGTGGCCACCGGCCCGCGCGCCGAGATCCCGCCGCTCACCCGCACCGCCCTCGGCCACGCCGCCGCCGTCTGCCTCGCCCGCGCCATCGCCCGCGCGGTGTTCCTTGCCTCCCCCTCTCCCTCGAACCTTCTGCCTTGCTGGTCCGAGACCGCCTCGGACTGACGCACCCCCCGGCGCCATCCCGCTCAATTGTCGGGATATTCTTGCCCGCCCTCTCCCCTGCGGTAACCCTGCCGCAAAGGTTTCTCGCCTATCTGGTCCCCGGGTTGCTCGGGGGAGCGGGAATGGACAAGTCCAAAGGCATCACGATCATCAAGCGCAAGAAGGTGGTCGCAGGCGGCCACCACGGCGGCGCGTGGAAGGTCGCCTACGCAGATTTTGTCACCGCGATGATGGCGTTCTTCCTCCTGATGTGGCTCCTGTCCGTCAGCTCCGAGGAGACCAAGCTCGGCCTCGCCGACTATTTCAGCCCGACCATTCCCATCCATTCCACCGTCGGCGGCGGCGACGGTCCGTTCGGCGGCTCGAGCATGTTCAGCCAGGACATGCTCTCGCGCGACGGGACCGGCAGTTCCGCGGACCCCATCCAACAGAACCGCAATCCCACCACGGGCGACGCGGGCCTCACCGAGATCGCCAACGAATTGCAGGGTGCCACCGGCGACGCGGTGGACGCCGACCCGCTGCTCAAGCACATCCGCACCCGCGTCACCGACGAGGGGCTCATCATCGAGATCTTCGACGTTCCGGGCTCGCCGCTCTTTGTGGACAACACCGCGACGCCCAACGACATCCTGCGCCAGCTTCTCGCCATGATCGGCCGGGTCCTGTCGCATACCGCCAACCCGGTCGCCGTGGGCGGCCACATCGCCACAGGCGACGTGGGCCCCGACGGTCCCAACCCCTACCAGCTTTCCACCGACCGCGCGCAGATCTCGCTCGAACTCGTTACCCGCGCCGGGGTCATCGTCGAGCGCATCGACCGCATCACCGGCTGGGCCGATCGCAAGCCCAGTGCTGCGCTCGCCTCCGATTCGCGCAACCGCCGGATCGAGATCATCCTCCTGCGCGACTTTTCACCCCCCGATCAATGAGTTCGAGCCGTTGACGGGATTTTAAGCTCAACCCGCCATTGCTCCGGTCAAGGCAACGTATCCTTCTGAACGGCCCTCACGGACAAAGGACAAAGTATGAGTATCTCCTCGTCGATGAACGCAGGCGTTTCCGGCCTCAATGCGAACGCGAACAAGCTGGCCACGATTTCCGACAACATCGCCAATTCGCAGACCTTCGGCTACAAACGAGCAGATACCGATTTCGCCTCCATCGCGATCTCCGAGAACGTCCGGTCCTATACCGCCGGTGGCGTCACCAGCACGGCCCTGCGCGAAGTCGACGGCAAGGGCGCCTTCGTCGGCACCTCGAATTCCACGGACATCGCCGTGTCGGGTCGCGGCCTCCTTCCGGTGACGAACATCGCGTCCGTCCAGGCCAACGAGACGAACCTGCCCTTGATGCTGACCTCCACGGGCTCGTTCCAGTCCGACAAGAACGGCGTCCTGCGCACGCCGGGCGGTCTCGTGCTGCTCGGCTGGCCGGCCGATCTCAACGGCAACATCGCCGAGCCGCCCCGCGACACCGCCGTGGCCCTGCGCCCGGTGGTGGTGAACCGCGCCGCCGTCGCGGCCGAGCCGACCTCGCTCATCACGCTCAGCGCCAACCTGCCCGCCAGCGCCACGGGTCCGACGGCGGATCTGACGGCGACCTATCCCATCACGGTCGAGTATTTCGACAACCTCGGCGCACCCCAGACCCTCGGGTTCGTCTTCTCCCCGGTCTCCGACGGGGCCGTCCCGGCTGCCCCGGTCGCGAACCAGTGGAACCTCGTCATCACCGACAACGCATCCGGTGCGGTGATGGGCGATTACGGCATCACCTTCAGCAATGCGACCGGCTCCGGCGGCTCCATCCAGACGGTCGTGACGAACGCGGGTGCCCCCTACGACGGCGTGACCGGCGTCCTTCAGCTTCCGCTCGGCGGCGGCCAGGCCATCGATGTCCAAATCGGCGCGGAGAACGCCCAGGCCCCGCAGTTCCTCAACCAGCTCTCCACCATCTTCTCGCCGGTGGGCGTGACCAAGAACGGCTCCGCCGCCGGCAACTTCACCGGGGTCACCATCGACGAGAACGGTCTGCTCTACGCGAACTACTCCTCGGGCTTCAACCGCGTCATCTACAAGATCCCGGCCGCCGACGTGCCGAACCTGAACGGCCTGCGCGCCCTCGACAACCAGGCCTTCGCCATCAGCGCGACCTCCGGCTCGGTCTATTTCTGGGATGCGGGCACCGGGCCCACCGGCTCGATCCTCGGCTTCTCGCGCGAACAATCGACCACCGACATCGCGCAGGAACTGACCCAGCTCATCCAGACCCAGCGCGCCTATTCCTCGAACGCCAAGATCATCCAGACCGTGGACGAGATGCTCCAGGAAACCACCAACCTCAAACGCTAACGCCGCCGCCCGCCCAACCTGAGCAAAGGAGACCGAGATGAGCATCAACAATGCGCTGAACAACGCCAGCATGGGGCTCTCGGTCACCTCCAAGCTCGCGGATACGGTCTCCAACAACGTCGCCAACGCCATGACCCCCGGTTTCGGCCGGCGGGTCACGGAACTGACCTCGTTGGTGCTCGGCGGATACGGCTCGGGCGTGCGGGCCCAGCAGACCACCCGCACCGAGGATGCCTTCCTCACCGCCGAACGCCGTGGCATGGACGCGGCACGCGGTGCCGCCTCCACGACCGCGCAAACCTACGGACGCATCGTCGATGCCTTGGGAGAGCCCGGCCAGGCCGGTGCCCTCGCGAGCCGCGCCACGACCCTCGAGACCCGGCTGATGGCCACCGTCAGCGAGCCGCAGTCCCAGAGCCGCCTCGCCGATGCCGTCTCCGCGGCCTCGGCCCTCGCAAGCTCGGTCAACGCCATCGCCCGCGAGACCGTGGCCCTGCGCAGCGAAGCCGACGCCGAGATCTCTCGCCAGGTCCAGACCCTGAACAGCGGCCTCCAGGCGGTGAAAGCCCTGAACGACAAGATCGCCGAACTGACGGTGCGCGGCGAGGACGTCACCTCCCTCCAGGACGAACGCGACCGCACCATCGACCAGATCAGCGCGATCATCCCAATGCGCACGGTCAAGCGCGATGCCGGCACCGTCGCCATTTACGGGGCCAACGGCGGAATGCTCCTCGACATGCGGGTCTGGGAGCTCTCCTTCACCCGCGGCCCCTCCGAGGTCACGCCCGACGTGACCCTCGGCGCCGGTCTCGGCCCGCTCCGCCAGGATCGCGGCGACCCAGGCGGCCCGATCGAGGTCTCGACAGCCGAGGGCGGCGGCTATTCCGGCGGCTCCCTCGCCGCCCTTTTCGAGACCCGCGACCGGATCGTCCCCGAATTCGCGGCGGAACTCGACATCTACGCCCAAGACCTCATCGACCGCTTCCGGGACCTGATGCCCGCGACCGCGCTCGACGCGACCGGCGACGGCATCTTCGTCGAGGCCAATCCCACAGGATCGACCCTCGGCCTCGCGAGCCGCCTCTCCCTCAACGACGCCCTCACCGGCGCGTCCTGGCGCCTGCGCGACGGCCTTTCCGCGGCAGCCCCCGGCAACGACGGCTTCGGCACCTACCTTCAGGGCCTCGCAGATGCCATGACTGCCACCCGCGCGCCCGCGGGCCTCGTCTCGCAGAACGCCGCCAATAGCGCTGCCCTCATGGCGTCCGAGATCACGTCCTTCTTCGCCAGCCGCTCCGCGCGCAGCGACGACGCCGAGGCCTTCGTGACCGCCCGCCAGACCGTCCTCTCGGATGCCGAGGTGAACTCCATCGGCGTCGATACCGACACCGAACTTCAGGCCCTGATGATCATCGAACAGGCCTATGCGGCCAATGCCCGCGTGCTGTCGGTGATCGACGGGCTGATGCAAACCCTGCTGGAGATCTGATGCGATGAAACTCAGCACCCATTCCGATCTCGGCCGTCTCGCCTCGATCCAGCGCCAGGCCAGCCAGACCCGCACGGCGCTCGATCTCGCCGGTGTCGAACTCTCGACCGGCCAGAAGTCCGACCTGTTCAAGGCGACCCGCGGCAACCTCACCCGCCTCTTCGGCCTCGACCGCGCGCTCGAGCGCAACGCGGTCCACACCGAGGCCATCACGCTCGCAGGCACCCGCCTCGAAATCGTCCAGGGCACCCTCGGCCGGATCTTCGAGACCACCGAGACCCTCTCGGTCGATCTCCTGAGTTCCGTGGGCCTCGGCGACATCGGGTCGGCGCGGACCCATGCGGACCTGTCGCGCCAGCGCTTCGCGGAATCGGTGGGCTTGCTCAACGCCCGCTTCGCCGGACAGGCGCTCTTCGCCGGCACCGCGACCGGACCCAACGCCATGGCAGCCTCCAGCGCCATCCTCGCCGACCTCGACGCCGCCGTCGCAGGCGCCGTGACGGCCGCGGACGCCATCGACGCCATCGACGCCTATTTCGCCAAGCCCGGCGGGGCCTTCCACACCAGCGGCTATCTCGGGTCGGACGACGACCTCGTCCCGGTGGAGGTCGCGGACGGCACGCGGTTCGACACGGCAGTGCGCGCCGATGCGGACGAGATCATCTCGGCGCTGCGCGGCCATGCGCTCGCCGCGGTCGTCGCGGGCGGCGCCTTCGCGGACGACGTGCCCTCCCAGCTCAACCTCTTGCGCAACGCCGGCGAGAGCCTGCTGCGCGCCAGGGACGACCTGTCGCGCCTGCGGGCCGACGTGGGCATCTCCCAGAACACCGTGGAACGCGCCAGGGCCGAACGCACCGCCGAGCGCAGCACGCTCGACTTCGCCCGTACCGGCATCCTCGAGGCCGATCAGATGGAAGTGGCCACCCGGTTCAAGGCGCTCGAGGCCCAACTCGACGCCGTCTACACCGTCACCGCGCGGCTGTCCCAGCTGAGCTTCGCCAATTACATGCGTTAGGTCCAGATGCACCGTCCCCTCCTCGCGCTCCTCACCGCGGCCATCCTTGCCGTCGGCGGGATCCATGCCCCCGCCGCCGCCGCCCCCGCCCGCATCAAGGACCTTGTCGAGATCGACGGCGTGCGCGGCAATGACCTGCTCGGCTACGGTCTCGTGGTGGGCCTCAACAATTCCGGCGACAGCCTGCGCAACTCGCCCTTCACCGAGGACGCCATCGTCAACATCCTCGAGCGCCTCGGCGTGAACGTCACCGGCGAGCAGATCCGGGCGCGCAACGTGGCGGCCGTCCTCGTCACCGCCTCCCTGCCGCCCTTCGCCCGCGCCGGCAGCCAGATCGACGTGACCGTTTCGGCCATCGGCGACGCGCGCTCGCTCATGGGCGGCACGCTCGTGATGACGCCCCTCAATGCGGCCGACGGCCAGATCTACGCCGTGGCCCAGGGCTCCATCATCGCCGGCGGCATCGTCGCCGAAGGCCAGGCCGCGACCGTCACGCAGGGCGTGCCCACCTCCGGCATGATCCCCTCGGGCGCGCGGGTCGAGCGCGAGGTCGCCTTCGACTTCAGCCAGACCGCCGAGATGCGCCTCGCCCTGCGCAACCCCGACTTCACCACCGCAGCCCGCATCGAGGCCGCGATCAACGCCAATGTCGGAAGCCGCATCGCCCGCGTCCTCGACAGCGGCACGGTCCAACTCGACCTCGCGGGCAACGGCATCGACCGTCCTGCCCTCCTGGTCGCCCAGATCGAGAACATCGAGGTCCAGACCTCCACGGTCGCGCGCGTGGTCGTGGACCAGCGGTCGGGCACGATCATCCTCGGCGAGGACGTCCGCATCAGCCGGGTCGCCGTCACCCAGGGCAACATCACCCTGCGGGTGGAGGAACAGCCCCTCGTGGTCCAGCCCAATCCCTTCGCCAACGGCGAGACGGTCGTGATCCCCCGCACCGATGTCGCCATCGAGGAGGAGCCGGGCGTCGGTCTCGCGCTGGTCGAGACCTCCGTGTCGCTGCCCGAAGTGATCGCGGGCCTCAACGCGCTTGGCGTCACCGCCAACGACATGATCGACATCCTGAAATCCATCAAGGCCGCGGGCGCGCTCCACGCCGAATTCATCGTGCAATAGGGGCCGCGTCAGGCCCCGGTCAGCCGCGCGATCCGCTCGATCGCAAAGCCGTATCCCTGCGATCCGCAGCCGGCGATGACGGCGCTCGCGACCCCCGAGACATAGGAATGGTGGCGGAACGTCTCGCGCGCGTGCACGTTCGTCAGGTGAACCTCCATCACCGGAAAATCGCAGGTCGCCAGCGCGTCGCGGATCGCAACCGAGGTGTGGGTATAGGCGGCCGGATTGATCACGATGCCCGCGGCCTCGGTGCGCGCCGCCTGGATCCAGTCGATCAGGTCGTGCTCCGCATTCGATTGATGGAACCTTATCTCGAACCCGGAGGCCTCTCCGATCCGCCGGCACGCGGTCTCGATATCGGCCAGCGTCTCGCGGCCATAGACGTCCGGCTCGCGCTGCCCCAGCAGGTTCAGGTTCGGTCCGTTCAGGACAAAGATGATCCGCGCCAAGGCCGTGCCTCCAAATATCCACCCTCGATTTGGATACCACATCGCGCCTCGGCGCAAGCGAGCCCGCCCGGCCGGGAGCGCGCGGTTCGGCACCGGAGCTGTCGACCGGCCGGATCGGATCCTGCGCCGGCGGTGCCGGGCAGTGCCCTGCGACCGCGCGCACCAGACGAAAGATCCCAGTCCGAAGGCGGCACCACGGCACCGGTCCTCGAGCCCTGCGCGTCACGCCGCGTCCTCCGCGAGCGTCGTGCGCGTCACGGTCAGCCCGGCGCGATGGGTCAGCTCCCAGGCCGCCGGCGGGGCCATCCGGGCCCGGTTGCGCGTCAGCCGCCAGCGCGCCGCGCCGTCCCGCGCCCAGCCGGGCAGGGGCTCCAGCCGCCAGCGCGTCTCGATCCCCGCCGCCCCGCCGGCCCCCGGACTGAGCAGCAGGGCCATTGGTGCCGACCCGCGCGCGGCTCCGGCCTCGGCGGCCAGATGCAGCCGCCGCACCGGCGTCAGGCTGGGCAGCGTCGGCGTCTCCACCACCACCAGCGGGATCAATCCCGTCCGCAACGCTTCCTCCACCGCCCAGAGCAGTTCCGGTGCCGTGCGCGCGCTCCCGAAGATCAGCCGTCCGGGGTCGATCCAGCGCCGCACTCCGTCGCCCATCAACCGCTCCGCATCCCAGCCGGGATGCAGCCACAGCACCGGACCGCTCATCCGCGCGGCCAGCATCAGCGCGAGGACCCGCCGCGCCGATCCCGCGATCTCGTGCGCGCGCCCGCGCACCAGCCCCACTTCGGGGGCGAGGCGGACCGTGTCCGGGGCAGATGGCGTGGCGTCGAGCATGGAATCACCGGATGTTCATCAAATGTTCTCACACGAGATCCAGGGCGATCAAGCTCTTTTTGCACCCCGGGCCATGCCCCAAACCACGAGGTCCGACATTACATAATGAAAACATGTACTTGACAAGCGTCACATCGTGTGACGCCGGATCCCTAGGCCCTCAGACCGCCACCGGCTCCAGATTGAACGCGGCCGCCATCAGTGCCCGCGTATAGGCCGTGCGCGGCGCATCAAAGATCGTCTCCGCATCGCCCGCCTCCACCACATCGCCGTTCTGCATCACCATGACCTTGTGCGCCAGCGCGCGCACCACCCTCAGGTCGTGGCTGATGAAGACATAGGCGAGCCCGTATTTCTTCTGCAGATCCCGCAGCAGATCGACGATCTGGACCTGCACGGTCATGTCGAGCGCCGACGTCGGCTCGTCCAGCACAACCAGCTTCGGTTGCAGGATCATGGCCCGTGCTATCGCGATGCGTTGCCTCTGCCCGCCGGAGAACTCGTGCGGATACCGGTCCATCATCTCCGGATCGAGACCCACTTCCCGCAGCATGCCCGCGACCAGCGCCCGCGGATCCCCCTCGACCCCGTGCACCCCCAACCCCTCGGCCACGATCTGCTCGATGGACATGCGCGGGCTGAGCGAGCCGTAGGGGTCCTGGAACACCATCTGCATGTCGCGCCGCAACCCCCGCAACTCGCGGTTGCGCCAGCCCTGGATGTCCTGCCCCTGAAAGGCGATCCGCCCCTCGGACGAGATCAGCCGCATCATCGCGAGACCCAGCGTCGTCTTGCCCGACCCGCTCTCGCCCACGACCCCCAGCGTCTCACCCGCCCGGATCGAGACGGATGCGTCGTTCACCGCCTTGATGTGCCCCACGGTCTTGCGCAAGAGCCCCCGCTTGATCGGAAACCACACCCGCAGCGCCGTGGTCTCGATCACCTCCGCGGTCCCCGAAGGCAGCGGCTCCGGCCGCCCCGAAGGCTCGGCCGCCAGGAGCTTGCGCGTATAGGGATGCTGGGGGTCCGCGAAGATCGCCTCCACCGGCCCGGTCTCCACGATCTCGCCGCCCTGCATCACCGCAACCCGGTCCGCGATCCGCCGCAGGATCCCCAGGTTGTGGGTGATGAACAGCATTCCCATACCACGCGCGCGCTGCAGATCCGCAAGCAGCGTCAGGATCTGCGCCTGAATGGTCACATCAAGCGCCGTGGTCGGCTCGTCGGCCACCAGGATGTCGGGATTGTTCGCAAGCGCCATCGCGATCATCACCCGCTGCCGCTGCCCGCCCGACAACTCATGCGGATAGGCCCCGAGCCGCTCCCGCGGGTCCCGGATGCCGACCTGCTCCAGCAATTCCACCGTGCGCGCGGTGGCCTTCTCGCCCGCAAGTCCCTGATGCAGCGCGAGGCTCTCGCCGATCTGGCGCGCGATGGGATGCAGCGGGTTCAGCGACGTCATGGGCTCCTGAAAGATGAAGCTGATGTCGTTGCCCCGCACGTGCCGCAACGTCGCCTCGTCGGTCTGCAACAGCTCCTTGCCGCGATAAGTGACCGACCCCGTCACATCCGCGTTGTCCGCCAGCAGCCGCACGATGGACAGGGCGGTCACCGACTTGCCCGACCCGCTCTCGCCCACGATGGCCAGCGTCTCGCCGGCCCGCAGATCGAAGTCCACCCCGCGCACCGCCTCGACCCGCGCTCCGCCCTGGGCGAAACCCACCCGCAGGTCGCGCACCGACAGGATCACCTCGCCCCCCGGGCCGCGTCCGTCCTTCACCGGAACGTCTTTCGCGGATCGAACGCGTCCCGCACGCCCTCGAACACGAAGACCAGCAGCGACAGCATAATCGCGAAGGTGAAGAACGCCGTGAACCCGAGCCAGGGCGCGTTGAGACGGTTCTTGCCCTGAAGTGCCAGTTCCCCGAGGCTCGGATAGGAGGGCGGCAGGCCCAGCCCGAGGAAATCGAGCGCGGCCAGCCCGCCGATGGCGCCCGTGATGATGAACGGCATGAGCGTCAGTGTCGCGACCATCGCGTTCGGCAGCACGTGGCGGACCATGATCACGCCGTCCCCGACCCCAAGCGCGCGGGCTGCCCGCACGTATTCGAAATTCCGCGCCCGCAGGAATTCCGCGCGCACGACGCCCACCAGGCTCGTCCAGCTGAAGAACGCGATCAACAGCGTCAGGAGCCAGAAGTTCATCGTGAAGATCGCGCTGAGGATGATGATGATATAAAGGCTCGGCATGTTCGACCACACCTCCACCACCCGCTGGAAGAACAGGTCCGTCCAGCCCCCGAAATAGCCCTGCACCGCCCCCGCCGCGATCCCTATGAAGGACGAGATCGCCGCCACCACCAGCGCAAAGAGGACCGAGATCCGGAACCCGTATATCACCCGCGCCACCACGTCGCGCGTCTGATCGTCCGTCCCGAGCCAGTGATCGGCGTCCGGGGGGGACGGTGCCGTGACCACACCGTAATTGATTGTATCGTAGCTGTAGGGGATCAGCGGCCAGAGCGCCCAGCCGGGATCGTCCACCTCGAGCGTGCCCGCCTCGACCTGCGCCAGAACCCCCTCGGGATCGTCGAGACAGACCTCCATTCCGCCCGAGGCGATCAGACAGCGCACCTCGGGGGAATGATACTCGGCCTCTGTCCGGAACTCGCCGCCGAAGTCCGCCTCGGAATAGAAGGAGACGACCGGAAACCGCCACTCGCCCTGAAACCGCACGACGAGCGGCTTGTCGTTGGCCACGAACTCCGCGAACAGCGTCACGACGAACAGGACCAGAAAGATCCAGAACGACCAGAACGCCCGTGAATTCGCCCGGAAGTTCGCGAGCCGGCGGCGTTGAAGGGGATTGAGCCCGGTCACGTCTCGCGGCTCTCGAAGTCGATGCGCGGATCGACGTAGACGTACATGAGGTCCGACAGGAGCCCCACCACGAGCCCCATGAGCCCGAAGATGTAGAGCGTGCCGAAGACCACCGGGTAATCCCGTTGCAACGCACTCTCGAAGGCGAGGCGGCCGAGGCCGTCGAGGCTGAAGATCGTCTCGATGATCAGGCTGCCGCCAAAGAACACGCTGATGAAGACCGCCGGAAAGCCCGCGATCACGATGAGCATCGCATTGCGAAAGACGTGCCCGTAGAGGACCCGCCGCTCGCTCAGCCCCTTGGCCCGGGCCGTCACGACGTATTGTTTTTTGATCTCGTCGAGGAACGAGTTTTTCGTGAGCAGGGTCAGCGTCGCGAAGGCACCGATGGTCGAGGCCGTCACCGGAAGCACGATGTGCCAAAGGTAATCCATCACCTGACCCCACAGGGTCAGATCCGCGAAGTTGTCGGACGTAAGCCCGCGCAGCGGAAAGATGCGAAAGTAGGATCCGCCGGCGAACAGGACCAGAAGCATGATGGCGAACAGGAAACTCGGGATGGAAAAGGCCACGATCACCGCAGCACTCGTCGCCGTGTCGAACTTCGAGCCGTCCCTGATCGCCTTCCGGATGCCGAGCGGGATCGAGATCACATAGGCGAGCAGCGTGGACCAGAGCCCCAGCGTGATCGACACCGGCATCTTTTCCAGCACGAGATCCACGACGCTGATGGAGCGAAAGTAGCTCTCGCCGAAATCGAACCGCAGATAGTTCCAGACCATCAGGCCGAACCGCTCC
>JBBQYB010000063.1:0-17960 GCA_038209095.1 Rhodobacterales bacterium
GTGCCGAGGCCGAAGGCCGCGAGGGCTATGGCCGTGGCCCGGCCGTCGAGCCCAAACCGGCCCTGCACGAGGACGACCGTGTTGACCATGACCATGGCCGTGGCGGCGGCGGCGGCCAGATGCAGCGGCAGAAGACCGCGAAACGCCGGGGTGGTGAACAGGAGCCGCGGGCCGCGCAGGAAGAGGCTGCCGGGTTTTCCGCGCGGGGCCATCAGCGGCGGCGGCAGGCGGATAGCGAGGAGCAGGACGGCGGAGATCAGAAACGCCGCCATGGCCGCGACGAACAGCCCTTTGAAGCTCAGCACAAGCAGCAGGGCCGCAGCGGCCAGCGGGCTTGCCGCGTTCTCCAACTCGTTGGCGATGCGCGATTTCGAGAGCGCCCGGGCATAGGCATCGGGATCCGGCAGGAGCTGGGGGACGACGGTCTGGTAGCTCGTGGTGAAGGCAGCGGAGGCCACCGTGAAGACGAGGACAGCGAAATAGAGGTGGGTGACGGTCGTGGTGAAGGGCAGGGCCAGGATGGCGCCTGCACGGATCAGATCGAAGGCGATCAGCATCGGCTTCTTCGGGAGGTTCGCCGTCAGCGCCGCAGCGATGGAGGGGGTGACGACATAGGCGGAGACCTTGATCGAGAGGGCCGTGGCGATCACGTTGGCCGCGTCGTCGCCGGCCATGTCGAACGCGAGGAGCGACAGGCCCACCACCGCGATGCCGGTGCCGAGCAAAGCTGTTGCATAGGCCGCGAACAGCCTTCGGTACTCCGAAAGTCCTGGGGCCGGCGTCATCAGGCCGGCGCGGGATCGTCGCGGTAGATCGTGACGTAGAGCACGGGCAGCAGCACCAGCGTGAGCAAGGTCGCAACCAGAAGGCCGCCCATGATCGCAAAGGCCATGGGCCCCCAGAACAACGTGGGGGCGATGGGCAGAAGGCCGAGGATGGTCGAGAGGGCGGTCAGCATCAGCGGTCGCAGGCGATTGGTCGCGGCCTGGACCGCCGCCTCGCGCACGGGGAGGCCCGCGGCACGTTCGTCCTTGATCTGGGTGAGCGGGATGACGGCGTTCTTCGCGATCATGCCGAGGAGTGCGAGGATGCCGAGGATGGCCACGAACCCGAGGGGCCGCCCGAAGGTCAGGAGCGCTCCCACGACCCCGATCATCCCCAAGGGCAAAAGGATCAGCACCATGCCGGTGGTGCGGAAATCCTGGAGCTGGACCATCAGTAGGGTGATCATCAGGAAGATCATCAGCGGCACCACCGCAAAGACCGCCTCTTGGCTCTCGGCGGAGGTCTCGGCGGTGCCGCCGAGCTGGATCTCGTAGCCCGGCGGCAGGGTGGCGTCGAGGGCCGCCACGTCGTCCGCGATGGCGGCGACCACGGTTTCGGGCAGCACCCCCGGGGAGACATCCGCGAGCACGGTGAGCGTGGGCAGGCGGTCGCGCCGCCAGATGAGGGGCTGTTCGAGGTCGTAGGAGAAGTTGGCGAACTGGCCCAGCGCCACCGTCCGCCCGCCGGGGATCGGCACCTGGAGGGTCTCGAGGCTGTCGAGGCTGATGCGGTCCGCGGCGTCCGCCCGGGCCACCACGTTGATCTGGTAGATGTCGTCGCGCAGGCGGGTCACGGTCGTGCCGGATACGGCCGTGTTGAGCACGTCCGAGAGCTGCTGGCTCGAGAGGCCGAGACGGCGGGCGCGGTCCTGGTCGACGTCGATGCGCAACTGGCGCGCCGGCTCGATCCAGTCGAAATGCACCCGTCGCGCGCCAGGATGGGAGGCCACGACGCCCGCGAGGCGCAGGGCCTCGGAGCGCAGGGTTTCCGCGTCCGGCCCCGTCACCCGGTATTGCAGCGGCCAGCCGATGGGCGGGCCCATCTCCAGCGGGCTGACGCGGACCACGGCCTCGGGAAAGGCATCGATCAGAAAGGCGTCGAGGTCGCGCTCCAGCCGCAGCCGCGCCTCGATGTCGGTCGCCATGACGAGGATCTGGGACTGGTGGTCCGACGGGGGCCGGATGGAGAGGGGCAGATAGAAGCGGATGACGTTGCGCCCAATGAACGAGGCCCAGTAATCCACGTCCTCGCTCTCGGCGAGCCAGTCCTCGATGCGCTCCACCGCGGCCTCGTTGGCGAAGATCGAGCTCGATCGCGGGATCTGGAAATCGACGATCAGCTCGAACCGGTCGGAGGGCGGAAAGAATTGCCGGTTGACCTGGCCAAGCCCGAGGATCGCTGCGGCAAAGAGGGCGGCGGTGACGCCGATCGTCAGCCAGCGCGCGGTGATGGCGAGGTTGAGAAACCGGGCATAGGCCGTCAGCAACCGGCCAGGCTTCGGCGGCTCGACGGATTGCGGCGCGCGCAGCAGGACGGAGCCAAGGATGGGCGTGAAGAGCACGGCCACCAGCCACGAGGCGATGAGGGCGATGGCAACCACCTGGAAGAGCGAGATGGTGTACTCGCCCGCCTGGCTCTCGGCGAATCCGATGGGCATGAATCCCGCGATGGTGATGAGCGTGCCGGTCAGCATGGGGGCCGCGAGCCGCGAATAGGCGAAGGACGCGGCCTCGGGCGCGGTGTCGCCCACCGCCATGCGGCGGATCATGGCGTCGGTCGTGGTCATGGCGTCGTCCACGAGAAGCGCCAAGGCGATGATCAGCGCCCCGAGCGACACGCGGTGCAGATCGATCCCGAAGGTCTGCATGACGAGAAACACGGTGGCGAGCGTGATCGGGATGGCGGTCGCGACCACGGCCCCCGGACGCACGCCGAGCGTGAGGAAGCTGACGGCGAGGATGATCGCGATGGCCTGATAGAGCGAGGTCGTGAAATCGCCGATGGCGCGGTCGACGACCGTGGGCTGGTCGGAAATCAGGACGGGCTCGATGCCGATGGGAAGCTCGCCAGTGGCGATGCGCATGGCGGCGTCCACGTCGGCACCGAGCTCCAGAATGTCGCCGCCTTCGCGCATCGAGATCCCGAGGCCGATGGCGCGATCGCCGTTGACGTGCAGGAGCGGCTGGGGCGGATCCACGAGACCGCGCCGCACGGTGGCGATGTCGCCGAGGCGGATGGTGCGGCCCTCAACGAAGAGGGCCGTCTCGAGGATGTCGGTCTCGGACTCGAACGCGCCCGACACCCGCAGGGCGAGGTTTTCGAGGCCGGTGTTGATGACGCCGGAGGGGCGCACGATGTTCTGGGCCGCGACCGCCGCGAAGACCTGGCCGTAGTTGACGCCGAGGGCCGCGACCCGGTCGGGCTGGAACTCGATGTAGATCTGTTCGTCCTGCGCGCCGATGAACTCGATCTTGGCGATGCCCTCGACATTCGTCAGCAGGGTGGAGCGCACGCGGTCCACTTCGTCGCGCAATTCGCGGTCGGTGAAGCCGTCGGCGGTGAAGCCGTAGATGATGCCGAAGACGTCGCCGAAATCGTCGTTGAAGAAGGGCCCGAGCACGCCCTGGGGCAGGGTGTGGCGGATGTCGCCGATGCCGTTTCGCACCTCCTGCCAGACGTCGGGCACGTCGTCGGGCGGAAAGGTGCCTTCGAGATCGACATAGATCGTCACGATCCCCGGCCGGGTGATGGAGCGCAGCGCGTCGAGGCCGGTCGTCTCCTCCAGCCGCCGCTCCAGGCGGTCGGTGAGTTGCGCCTGCGTCTCCTCGATGGTCGCACCGGGCCAGACGGCCGTCACCAGCATGGTCTTGATCGTGAAGGTCGGATCCTCGTCGCGGCCGAGGCCCACGAAGGCGAAGGACCCGGCAAGCACCGCCACCATCATCAGATAGACTGTCAGCGCACGGCTGCGCGAGGCCCAGGCCGAAAGGTTCGGTCCGATCACGTTCCGGCTCCGGCGAGGCGGATTTCCTGCCCGGGACGCAGCGCCTGCACGCCCGCCGTCACGACGATCTCGCCGGGCTGGAGGCCGTCGGCCACGCTCACGGTCGCGGGGTTGAAGCCCGCGATACCGATCTGGCGCAGGGCCACGGTATTGGTGGCGGGATCGACGACCCAGACCGCGGGCGCGCCGTCGGCCTCGGTCAGAGCACTCGCGGGCAAGACGATGCCGCCGGAGCCCCCGAAGGAGGCGCGCCCCGTCACGGTGGAGCCGAGCCGCATGGCCTCGGGCGGGTCGATCAGGCCCACGCGCACGCGAAACGCACCGGTCACGGCATCCGCGCGGGGGGCTATCTCGCGCACGCGGCCCATGGCGGTGACGCCCGGGGTGAGGGAGAGCGCCACGGTGACTTCGGGGTCGGGCGGCGCCGTGGCCAGCACGCCCGCGGCCACGTCGAAGACCGCGTCGAGCCCGTCCTCGCGGGATTTCTGGGCGATCATGCGGCCGGCCTGGACGATCTCGCCGGGCTCCGCGCCGATCTCGGTGATGACGCCGGCGGTGTCGGTGGCGAGCTCGGTGTCCGCGAGCCTGCGGCGCGCGATCTGGACTTGCGCCGCGGCCGCGTCCGCCGCGGCTTGGGTCGAGATGAACACCTGCTCGGCGCGCTCGAAGGCCACGCGTGCGGCGATCTGACGCTCGTAGAGCTGGCGCTGGCGGTCGTAGTTGATGCGGGCCTCCGACAACTGGCCGTTGGCGGCGACGAGGCTCGCCTCGGCTGACCGCAGCGCGTTCTGCTCGTCGGTGGGATCGAGCCGGGCGATGATCTGGCCGGGCTCGACCGTGTCGCCCACGTCGACCAGCCGTTCGGTCATGCGCCCGCCGATGCGGAAGGCGAGATCGACGAGCACGCGGCTCTCGACGGTGCCCGCCATGCTGACGGTCTGCGCCGTGGTGGTCTCCTCGACGGTGACGGTGCGCACGGCCCGGACCTCCGCGACTGTCGTGTCTTCTTCCGCTTCGCAGCCGGCCAGAACCGACAGCAGGAGGGCTGCGAGCGCCAGGGTCGGGGCGGTGGGGCGGCGGTCGCGTCCGGGCATCGCAGTGTCCTCATCTCAACGCGGGAAAGTAATCAAAGCGGTATCGCGGGACGTTGAAGGGTGCAAGAACACGAGCACGCGGTACCGATCAATTCGCGCGTTGGCTCAATTGCCGCCGCGTTCGGACACGAAGAGGCCGGCGTCGCGGGCAGCCGCGATCAGGGCCTTCGACTTGTTGACGGTCTCCTGGAACTCCGCGGCCGGGTCGCTGTCGTAGACGACGCCGCCCCCGGCCTGGACGTGGAGGGCCCCGTCCTTGACCACGCCGGTGCGCAGCGCGATGCAGATGTCCATGTCGCCCTGGGCCGCGAAATAGCCCACGCCGCCGCCATAGACGCCGCGTTTCTCGGTCTCGAGCTCGTCGATGATCTCCATCGCGCGGACCTTGGGCGCGCCGGAGACGGTGCCGGCGGGCAGGCCTGCGAGAAGAGCGGAGAGCGCATCCTGGTTTTCGGCGAGATCGCCCTCGACGTTCGAGACGATGTGCATGACGTGGCTGTAGCGCTCGATGACGAACTGCTCGGTCGGCTCCACCGAGCCCACCCGCGCCACGCGCCCGACGTCGTTGCGGCCCAGATCGAGCAGCATCAGATGCTCCGCGCGCTCCTTGGGGTCGGCGAGGAGGTCCGCCTCGAAGGCCGCGTCCTCCGCCGGGGTCGCACCGCGCGGCCGTGTGCCGGCGATGGGACGGATGGTCACGCGGCCGTCCTTGACCCTCACGAGGATTTCGGGGCTGGCCCCCACGATCTGGAACCCGCCGAAGTTGAAGTAGAACATGTAAGGGCTTGGATTTGTGCGGCGCAGCGCGCGGTAGAGCGCGAAGGGCGGCAGATCGAAGGGCAGCCGCCAGCGCTGGGACGGCACGACCTGAAAGATGTCGCCGGCGCGGATGTAGTCGCGTGCCGTCTCGACCTTGGCCATGTAGGCGTCAGGCGTGGTGTTGGACACGGGCTCGGCGGGGTCGCCGCCCGTCCCCGGATCGCGCCGGGTCGCGGGCAGCGCGCGGTCGAGATCGCGCACGGCGTCCATGACACGCTCGGCGGCCTGGGCGAAGGCCGCCCGCGCGCTCAGCCCCGACCGGACCCAGGCGGGGCTGATCACCGTCACCTCGCCTTTGACGCCGTCCACCACGAGCACCACCGAGGGGCGCATCAGTATCGCGTCGGGCACGCCCAAGGGGTCGGGATTGACGTTCGGCAGGTGCTCGACGAGGCGCACCATGTCGTATCCGAGATACCCGAACAGCCCTGCGGCCATGGGCGGCAGGTCCTGCGGCATCTCGATCCGGCTCTCGGCGATCAGGGCGCGCAGGCTCGTGAGCGGGTCGGTGTCCTCCGCCGTCCAGGCGTCGGGGTCGAAGCGGGCGTCGCGGTTCAGCCGCGCATTGGAGCCGCGGCATTCCCAGATCAGGTCGGGCTTGAGGCCCATGACCGAATAGCGCCCCCGGACCTCGCCGCCGGTGACGCTTTCGAGCAGGAAGCTGTCCTTGCGGGCCTCGGTGAGCTTGAGCATCAGCGAGACGGGCGTGTCGAGATCGGCGATGAGCCGCGTCCAGACGACCTGGTTGCGGCCGGCGTCGAAGCCTTCGGCGAAGTCCGGATACGCGGGCAGGAGGGACATGGAGACGCGGCTCAGGGGAACCGCGCCAGCACCTGGTCGAGCAGGTTCTGGTTGACGCTGACGCCGGCCTCAGCCTGGAGCGCCTGTAACAACAGCGCAAGTGCGTCGTCGGCGGCCTCGGCGCGAAGCTGTCCAGTGATTTGATCCGGAAGCCCTGCTGCCTCGGGCGCATCGGGATCGAAAGGCGTGATCTCGGTGAGGCGGGCAAGCGCCACCGCGCCGCCGTCCGTGGCGATCACGACGCCGTCCGGACCCGCCGTGAAGATCGCAGGCACAAGACCCGAGGGAGCCTCGGGCAGGAGATCGGTGCGCACGAGGGCACCGGCCGGGATCAGCGGGCGATCGAGGCGGGCCGCAAGATCGGTCATCGACAGACCGCCGTCGAGTTCGGCCTTCAGGCTGCCTGCCAGGTCCGCGACGCGCAGGGCGTTCTCGGCGGCGCGCCAGTCGGCGGCGACGGTGTCGCGGATCTCGACGAGCGGGATCAGGGCCGGCGGGTCGATCGCCTCGAGCCTTACCGCAGCGAGACCGCCGGAGGTGAGCGACACGAGGTCGGTCTCGATCCCGGGCTCGGCCTCCCCGGCCAGCGTGCGAAAGACGGGATCGTCGGCAAGCCCGCCGGTTGTGGCAGCATCCAGAGCGAGGGTTCCAAGCACGAAATCCGTCTCGGCGGCAATCTCCTCGAGGCGCGCGCCGCCTACCAGCAGATCCTGCAGCGGGGCCGCCTCCGCCGCGATGCGGTCCGCCGCGAGCGACAGCGCGCGCTCCGTGCGCAGGGTCTCGCGGGCGGTCTCGAAGGGCGTGGTCTTCGCCGGGAGGATGGCATTGATCCGAAAGAGCGACGGCCCGAGCGGCGTGTCGACCGGGCCGACGAGGCCCGGACCCTCGCTCCCGAAGACCGCCTCCGCCGTGGGGGCGGCAAGACCCGTGCGGGTCACCTCGCCCTGGTCGATCTCGGTGGCGTCGAGGCCACGGTCTGCTGCGAGCGCGTCGAAATCGGTCTCGCCCGCCTCGATGCTTGCGCGGGCGGCGGCGGCCTCGTCGGAGGTCGCAAAGCCGATGCGGTCGACGATGCGCCGTTCGGGTTCGGCGAAGCGGTCGCCCGCCGCGTCATAGGCCGAGCGCAGATCCGCCTCCGGCACATCGAGGGTCGCCGCGAGCGTCTCGGGCTCCAGCGCCACATAGGTGAGCCTGCGGGTCTCGGGCCGGGTGTAGCGCACAGGATTGGCCGCGTGAAAGGCCGCGAGCTCGGCCTCGGTGGGTTCCGGTGCAGGATCCTCGAGCAGGGCGTCGTCGAGGGCGATCCACTCGAAGCGCCGCTGTTCGGCGGCGAAATCGAGGAGGGTGCGTGCAGCGGCCTCCGGCATCGCCACGGCCGATTGCACGCTTCCCGCGATCATCTCGCGCGTGGCCTCGGCGCGCAGCACGCGCTCGAACTGGACCGGTGTGAGGCCGGTCCGCTCCAGCGCGAAGGCATAGGCCTGCCGGTCGAATTCGCCGGTCGGCCCCCGAAAACC
Organism: Rhodobacterales bacterium; assembly: GCA_038209095.1. Taxonomy (GTDB): domain Bacteria; phylum Pseudomonadota; class Alphaproteobacteria; order Rhodobacterales; family Rhodobacteraceae; genus Amaricoccus. The sequence goes on from JBBQYB010000063.1 coordinate 8,061, forward strand.
CGGGGTCGCGAGCACGAGGCGCTGCACGGTCTCGTCGCCGGTGGAGAGCCCCAGCCGGCGCGCTTCCTCGTCGAGCGTCGCGTCGTTGATCATGCGCGCGAGCACCATGCGGTCCACGCCGAACTGGCGGGCCTCCGACATCGGCAGCGCGCGGCCGATCTGCTGGGAGATCGTGCGCAACTCCTGGTCGAGCGTGCGCGACAGATCGTCCACCTCGATGGTGCTGTCGCCCACGGCAGCCACCGTGCGCCCGCCGCCGCCGCCCGTCGAGATGCCGAAACCCGCGAGACCCACGACCAAAAGGCCCAGGATCACCCAGACGACGACGTTCGAGCGGCTGGCACGAAAGAAACTGATCATGTGCGGGCGGACTTTCTGCGGGTCGCGGGCGTGGCGGTCTTAAGGGCTGGGCTTTCGCGAGGCAAGGGGAGGGCGGGGCGCGCGGCGCTCAGTGGGCCGCGACGGATCGGTCGGCCCCGAAGGCTTGCAGGCGGCGTCCAAGGTCCGCGATCCCGGCTGCGTCCGCATTGGCAAAGGCGATGCGCAGGTCGCGCTCGGGCGCGCCGTCGCCGCCCTGCGCGCGGGTCGGGCCGAACATGGTGCCGGGCAGCATCAGGACCGACTGCGCGCGCACGAGCGTCTGGGCGAGACGATCGGAGTCCATCTCGAAGGGATGGCGCGCATAGGCGAAATAGGCCCCGCAGCCGCGCAGACTCCATTCGGGCAGATCCTGGAAGAGGCCTTCGATCGCGGCACGCCGACGCAGGATCTCCGCGCGTTCGCCCGCGACCCAGTCGCCCAAGTGGCGCAGACCCCAGAGAGCAGACATCTGCGCGAGCTGCGGCGCGCAAATGGCCACGCAGTCTAGGAATTTTTCCGCCTCGGCCAGACGCGCGGGGTTGGTCACGATGGCCCCGACCCGGTGGCCCGTGAGGCGGAAAGCCTTGGAAAAGGAGTACAGATGCACGATCACGTCGCGCCAGTCGGGGTCGGCGAACAGATCGTGGGGGCGCCCGTCGCGACTGTCGAAATCACGGTAGGTCTCGTCGATCATCAAGGCCGCGCCCGCGCCGCGGGCGAGGGTCGCGAACTCCCCGAGCAGGGCCGCGGAATATTCCGCCCCGGTGGGATTGTTGGGCGAGACGAGCACGATGGCCTTGACCCGGGGCGTGAGCAACGCCCGGGCAGCCTCGAGGTCGGGTTCCATCCCCGGCCCGCAGGGCAGGGGCACCGCCTCGATCCCCATCAGGTCGAGCCACATCTTGTGATTGAAATACCACGGCACCGGCAGCAGGACCGCATCGCCGGGGGCTGCGATGGTCGAGAGCGCCGCACAGAACGCCATGTTGCAGCCGGCGGTGATTGCGACATCGGCGGCGGCAATGTCTCCGCCATAGGCCAAACTCCAGCGTGCGGCGATCTCCGCGCGCAGATCGGGCAGGCCGAGCACCGGGCCATAGAGGTGACAGGCCGGATCGCGGATCATCTCGGCCATTGCGGCGCGCAACGGCTCGGGCGGCGGCTCGACCGGGGCGGCCTGGCTCAGGTTCAGGAGCGGGCGGTCGGGCGGAAATTCGACACCGTCGAGCCAGCGGCGTGCCTCCATCACGGGAGGCGGCGTCGTCGCACGGGCAAGGGGGCTGAGGGGGATCACGGGGGTACGGACCTTCGGGCAGATGACGACGGATGCCAGCCTATGCGGGCTTGCCGGGTGCGGGCAAGGCGCATCGACGGGCCTGCGGTCCTCGGGGCCGGTCCTGCGGCGCTTGACGGCGCGCCGGCGGGCGGCTAGCCCCTCCGGCCATGGCAGCCCCCCCCCTCCTGACGCTTTCGGATCTGACGCTCGGTTTCGGGGGCAACCCGCTCCTCGAGGGCGTGGCGCTCGCGGTCCATCCCGGCGAGCGCATCGCCCTCGTCGGGCGCAACGGGTCGGGCAAGTCCACCCTGATGAAGCTGATGGCAGGCTCCGTCCAGGCCGATGCGGGGGTGCGCTTCGTGCGCCCCGGTCTTACCGTCGGCTACATGGCGCAGGATCCGGATTTCACCGGTTACCCGACGCTGGGGGCCTTCGTGGAGGCGGCCGTCGATCCTGCGGAGCATTGGCGCGCCGAGATCGCCATGGAGGGGGTCAAGCTCGACGCGGGCCTCGATCCGTCGGCGGCATCGGGGGGCGAGCGTCGGCGCGCGGCGCTGGCGCGGATCCTCGCGGAAGCGCCGGACCTGATGCTGCTCGACGAGCCCACGAACCATCTCGACGTCACCGCCATCGCCTGGCTGGAGCAGTACCTGACCGATACGCGCGCGGCCGCGGTGGTCATCAGCCACGACCGGGCGTTCCTGCGCGCGCTCACGGACCGGATCCTGTGGGTGGACCGCGGGGAGGTCCGCAGGCTCGACCAGGGCTTCGCCGCCTTCGAGGAATGGCGCGACAAGGTGTTCGAGGACGAGGATCTGGCGCGCCACAAGCTCGACCGGCTCATCAAGGCCGAGGGGCGCTGGGCGGTCGAGGGTATTTCCGCTCGGCGCAAGCGCAACCAGGGCCGGGTGCGCCGGCTCGCGGAGATGCGCTCCGAGCGGCGGGCGCAGATCGGGCGCACGGGCACGGCCAAGATGGAGTTCGAGAGCGCCAGCCGGTCCGGCAAGCTGGTGGTGGAGGCGGTGGATCTCGCGAAATCCTACGGGCCGCGCGACATCGTGCGGGATTTCTCGCTGCGCATCCAGCGCGGCGAGCGCATCGCCCTCGTGGGGCCGAACGGCGTGGGCAAGACCACGCTGCTGCGGATGCTGATCGGGGACCTCGAGCCGGATACGGGCACGGTGAAGCTCGGCACGAACCTCAACCGCGCGCTGTTCGACCAGAACCGGGCGGAGCTCGACGGCACGGCGAGCCTCTGGGACACGCTGACCGGGGACGCGAGCCTCGGGGTCTCGGGCCGCAACGATCAGGTGATGGTGCGCGGCAAGCCGCGGCACGTGGTGGGCTATCTCAAGGAGTTTCTGTTCGCGGAGACCCAGGCGCGCGGGCCCGTCTCGGCGCTGTCGGGGGGCGAGAAGGCGCGGCTGTTGCTGGCGCGGCTGATGGCGCGGGACTCGAACCTGCTGATCCTCGACGAGCCAACGAACGATCTCGACGTAGAGACGCTCGATCTGTTGCAGGAACTGATCGACGACTATGAGGGCACGGTGCTTCTGGTCAGCCACGACCGCGACTTCGTCGATCTGGTGGCGACGACGACCATAGCGCTCGAGGGCGACGGGCGGGCGGAGATCTATGCCGGCGGCTGGTCGGACTACCAGATCCAGCGCCGGGCGGACACGGCCCCGCCGAATGCGCCGCTCGCGCCAAAGGCGCGCGCCGCGTCTAAGGCGGGCGGGCCCGCACGTGGAGCGAAGCTGACCTTCACGCAGACCCACCGGCTCACGGTCCTGCCCTCTGAGATCGACCGGTTGACGGCGGAGATCGGCAAGCTCGCAGCCCTGCTCGCCGACGCCGATCTTTTTGCAAAGGCTCCGGCAAAATTCGCGAAGGCCACCGAGGGCCTTGCCCAGCGACAGGCGGCCCTTGCCGCAGCCGAGGAGGAGTGGCTGGCGCTCGAGGCCCTGCGAGAGGAAGCGGAAGCCTGATCCCGTTCCACCTGAACCGCTTTGGCCAGGCAAGGGATCCCGAAGGGCCCGTCGTCCAGCGTTCGCCGCGGCGATCTTGACGGGGTTGCCGCGCAGTCGGGTCGGTCGGCACCGCCAGCGAGGCCGGTTAAAGATAAAAGAAAGGGCCGACAGTTGCCTGTCGGCCCAAAACTCTTCTTGGTTGGTCCGAGAGGACTTGTCTTGGTCTCAGACCGAGCGGCGCGACCGGATCAGCCCCAAGCCGGCCAGGGCCGAGACGAGCAGAAGGAAGCCTGCCGGCAGCGGGATCGGGGCTACACGCACGGAGTCGATATCAAAGCCCCCTGTCGTGGCGTTCCCCTGCGCTGACGACGTGTCGGTGATCCGCAGGGCATCGAACGGGCCGCCCAAGAACGTCAGAACCGCGCCCGGTGTCTGGGCTGCCAAGTTTGTGATCGTCCCGATCAGCGCGAAGGTCCCGTCAGACTTGCGGCCTTCCAGGCTCGCTGTCTCAAGCCACTTGTCGACCTTGCCGAACGTCACTTCGACCACGGTCACCGGCGACACGAACGGCTTTCCGAAGCCGAGGATCACCGAGCTTCCCAGACCGATCTCGAAGAAATTTCCGTTCGGCATGCCTAGCGCGTTGAGGGCATTCGCACGATTGTCCACCGTACCGCGATTTGCGGTCGTGTTGTTGTTCTCATACGTGATCGATGTGGCGTAACCGTTGTTGAAGCCGCCCGGACCGGCCGTCACGACCGCAGCCGAAGCCGTACCGGTGCCGATCACAAGGGCTGCCGCTATGGCGGGTATCAGTTTCTTTAGACGCAGCATTCGTAAAGTCTCCCCAACCTGGACTTGAATTCTTGATCGCAGATACGTGAGGAAAACACCATGCGAATTGAAGGTTAACGGGCTCTCGTGGCGTTTTTCAACCGCAACGCGAAAATCTGTCGCAACCGTTCGGATTTCAAGTGCGCAGCCAGCATAGATGTCCGGCGGGTTTCTCCGCCGGAGCTGCCCTCAGAACCGCTCGATCGCCGTGGCGTCGATGCGTCCCCCGATCAGGGCGCGCTGGAGTCGGGCCATCCAGCCGGCCCCGCGGTCGTATTTCGCCTTCATCATCTCCGGCAGCGCCGTGTCGCGGTTGAGATGCACGCCCCAGACGTCCTCGACGAAGCGTCCCTCGGTCTTGATGGCCCGCAGATGCTCCACCGCGCCGGCGTAGGTCAGCACGCCTTCGTGCTCGATGATCCGGATCAGGCGGTCCTCCACGTCCTGCGCCATCTTGGCGTCGCCGCAGATCACCACATGGACGTCCGGATGCGCGAGCAGCTGCCAGATTTCCGCGCCGTCCCCCTCCAGCGCATCCTGCACATAGGCCTTCGAGGGCCCGCGCCGCGAATAGGCCGCACAGAGCCGCGACATGTGCCCCTCCCTGCGCCAGCGCCGCAGATCGTCGCGCATGAGAAACTCGGCAGGACTGCGAAAGCCCGCATAGAGCGCCACCGGGCCATCGGGCCCGGCCCGCATGCCGCGCGCGACCCGGTCCTGGAGGATGCCATAGAGCGGGGCGAGCCCGGTGCCGGCCCCGATCATCAAAAGCGGCCCGGTGTGGTCGGCGGGCAGCGCCTGGGGCGCGGGCTTCACCGCGAGGCGCACCTGCGCTTTCGGCGCGAGATCCGCGAGATACCCCGAACACAGGCCGCGCCGGAGCTGCCCCTTGGCCTCGGACCAGCTCAGCACGCTCGCCATGATGCGCACCTGACGCGGGTGGCGGCGCGGGCTGGAGGCGATGGAATAGAAGCGCGGCTTCTGCCGGGGCAGGAGCTCGATCAGCACGTCGATGGGCGGGGCCGCCTGCGGAAAGGCATCGAAGAGATCGAGCAGCGTCCCGAAGGAGGCCTTGAGCCGGGTGCGCAAGGCCGTGCGCGCGGGATCCGCCTCGTCGAGGTTGAGCGTCGCGAGCCAGCCTTCGAGCTGGAGCTTGTCGTCGCGGTCCCGGGCCACGGTCCGCATCGCGGCGAGCATCTCCTCGGGGGCCTCCGGCATGGACAGATCGAGATCCTCGCCGAGGAGCTTGTCCACGGGATAGCCCTCGCGGTAGCGGTCGAGCGCGGGAATCGAGGCCCCGAGGATTCGGAACCAGGCGTCGCGCGGCAGACCGAGATGCCCGCAGATGCCGTCGACCAGCGCGTCCGGGTTGACCGGATAGACCGCGAGATGATCGCCGGCGCGGTAGAACCCCGCTTCGGGCGCCAGATCGAACCCGACATGCCGGGTGGAGCGCTCCGGGCCCGCCGCCTCGCCCAGCATCTCGGTGTTGAAGGCGACCACGCCGTAGCTGCGCGGATCGCGGATGGGCAACCGCGCGGGCGGGATCACCTCGACCACGGCGCGGCGCTCGCGGGCGGTCTTGTTCTCGACCGACCACAGTTTCGCGAACATCTCCATCCACTTCTTCACCGTATCGGACTGCCCCGCGATCTCGTCGGCGAGTTCGATCTTGGCGATGCGCGCGGCCCCCGCCGCCTCGAACGCCGCGTCGAAGGCATGGGCGGCCGCACAGAATTTCGGGTAGATCCGGTTGCCGATGCCCAGGACCGAAAATCCGAGCCCGTTCAGCGCATTTGGCTGGCGGGCGCGCAGCCACGCGAGCAGGGCCTCGCCGGAGGTGGGCACCTCGCCGTCCCGGCAGGTCGCACTGATGACGAGCACGAGGGATTCCTTCTCGAGCTGGTCGAGCTCGATCTCGTCCATGGAGAGCACGAGCGGCGACAGCGACGACAGGCGGCGCGCGGCCTGATGGGCATAGCCCTCCGCCGTTCCGGTCTCGGAGGCGAAGAGGATCAGCGGGCGACGCGCACGCGCGGCGTCGGCCACGGTCTCGCTGCGGTTCGCGCCGATGTCGCGGTCCATCACGGTCCAGCGGTCTGCGGCATAGCGGTAGCAGGGCGAGAGGTGGAAATCCCGCATCTCGTGGTGCCAGACCGGCGTGGTGGAGCCGCCCGCAGCCGGGGCGATCCAGGCCCATTGCGCAGGACATTCCCGTCCGGCCTTCTTCTCGCGCAGATCGTGGATCATGAACTGGCGCGAGGCGGTCTGGTGATCGACGAGGGTGACGCGCGCCTCGCGAAACGAATGGATCACGGCCGCGTTCAGCTCGAGGAACGCCCGGTCGCGCCAGAGCGTCGATTCCGACGAGGTGTCGAGCCCCAGCGCCGCGGCGATCGCCTCGGCACGGTCGTAGCGCTTGCTCTCGAAGAGGTTGCGCGCGATCTCGGAGCCCATGAACCAGCCGTTGAACGGCAGACAGCCGTAGTTGAGCCCGCCGATCTCCATGCGGAAGTTCGCGATGGCCGGCACCGCGCACCACTTCAGCCCCAGCGCCTCGATGCCGGGCTCGGTGGGATGGCTGATGGGCACCTCGAGCACGTCCTGCGGATCGAGCGCGAACAGCCTCGGCTCATGGCCGGGCACGTCGATGACCACGGGCAGCACGTCGAAATCGGTGGGCTCCGCCGGGGGCTCCCAGCCGAGCTTGCGGATCGCGGCCGTGATCTCGATGTTGGCGCGGTCCCCGAGCACCCCGCCGTCCGCCATGGGATAGCCAGCATAGCGCACGAGCTGGCTGTTCCAGACCCGCGGCCCCCAGCGTTCCTGGGACTTCGTGGGCCGGAACGCCGTCAGCACGATCTCGATGTTGCCGCCGTTGGTCGCGGTGCGCAGATGCTCGACGCATTCCGCGAAGATCTCGTCCGGATCGGAGATGTGGCGGCGGTCGCGCACGATCAGGTTCTTCCAGGAAATCCGTCCGATGCACTTCGGCGCGTTGCGCCAGGCGAGCTTGGCGCCGTATTCCAGCTCCTCGAAGGTCTGGGTATAGGATCCGGTGGCGCGGATCTCGTGGGTGATCTCCGACCAGCGCTTGTCCGTACGGCTCCGGGGCCAGTCCAGTTCCTCGGCGATCTGGTCGAGAAAGGTCCGGGCGGCCCCCGCGAGACGCTCCTGGGCGGCCATCGGCTCGGAGATGATGCGGATGATGCGTCCGAACAGGATCGCCCAGCCGCGCTGGGTCTCGGGGGTGAGCGGCTTGCCGAAGGTGCCGATGGTCTCGAGGAGGGGGCCCGCGAGTTTCGGGTAGTCCTCGGTGGGGATCTGGTTGGAGGTATGGATCTGCGAAAGGTTGCGCAGCTCCGCGCGCATGCTCTTCGGGCGGGAGGCCGCCCGGCTCAGGAAGACCACCGTCTCGATCAGGTGGCGCGACAGCATGTCCATGTCTGCGGTGCGAAAATGGCGCAGCAGATCCGGCTGGGTGCCGAACAGCGTCTGGTAGAAGAACACGCCCGCTTCCTGGGGATGGGAGAGCATCTGCTGCGCGCCAGCCTGCATCTCGGCCACGATCTCGGGCGCGAGGGCCGCGTCCTCGGCCTCCATGGCCGCGATCATCGGGCCCGCGATCTCGAGCGCGAAGAACCTCGCGAGCGCGCTCTCGCCCTGGCGCGCGAGGTTCTCGCGCTCGAAATCCTCGATGTAGGGCACCTTGCCGAAGGTCCAGACGAACACCCGTTCGGCCACGCGCCACTGGTCGGGCATCACGCCGTAGGTCGAGAAGAACGCGCCGAGTTCGGTCAGGGTCCGGCAATTGGCGCCTGCGGCCCCCGGAGCGGATTTGTACGCCTCGCGCAGGACCATCTCGGTCTCCGGGCAGAGCCCGCGCACCGCGAGATCGAAGAGCTGGAGGAACTCGAGGGGGGCCTGGTCGAGGGAGGGTCCGAACTGCTCGGCGAGTTCGGGCGCATCGAGGATCAGCCGCTCGAAGAACGTCTCGATGAGCATCTGGTCGAAGGCGAGGAACTTGTTCCAACTGTCCTTGACGATGACGACATCGACCTTCGAGAGCGGCTCCGGCGCGGGACGGGGGGCCTCATCGGGGGCATCCACCGCGGGTTCCAGGTCGAATTTCTTCTTTCGCGACAGCGAACTGGAGGTCTTCATGTCTTTGCCCTCGCGCCTTTTCCCCACCCGGGGCCCATTGTTAACAAGTGCTTAACAGCCAACATCTTACCCGCGCACTCGTTAAGGGATCGCAAAAACGGACGGATATCATTTGCTCTTTCGTCCTGAGCCCACGCCGGGGTGCCGGACGCGCACCGAGTCGCTGGTGCCTCCCGACGTCTTCTGCAGGGCAGGACCGCGCAGCTCAGGCCGCACCCGAAAACCGATGTGTTCCAAATCGTTAAGCAGACGTAAATTTGTCAGATAACTGCTATATTAGCTTCAACGGTCGTTCCTATGGTCGCAGCAGGATCCGGATGCACCGGCCGGTGCTGCCCGGTGAACCCGTCCGAGCGATCTTGGACCAGCCAAAGAGGAAATCCCATGAAATTCGCCCTATATACCGGCGCGGCCGCCGTGGCACTCGTCAGCGTCGGAATGGCGTCCGGCGCACAGGCGCGCGACCAGATCCAGATCGCGGGCTCGTCCACCGTTCTGCCCTATGCGTCCATCGTGGCCGAAGCCTTCGGCGAGAACTTCGATTTCGCGACCCCGGTCGTGGCCTCGGGCGGCTCCTCCGCCGGGCTCCAGCAGTTCTGCGACGGCACGGGCACCGACACCATCGACATCGCGAACTCGTCCCGCCCGATGCGCGACACCGAAGTCGAGAGCTGTGCGGCCAACGGTGTGACGGACATCATCGAGGTCCAGATCGGCTACGACGGCATCGTCTTCGCCTCCAAGACCGACGGCCCCGCCTTCGAGACCTTCACGCAGGAACAGTGGTACAACGCGCTCGCGGCAGAGCTTCCCGTGGACGGCCAAATGGTCGCGAACCCCAACACCACCTGGGCCGACGTCGATCCGAGCCTGCCGGATGCCCCGATCCTCGCTTTCGTGCCCGGCACCAAGCACGGCACCCGTGAGGTCTTCGAGGAAAAGGTCATCGCCCTCGGCTGCGAGACCTCGGGTTCCATGGATGCGATCATGGCGATCACCGGCGACGAGGACGCGACCGAGGACGCCTGCGTCAAGCTGCGCACGGACGGTGCGTCCATCGACATCGACGGCGACTACACCGAGACGCTGGCCAGGATCCAGAGCAACCCGAACGGTATCGGCGTGTTCGGCCTCGCGTTCTACGAGAACAACACAAACACGCTCAAGGTCGCGACCATGGGCGGTGTGGCCCCCTCGACCGAGACGATCGCCTCCGGCGAATATCCCGTCTCGCGTCCGCTCTATTTCTACCTCAAGAAGGCGCATATCGGCGTCGTGCCGGGCCTGAAGGAATAC
>JBBQYB010000064.1:0-17953 GCA_038209095.1 Rhodobacterales bacterium
CAGACCGACGCCGATCTTGAAACCTCCCGGGGCGACCACCACCCCCGGCCGGCCGGCAAGCGGCCCGAACATGGGATCGGGCCGCGATCCGCGCGGACGCACCCCCGCCCAGCGTTCGACCACCGGTGCCGTCGCAAGGGCCGGGCAGATCCCCCGCGCCCGGGCGATGAGGCCGACGAGTGCCGCATCGGTCGCCGCAGGATCGTTCCACCGGTCCTCGCTGGTCGATCCTACCGCGACCAGACCGCCCGCCTGCGGCACGACATAAAGGCCGTCCGCATAGATCAGCGGCGCGCCCTCCGGAATGCGCGCTTCGAGCAGCGCCGCCTGCCCCTTGACCCCGCGCCCCGGCACCTCGACCAACTCCGGCACCCTGACACCCGCGGCGAGGACGATCGTCGGGGCCGCGATCACCTCGGTCTCGAACCGGACGGCACCGTCCCCGAGCGCCACGGCGCGCAGCCCCGTGCGCAACGTGCCGCCCTCCGCGGCGAATGCCGCGACGAGGGCCGCGATCGCCTTGCGGGGGGCCAGCCGTGCGGACAGGGTCTCGAAGACCATCCCGAAGGGTGCCGCCTCCGGCGCGAGCCAGCCGGGCGCATGGTCGCGCGCGAGGACCGTCCAGTCCGCGGTCCCGCCCCAGTGCGCCGCAGCCCCGGCAACGCGTCCCTCGGCCTGATCTCGCGCGGCTAGTGTGCCGAGCGGCAGCATTCTCCCCGGGCGGGCAAAGCCGGGATCGCATCCACCCGCCGCGGCGACCCGCTCCCAGAAGGCCGGAGCCGCGCGCAGGGCGTCGAACTGAAATTGCTTCGCCGGGGTCCAGCGCTCGGGCAGATGGGGCGAGAGTGCGCCGAGGATGCCGCCGCTCGCACCGGCCCCCGGAATTTCGGCCTCGGCGACCACGACCTTCAGGCCCCGCTCGACGCAGGCCCAGGCACTGGCCAGTCCGAAGACGCCCGCTCCGACCACCAGCACATCCACTCCCACGGCCTTTCCCAACAGTCCGAAATCCCCTATGACTGCACTCCGGTCTCGGGGAGCTAGAGCATGGACGGGCACCGGATGCAAAACGCCGAGCTGACGTGGCACGGCACCGTCCCCGTCTCGGTGCGCTTCGACGATCCCTATTTCTCGCTTGATGGCGGCCTCGCTCAGGCGCGTCATGTGTTCCTGTCCGGCAACGATCTGCCGGGACGCTTTCGCACCGGTTTCGAGATCGCGGAACTGGGCTTCGGGACCGGGCTCTCTGCCCTCGCGGCCTGGCAGGCCTGGCAGGACACGGGCCTCTCCGGCGATCTCGGGTTCACCAGCTTCGAAGCCTGGCCGATGGCGCTCGCCGACATGATCCGGATCTGGGCCGAATGGCCGGAACTCGCTCGGCTCGCGGCCCTGCTTGGCCCAGCCTTGGCGCACGGTGCCCGCGAGATCTCCCTGCCGGGCCTGCGGCTGCGGGTTATCGAGGGGGATGCGCGCGAAACGCTGCCCCACTGGCGCGGGCAGGCGGATGCCTGGTTTCTCGACGGGTTCAGCCCGGCGAAAAACCCCCAGATGTGGGAGGCACCGTTGCTGGCGGCAGTCGGTGCCCGCACGGCTCCGGGAGGCACCTTCGCGACCTATAGCGCCTCCGGGGACGTGCGCCGCGCGCTCGCGGCCGCCAGCTTTGACGTCGACCGCACGCCGGGGTTCGGCCGCAAAAGGCACATGACCCGCGGCCGCCTCCGGGCGGACGTTGAAACAACCTCAGGATTCCGAATGGGCGAGCCCGCATGAAACAACTGACGACAGGACTTATCCTCGCCGCAACTCTCCTCGCTGGTGTGCCCGCTCCGGCCGAAGGCCCGGTCTCGTTCGGCCCCGACCTCGCTGCGAGAGGCTGGGTCCAGATGGATTTCCGCGGACGCAGCCCCGCGGTCTTCGAGGCCGAGGGTCCGGGTCGGCTGGAGGTTCGCGCAGACGCTGCCGTTTCGGTGCTCTACCGCGTGCTGCCCCGCCAGTTTGCAACCACCGAGGTTGCCGACTGGCGATGGAGGGTCGATGCCGGCCCTCCCGCCACGGATCTGACCCGGCGACGGGGCGAGGACCGTGCCCTCGCGGTCTATTTCCTGTTCGAGAACCGCGGCTCCGAGGCCACCGAGCCGCCGAAGGATCTGCGGTCGGCTCTCCGGCGGGGCCGCGCGCTCACCTATGTCTGGGGCGGCGGCCTGGCACCGGGCTCCGTGCTCGACAGTCCGCAACTTCGCGGGCGGGGTCGGATGATCGTCCTGCGCCAGGCCGACGCGCCACCGGGCACCTGGCTGAGCGAGAGCGTGTCCATCCGTGCGGATTTCCTGCGCGCCTTCGGAGACGAGCCCGGCCCCCTCGTCGGTGTCGCCGTGTCGAGCGACAGCGACGACACTGGCGGCGAGACCCGGGCCGCAGTCGAGGGCCTGACGCTCCGTTAGCTCGCGGCATCGAGGTCCGCTCCGAGGCGGAGAGGCTGCGGCGTCCCGGCGAGGCGGGCGCGATAGACGTGCAGCCCTTCCAGAACCCGCATGACGTAGTTCCGGGTCTCCTCGAACGGGATGCCCTCGATCCAGTCGACGGGACCAACAGCGTCCGTGCGGGGATCCCCATATGTTTCCAGCCACTGGCGAACCCGTCCCGGACCCGCGTTGTAGGCGGCGGCGGCGAGGATGATGCTGCCATCCCAGGCGTCGAGCATCCGCGCGAGATAGGCCGTTCCGAGACGCGCATTGTAGAGCGGGTCTGCCGTCAGGTCCCCGGCCTCATAGGGGATGTTGAGCTGGCCGGCCACCTCGCGCGCCGTGGCAGGCATCAGCTGCATCAGGCCGCGCGCACCCGCCGGACTCACTGCGCGCGGGTTGAACTCGCTCTCCTGCCGGGCGATCGCGAGAGCGAGTTCCGTCGGCACCGGCCAGTCCGTCTCGATCATGTCGTGCAGGGGGTAATACTGGTCCGCGAGGATGATCCCGCGCGCGGCCGCATCCTTGGCCAGCCGCACGGCCATGTGCGGCCGCCCGAGATCGGCCGCGAGCTGGGCCACCGCGGCCCGCTGACCTGCGTCCATCCCGTCGGCCGCGTGCCTGAGGAATTGTAACGCACGCGGATCGTCGCCTGCCAGCATCAGCAGATGCGCCGCATCGACCACGGAAGCGCGGGGCAGATCCATGCGCCGCCAGTCGGGGCGGGGCGCTCCCCCGCCGAGAGCCGGATCGGGAGACATGCCGATGCGCTCCGCAGCCAGTTGTCCGTAAAAACTCGTCTGGTGCCGGGCGGCGTCGGCGAAGGCCGCCCGGGCCGCGTCCGCGTTGCCCGAGGCTTCCTCCGCACGCCCAAGCCAATAGCCTGCACGCCCGAGACTGATGGGTGTGAAGACCGCCTCGCCGAAGCGGCGGAAATGGGCCGCCGCTGCTCGGGGGTCGTCTTTGCGGGTCAGGGCGATGTATCCCGCCACCCATTCCGCGTCGGCATAGTCCGCACCGGACCGACGGTTCCCGAAATTGTTCGCGGCGAGGGCATAGGCCCGGTCGATCTCGCCGGCACGAAGGGCCGCGCGGGCTAGATTGGCCCGCCGCTCCATCCAGAGATCGGGCCGTCCGAGCGCCTCCGCCGAGGTCGAGCGCTCCAGCAGGAAATCGGCCGCATCGTCCCAGCGACCCTTGGTGACGCGAAAGAGATAGCGCTCATAGGCGAGGCCCGGGTCGTCCCGCAGGGCAGCGGGCACGGCCCGGATCGCGGCCGTCGATCCGTCGAGGTCGCGCCGCACCGCGATCCGGGCCTCTGCCAGACTGCGCGCTTCGGCAGGCGCGAGGGGCAGCAGTGCCGCCGCCTCCGTCGTGAGACCCTTCCAGAGCAGCCTGTCGAGGCGCTCTGTCAGAAGCGGTGCCACGACCTGCGCGTGGCGCTTGAGAAACAAGTCCTGGTCGGTCCGGCCCATCGAGAGGTCCCGCCAGGCTTGCCGGATCACCGCTTCCGCGGCGGCGTTGCGTCCGACCGCATTCAGGGCTGCTGCATGGTTGAGAGCACCGGTGCCGGTAAGGGCCGTGCGCGCATCGAAAAAGGCAAGAACTTCCGCCGTAGGCAGATCAGCGGGCATCGCCCGTTCGGCATGCCGCCGCAGCGTCGCAGCATTCGGCCAATCAGCGTTGCGGTCCAGAAAATCGGCATAGTCCGCCCACGATCCGAGGCCCTCGCGCAGCCGCAGCCAGGCGATCACGTCGCCTTCGGTCTCCGTCCGTCCGGTCAGGCTCTGGGCCTCGGTCCAGCTGCCGGCGGATGCGAGGTCGAGGGCTTCCGCGAGCAAAGTGCCTCGATTGTCTTCGGCGGCATGCGCAGCGGAGGAGACGGCCAGAAAGGCCGAGAAGGACAGCGTGATCAGAACGGTCAGGGTGCGACGCATGGAGAGGAGCCTCTGGATCTTGTCGGCGTTGCCGGACACTACCATGACGTGTGCGGCCCCGTCTCCTGCCGCAGCCATGCGGCAGCCGTTTTCCGGACGGGGCGTCGGCTTGCGGGGGGCGGATGATGCGACTATCAGTGCGTCGTTTCTGCACTGGCCCTGCCCGGAGGCGTTGCATCATGTTCAAAGGCTCCATCCCCGCTCTCATTACGCCGTTCGACGGCGGCAAGGTGGATGAAAAGGCCCTGATCGCGCTGGTGGAATGGCACCTGGCCGAGGGCAGCCACGGCCTCGTACCCGTGGGGACGACCGGCGAGACGCCGACGCTGACCCACGACGAGCATGAACACGTCATCGACGTAGTGGTGCGCACGGTCCGGGGCCGCATTCCGGTGATCGCGGGTGCGGGCTCGAACAACACCGTCGAGGCGATCCGTTTGATGGCTTTCGCAAAAAAGGTGGGCGCAGATGCGGCGCTGGTCGTGACGCCCTATTACAACAAGCCCAACCAGCGCGGGCTCTATCATCATTTCCGGACCCTGCACGACGCGGTGGATCTGCCCATCGTGATCTATAACATTCCGGGGCGGTCCATCGTGGACATGACCCCGGCCACGATGGGAGAGCTTGCACGGCTGCCCCGCATCGTGGGTGTGAAGGACGCGACCGGTGACGTCTCGCGCGTCTCCGACACGCGGATCGCCTGCGGTCCGGATTTCGTCCAGCTGTCTGGCGAGGACGCGAGCGCGCTCGGGTTCAACGCCCATGGCGGCACGGGGTGCATCTCGGTGGTGGCCAACATCGCGCCGCGGCTCTGCGCGGAGTTCCAGGAAGCGATGCTCGCGGGCGATTACCGGCGGGCGCTCGTCTTGCAGGACAAGCTGATGCCGCTCCACCGCGTGGCATTTGCCGAACCGAACCCCGGTCCGACGAAGTTTGCCCTCTCCCTTCTCGGGAGATGCAACGAGGATGTCCGCTCGCCGCTCGTACCCATCGAGGACGCGACGCGTGACCTGATGCGGAACGCGATGCGCCATGCGGGGTTGCTGAACTGACCGAGCGTCTGGACAGGCGGCCACGGCGTCACTAGGTGAGGCCGATGGCCGCAAAGACCCCCGAACGCAAACTCAAGATCGTGGCCGAAAACCGGCGCGCCCGGCACAACTTTTTCATCGAGAGCGATCTCGAGGCGGGCATCATGCTGGAAGGCTCGGAGGTGAAGTCCCTGCGCACGGGCAAGGCCAACATCGCGGAGAGCTATGCGACGGTGGAGCAGGGCGAGTTGTGGCTGATCAACGGCTACATCCCTGCGTATCTGCAGGCGCGCAGCTTCGGGCATGACGAGCGGCGTCGGCGCAAGTTGTTGGTAAACAAGCGCGAGCTTGCGAAGCTCTGGCAGGGCATCGGGCGGGAGGGCATGACGCTCGTGCCGCTCCAACTCTATTTCAACGAAAAGGGTCGCGCCAAGCTGCTGATCGGGATCGCCAAGGGCAAGAAGCAGGCCGACAAGCGCGAGACCGAGAAAAAGCGCGACTGGGAGCGCGAAAAGGCCCGGGTGCTGCGCGCGCGCGGCTAGGCGCGGGGCTCATCGTCGTCACGTTGTCGGCCCACCAGCGCCAGGATCGCCGCGAGCCCGACCAGCGCCACCAATTCGCCCCGGCGCATTGCAGGCACCGCGGTAAGCAGGGCCGCCCGCATCAGCCTGCGCTCCTGGTCGCTTCGGGCGCGCAGGGCGGCCGCATGGGCGAGCGCCTCCGAGCGTATCCTCAGGACAACGAGGCCCGCCGCCACGAGACAGGCGCCGCACATCACGCCGAGTGCTTCAAGCGTGCCCAAACGTGCCGCGAGAGCAACGGTGACGAGTACGAGCGCGAAGACCAGAGCTGCTCCCGTGAAAACGGCGAGGAGGAGAACAAGCAGGACCCGCGTCCTCGCATGAGCCCCGTAGATCCCGGCCCTGCCCCGGGTAAGCACCAGCAGCATCCGGAGCGCCGCGCCCAACGTCTCAGCGCCGCAGGATCAGACCGAGCGCCAGCCCAAATAGGGCCGCGATGCCCAGAGCACGCCACTGACTGTCGCGGGTGGCCTTGAGGATCTTGCGGTCGATCTGCTGCAGATCCTCGATCAGCTCGTCCGCGACCGCGCCGGACGCCTAGCGGCCCCGTTCGGCGGCCCCGCGCACGGCTGCCTAAGCCTCATTGCCCATGCGATAGATCAGCACCGCGAGTTCCTTGCGCAGCGCCGCGATCTCGGCCTGGAGGGGATCGGTCTCCGGTCCCGGGTCGGGTTTCTGGGACTTCGACGACGTGGTCATGCAGCGTTCCTTCACCGACCGTCACAAAGGCTAGGCGAGGCGGGGCCGGCGCGTCAATCAACGGGCTGCCCGGTCGTGCGCAGATAGGGCAGGACACGCTTGAACCCCCCGAAGCGGGTCTCCGCGTCCGCATCGGAAACCGCGGCCGTCACGATCACATCCTCGCCCGGCTTCCAGTTGGCGGGGGTCGCCACCTGGTGGCGTGCCGTCAGACGGATGGAGTCGAGCGCGCGCAGGATCTCGTCGAAGTTGCGCCCCGTGGTCATCGGATAGGTGAGGATCAGTTTTATGCGCTTGTCGGGGCCGATCAGGAAGACCGACCGGACGGTGGCGTTGTCGGCCGGCGTGCGGCCCTCGGACGAGCCCTCCGCCGAGGCCGGCAGCATATCGTAAAGTTTTGCGATCATCAGATCGGGATCCCCGATCATCGGATAACCGACGGTCTGGCCGGTCGCGGCCGCGATGTCGGCCTTCCATTTGTGATGGCTCTCGACGGGATCGACGGAAATCCCCAGGATCTTCGCGCCGCGTTTCGTGAATTCGGGGGCCAGACCCGCCATGGTCCCGAGTTCGGTCGTGCAGACGGGCGTGAAGTCCTTGGGGTGGCTGAACAGGATCGCATAGCCGTCACCGATCCAGTCGTGGAAACGGATTGGTCCGTCGGTGGTCTCGGCGGTGAAATCCGGAGCGATGTCGTTGATGCGCAGGGTCATCGAATGTCCTTTCGTGCGATCGGCCGCTTTGGGTGACTTGCCACGGTTATCATCCGGGGGGCACTGCGTCGATGGCTCAGCATTGACTGGACAATCCGCGGCGTTAGGGTCGCGCACGCACGCAAACCCCGTTCGGAGTTCCGACCCATGGCCCAGTTGTTGCATTTCGTTTTTGGCGGCGAGCTCGCGGATCCTCAGCGGACCGAATTCCGGGACGTAGACGCCATCGACATGGTCGGCGTGTATGGCGATTATGCCTCGGCTTATCGCGCGTGGAAGGGCAAGGCGCAGGGCAGCGTCGACAATGCGCATGTGCGGTATTTCATCGCCCATATCCACCGGCTTACCGACGAGACAACGGAGGGCGGGCCGACCGAAGTCCTGCGCTGACGGGGCTCTCATGTCCGAAGGTCCCGCGCGGTCCATCCTGCTGGCCGCCTATCTCTTCGTGTCGCGGCGGGGGGCCGGCGTGGCGCGGCGGCTCCTCGCGTGGCGGCTCCGTTCGAGCAAGGAGGATCCCGAACGTCTCGGAGAGCGCATGGGGCTCGCGGCCCATCCGCGGCCCGAGGGTCGTCTGGCCTGGTTTCATGCGGCGAGCGTTGGCGAGGCCGCGTCGCTCCTGGAGCTGGTGCGCCGGCTGGAGGCTGGGCGGCCGGACCTGACCTGCCTCGTCACCACCGTCACCCAGACATCGGCCCAGCTGCTCGCCGCGCGGTTGCCGTTCCGGGCGATCCACCAGTATGCGCCGGTCGATGTCCTCCCCTGGGTGGAGCGCTTCCTCGATCACTGGCGCCCCGACCTTGCGGTCTGGACGGAAAGCGAGATCTGGCCCGCGACGCTGGTCGCCACCCATCGACGGCAGGTGCCGATGGTGCTGATCAACGCCCGGATTTCCAACCGCAGCTTTCGCCGTTGGCGGTATGCCTGGGGAATGGCACGGTCGCTTCTGGGCAGGTTCGATACGGTGCTGGCGCAGGACGTGCTGGCGGGAGAGCACTTCCGTTGGCTCGGTGTGGATCCCCTGAACCTCGAGGTCACGGGATCGCTCAAGGAGGGCGCGGCTCCGCTCAGCCACGACGAGGCGGAGCGAGTGAAGATCGCGCGGGCCTTTGCGGGGCGTCCGGTCTGGCTCGCGGCCTCGACGCATCCGGGCGAGGAGGAGGTGGCCCTCGCGGCCCATACAAGGGCGCGCAGGGCCCTGCCAATGCTGGCCCTCATCCTCGCCCCGCGGCATCCGGTGCGGGGGGACGATCTGGCGCAGATGCTGCGCGAGCGCGGGCTGTTCGTGGCGCAGCGGTCCAAGGACGAGCAGGTGACGCCCGATACGGATGTCTATCTGGCGGACACGCTGGGCGAGATGGGGCTCTGGTACCGCACGGCTTCGGTCAGTTTCGTCGGCGGCTCGCTGGTGGAGGTCGGCGGTCACAACCCGTTCGAGCCTGCCTTGCTGGGTTCGGCCATCCTGCACGGACCGCATGTCCGCAACTTCGCCGAGGGGTATGCCCGTCTGGGCGGGGCCGATGCGGCCACGGTCGTGCGCGACGAAGCGGATCTCGCCACGGCCCTGACGACGACCCTCGCGCCGGACAGGGCAGCGGCGATGGCGGCGGCGGCCTGGGGCGTGATGAGTGACGGGGCGGACGTCACCGACCGGGTTCTCGAGGTTCTGGGCGGCTATCTCGACCGGACGAACGCCTGATGCGGGCTCCGGGGTTCTGGGGACGCCCGCCGGGGCTCCTCGCGGCCCTCCTGTCGCCGCTGGCCTGGGTCTGGACAACCGTGACGCGCATCCGGGTCGCGCGACCGGGGGAGCGCGTCGGCGTTCCGGTCCTGTGCGTCGGCAATCTGACGGTCGGCGGGGCCGGAAAGACGCCGACGGTCGTCTGTCTCATGGGGTTTCTTGCGGCCCGCGGAATCGTGGCTCATGCAATCTCTCGCGGGTATGGCGGGAGCCTGGAGGGACCCGTCCGGGTGAACGAGCAGGTCCACACGGCCGCCGAGGTGGGAGACGAGCCGCTGCTTCTCGCCGCGTTCGGTCCGGTCTGGGTTGGCAAGGACCGGACTGCGGCAGCAAGGGCCGCGGTGGCCGACGGGGCGCAGGCCGTGGTGCTCGATGACGGCTTTCAGAACCCGGGCCTCGTCAAGGACCTGACGGTGCTCGTCGTGGATGCGGGATACGGGTTCGGCAACGGGCGCGTGATCCCTTCGGGACCGTTGCGTGAGCCTGTGGCGGAGGGCGTTGCACGGGCGGATCTCGCGCTGATGATCGGAACCTGCGGGCCGCGTGAGCGACTGGGCGGGCTGCCGGTGCTCGACGGCGAACTGCGGCCGCTCGCGACCGGGATGGCCTGGTCGGGTCTACGCGTGCTGGCCTTTGCCGGCATCGGACGGCCGGGCAAGTTTTTCGCGACGCTGCGCGGGCTCGGGGCGGAGATCGTCGCGACGCACGAGTTTCCGGATCACGCGGTCTATCACCCGCAGATCCTTGCGCGGCTGCGGCAGGAGGCGCTGGCCGCGCGTGCCCAGCTCGTCACGACGGAAAAGGACGCCGTGCGTCTGCCAATCGGGTTTCGCCGAGAGGTTCTGGTCGTGCCGGTCCGCCTCGAGATCGCCGACACCGCACCGCTGGAGGAGGCGCTGGCGCGGATCGGCCTCTGAGCCGGGGCCCTCAGCCCGCGAGCGCCGTATCAATGCGGGCCTTGAAGTCGGGCCAGGGCATGTTGCTGACCTTCTCCCCGTTGAGGATGAAGGTGGGCGTGGCGTCGATCCCGTCGGCCGTGGCATTGGCCTGATATTCGTTCACCAGCGCCTGCGCGAAGTCGGCGTCCTGGAGACAGGCGTTCATTGCCTCGTCGGTCATGCCGGCCTGACGGCCGATGGCATAGAGGCTTTCGACCACGGCGGAGGCGTCGGTGGCGCGGGACCAGTTGTTCTGTTCCTTGAACAATAGCTCCAGCACGCCGAAGTAGCGATCCTCGCCGGCGCAGCGCGCGATCATCGATCCCCAGAGCCCGGGACGGTCGAAATAGACCTCGCGGAAGATCAGCCGCACCTTGCCGGTCTCGACGTAGTCAGTCTTGATCTGCGGCAGGACCTGCGTGTGGAAATCGGCGCAATGCGGGCAGGTCAGCGAGGCATATTCGATCAGGGTGACGGGCGCATCCGGGGATCCGAGAGTCATCTCCTTCACTTCGCGCGTATCCTGCGCCAAGGCAGGCAGGGCGCTTGCGGTCAGGGCGGCAGCGGTGCCGAGGATCAGGCTTCGGCGGGTCAAGGCGAGGGTCATGGGTCTGACTTCCGGTTCGGATTTCGTCTGGATCGAGATAACACGTTGCACGCCAATGTCTCCAGGGCGGCGCGCAATTCGGGATCACCAATTGTTGAGAGCGGGGCTGCGAGGGTGGAGATGTCAGCCGGGGGTGCCGGCGGCGCGTCGCGCAGGACGGGTGGTTCGGCCCCTCCGGCCTGGGTGATCTGGATGCGTCCGACCATTCCCGGTCCGAGGGCCGCGTTGATGCGTTCGCGGATGAGGGGCAGGAGCATCTGGATCTGCGGGCCGTTCGCGCCGAGCACCCCCAGCGTCAGAAGGGCGCCGGAGGGGCCGCGCGAGGTGGTGAGCCGGGCGGGCCGGGTGATGCCGGCGATCTCCGGGCCCACGATGTCGGGCCAGAGCGCCTTGAGGCGGGCCTCTGCATAGCCCCGGCGGGCGGCGGCCGTGCGCGTCTGTTCGGTGATTAGCGCGCCGGCCTGAAGAAAGCCGCGGTGGCGGCCGGGCTTGCGTTTCGGCGAGGGCGGGTCAACCTGCGTGGCCATTGGGTCCTCCGGGGAACAGGCTATGCCGGATCGCGCGGAATGTCAGGGGCAGATGGCAGGGGATCTGCTGGACTGGTACGACCGGACGGCACGTCGGCTGCCGTGGCGGGTGCCGCCCGGGTCGGGCGGGCAGGCCGATCCGTACCGGGTGTGGCTGTCGGAGGTGATGCTCCAGCAGACGACCGTGGCGGCGGTGAAAGGGTATTTCGAGGCCTTCACGGCACGCTGGCCGCGGGTGCAGGATCTGGCTTCGGCCGAGGATGCGGAGGTGATGGCCGCCTGGGCGGGGCTCGGGTATTATGCCCGCGCGCGCAATCTGCTGGCCTGTGCGCGGGTCGTGTCCAACAAGTTGGGC
Organism: Rhodobacterales bacterium; assembly: GCA_038209095.1. Taxonomy (GTDB): domain Bacteria; phylum Pseudomonadota; class Alphaproteobacteria; order Rhodobacterales; family Rhodobacteraceae; genus Amaricoccus. The sequence goes on from JBBQYB010000064.1 coordinate 11,595, forward strand.
GGACGGTTTCCGGATACGGAGGCCGGGTTGCGCGCCCTGCCGGGCATTGGGCCCTATACGGCAGCGGCGGTGGCGGCGATCGCGTTCGGGCGCCGGGCTGTGGTGCTCGACGGGAACGTCGAGCGGGTCATGGCGCGGATCCATGCGGTGGAGGAGCCGCTTCCGGGAGCGAAGGAGACCTTGCGGGCACTGGCGGCGGCGCTGACGCCGGAAGAGCGGCCGGGGGATCATGCGCAGGCGGTGATGGACCTCGGGGCCACGGTCTGCACGCCGAGACGGCCCTCTTGCGGGATCTGCCCGTGGCAGGGGTCCTGTGCGGGGCGAGCGCTCGGGATCGCGGAGATCCTGCCGAGGAAGGCCGCGAAGCCCGATAAGCCGCTGAGGCGTGGCATTGCCTATCTGGCGCTGCGCACGGACGGGTCGGTGTTGGTTGAGACACGGCCGGCGAAAGGGCTGCTCGGGGGGATGCTGGGGCTGCCGGGGACGGACTGGGTGGCGGGGCCGGTCGCGGGCAGGCCGCCGTTCGCAGAGGACTGGAGGGATGCGGGCGTGGAGGTGCGCCACACGTTCACGCATTTCCATCTGGCGCTGGCCGTCGCCGTGGCGCGGGTCGGGATGGACGCGCCCGCCGGGGACTGGCGGCCCTGGTCCGAGGCGCTGGAAGCGGGGCTGCCCACGGTGATGAAAAAGGCGCTGAGGATGGGGATGGCGGCGGCGAAATGAGCGGAATTCGAGACGCGCCACGGTTTGTCCACGCGTGGACAAAAGGTCAAGCTGTTGTTATCGTTGTACAATCAGAAATTCGTCAAGCTTTTGGCAATCTTTGTTAATGCGGACGCCGAGCGTCCGGGCAGGCCGCGCATCAGTCGTGGAGTTCGGCCCGGACCTGCTGGCGGAGCAGATCGATGGGGATGCGCGCGCCCTTGCGGTCGACATGCCAGTAGGTCCAGCCGTTGCAGGAGGGCGCGCCCTCGAGGGCGGCCCCGACCTGGTGGATCGAGCCCCGGACCTCGGCCGAAATGAGCGTGCCATCGGCCCGGATGCGGGCCGACCGCCGGCCGTTGAGCGAATGCAGCGTCTCGCCGGGCGAGAGCAGTCCGCGTTCCATCACCTGGCCGAAGGCGATGCGGGGCTCGGCGCGCCGGGGCGGGGTGATCGCGGCGGTCTCGGGGTCGAGCGGGACGACGCCTGCGATGCGCGAGGTGGCGGCGGCGATGTAGTCGGGGTCGCGTTCGATGCCGATCCAGCGGCGACCCAGCCGCCGTGCGACGGCCCCGGTGGTCCCGGTGCCGAAGAAGGGATCGAGCACCACGTCGCCGGGCCTGGTGGCGGCGACCAGCACCCGGTGCAGCAGGGCCTCGGGTTTCTGGGTGGGATGCGCCTTGTCGCCGGAGGCGGTCTTGAGACGCTCGCCCCCGTTGCAGAGCGGGATGACCCAGTCGGAACGCATCTGGAGGCCCTCGTTGAGGGCCTTCATGGCGTCGTAATTGAAGACGTATTTCGACCGTTCGGACTTTGCGGCCCAGATCAGCGTCTCGTGGGCGTTGGTGAAGCGCTTGCCGCGGAAATTGGGCATGGGGTTCGACTTGCGCCATATCACGTCGTTGAGGATCCAGAAACCGGCGTCCTGTAGGGCGGAGCCCACGCGAAAGATGTTGTGATAGGAGCCGATGACCCAGATGGCCCCGTCGGGTTTGAGCAGGCGGTGGGCGGCGGCGAGCCAGGCGCGTGAGAACCGGTCATAGGTGGCGAAGGAGGCGAACCGGTCCCAGTCGTCGTCCACGGCGTCTACACGGCTGTTGTCGGGGCGGTGCAGATCGCCCTTAAGTTGAAGATTATATGGCGGATCGGCGAAGATCAGGTCCACCGAGGCCTCCGGCAGACCGCGCATGACCTCGATGCAGCATCCGGGGTGAATGACGTCCACCGCGAGCGCGCCGGTCACAGCGACTTTCTTCGACCTGGTCATGACGGCCCCTGAACTTGTTGCGCATGCAGGATGAGTCAAAACCGATTCGCGGTCAAATTATATTTTGAATCAATGACTTAAGCTTTCGCTTTGCACAATATCTTGTGGACGGGTGCGAAGCTGCGCCTATGGTGAGGGGTCACGCCAAGCAGATCGAGCCCGGCCGCATGGGCCGGGACCCCGTATCCCATGTTCCGGTCCCATCCGTAGCCGGGAAACTGTTGCGCCAACGCCACCATGATCCGGTCGCGTGTGACCTTTGCGACGATGGAGGCGGCGGCGATGGAGAGCGCGCGGGCGTCCCCGCGGATGATCGCAAAAGCCTCGAGGTCGAGGCCGGGCGGCACGTGGGGCCCGTCGATCAGGGCTCGGACGGGAGCAGGACCGGGCCCGAGCGCGAGGATGGCGCGGCGCATGGCGAGAAGGCTCGCCTGGAGGACGTTGACGGCGTCGATCTCCGCAACGCAGGCCGAACCTACGCCGATGCGCGCGGTGGCGGCGAGGGTCTCGAAGAGGGCGGTCCGGCGATCGGCGGGGAGGCACTTGCTGTCGTCGAGGCCAAGGGGAATCGCGCTTGGATCGAGGATGACGGCCGCCGCGACCACGGGTCCGGCCCAGGGGCCGCGCCCGGCCTCGTCGACCCCGCAGACGGGGTAGGCACCTGCGGATTCGAACGCGAGATCGGGGGGCATGGCGCAGTCTTGCGCCGGCGCGGCGTCGCGGACAAGGGGTTGATGCGGAGAGGGTGCCTCCGTATATCGGTCGTGAGAGGTTGGCGCGGGCAGGCGCCTCGCCAACCCGGTCAGGTCCGGAAGGAAGCAGCCGTAACGAGCCCCGATTGGGTCGTTGTCCAGCCTCTCACCCTTTACCCATGTGTCGAACGACTCGGGCGATCCGTCCGGATCGTTCCTTGCCGTGCTGCGGCGCGATGGTTAGGCTAGCCGCTTGCGGATGACGGGCGGGCATATGGACGATCTCAGGACGGAGGTTGCGACGGGCGAGCCGTACCGCGTGCTGGCGCGCAAGTACCGGCCACAGACGTTCGCCGACCTGATCGGGCAGGAGGCGATGGTGCGCGTGCTGCGCAACGCCTTTGCCGCGGACCGGATCGCCCATGCCTTCGTGCTGACCGGCGTGCGCGGCGTGGGCAAGACCACGACGGCGCGGATCATCGCGAAGGGGCTGAACTGCATCGGGGCGGACGGGACGGGCGGGCCGACCATCGAGCCCTGCGGGGTCTGCGAGCCGTGCCGGGGCATTGCCGAGGGGCGGCACGTGGACGTGCTGGAGATGGACGCGGCGAGCCGGACCGGCGTGGGCGACATCCGCGAGATCATCGACAGCGTGGCCTACCGGGCGGCGAGCGCGCGCTACAAGGTCTATATCATCGACGAGGTGCACATGCTGAGCACCTCGGCGTTCAACGCGCTTCTCAAGACGCTGGAGGAGCCGCCTGCGCATGTGAAGTTCCTGTTCGCAACCACGGAGATCCGCAAGGTGCCGGTGACCGTGCTGTCGCGGTGCCAGCGGTTCGACCTGCGGCGCATCGAGCCGGAGGTGATGCTGGCGCATCTGGAGCGGATCGCGCGGGCCGAGGGGGCGGAGGTCGCAGGGGATGCGCTGGCGCTGATCGTGCGCGCTGCGGAGGGGTCGGTGCGGGATGCGCTGAGCCTGATGGACCAGGCGATCGCGCCCGGTGCTGCGACGGGGGCGGCGGAGGTGCGCGCGATGCTGGGGCTCGCGGACCGCGGGCGGGTGCTGGACCTCTTCGAGGCGGTGATGCGCGGGGATGCGGCGGGCGCGCTTGCGGAACTGGGCGGGCAGTTCGGCGAGGGTGCCGAGCCGCTGGCGGTGCTGCGGGACCTGGCGGAGATCACGCATTGGGTGTCGATGGTCAAGATCACGCCGGCCGCGGCGGACGATCCGACCGTGGGGCCGGACGAACGGGCGCGGGGCCTCGACTTCGCCGGGCGGCTCGGGATGCGGGCGCTGACGCGGATGTGGCAGATGCTGCTCAAGGCGCTCGAGGAGGTGGCCATCGCGCCGAACGGGATGATGGCGGCGGAGATGGCGATCATCCGGCTGACGCATGTGGCGGACCTGCCGAGCCCGGAGGAATTGATCCGGCGGCTTGGGGCGGAGCCGGCCGCGGCTCCGGCCGGTGGCGGGGCGGTCCTGCCGCGCGGGGGTGGCGGCGGTGGCGCGCAGGCGCTGGCGGCGGAGCCACGTGCGGTGGCGGCGGTGGAGACGCAGGCCGGGGCGCTGGCGCGCTATGCCGCGTTCGACGACGTGGTGGCGCTGGTGCGGGCGCGGCGCGAGATGAGCCTGCTCGTGGAGATCGAAGCGGATCTGCGGCTGGTTAAATACGCGCCGGGGCGGATCGAGTTCGAGCCGGGGCCTCAGGCGGCCCCCGATCTTGCGGCGCGGCTGGCGCAAAGGTTGCAGGCCTGGACCGGGGTGCGCTGGGGTGTGTCCGTGGTGGGATCGGGCGGGGCGGCCACGATTGCCGAGGAAAAGGCCGTGCGGCGGGGCGACATGATGGCCGCGGCGCAGGCGCATCCGCTGGTGCAATCGGTGCTGGCGGCCTTCCCCGGAGCGGTGATCCGGGATATCCGGCCGCGTGGAGGCGAGGCGGTGGCCGAGGAGCCGCTGCCGGAGGAAGCCGATGACTGGGATCCGCTTGATCCCTTTGAGGAGGAGTGAGGCGATGCTTAAGGGACTGGGTCAGATTGGCGACATGGCCAAGATCATGAAACAGGCGCAGGAGATGCAGGGCAAGATGGCCGAGGCGCAGGAGCGGCTGGAGACCCTGGAGGTGACCGGCGAGGCCGGGGCCGGGCTGGTGAAGGCCACCGCCACGGCGAAGGGGCAGTTGCGGGCGATCGCGATCGATCCGTCGCTGTTCGATGCGGAGAGCCGGGAGGTCGTGGAGGATCTGATCGTGGCGGCCGTGCAGGACGCGCAGGCGCGCGCGCAGGTGGCCGCGCAGGAGGAGATGTCCAAGGTCACCGCCGGGCTCGACCTGCCGCCGGGCATGAAGCTGCCCTTTTGAGGCAGCGATGGCCGATCAGGGAGCGGCGGCGGTCGAGCGGATGATCGCGCTGATGGCGCGGCTGCCGGGGCTGGGACCGCGGTCCGCACGGCGGGCGGCGCTGGCGATGATCCGCAAGAAGGCGCTGCTGCTCGATCCCCTGGCGCAGGCGCTGGCGGAGGTCTCGGCGACGGTGCGGGTCTGCGACGTCTGCGGGAACATCGCGGTGGCGGAGGTCTGCGGGATCTGTGCCGATCCGCGCCGGGCCAATGGCGAGATCTGCGTGGTCGAGAGCGTGGCCGATCTGTGGGCCATGGAGCGCGGCGGCGCGTTTCGCGGGCGGTACCACGTGCTGGGTGGCGTTCTGTCGGCGCTCGACGGGGTCGGGCCGGAGGCGCTGCGGATCCCGCAGCTGACGGGGCGGCTGCGCGCGGAGGCGGTGGGCGAGGTGATCCTGGCGCTTCCGGCCACGGTCGATGGGCAGACCACGGCCCATTACATCGCGGAGACGCTGGAGGAGGCCGGGGTCCGGGTGACGAGCCTCGCGCAGGGGGTGCCGATGGGGGGCGAGCTGGATTACCTCGACGACGGCACGATCCAGGCAGCACTTGCGGCGCGGCGGGCGTTGTAGCGGATCGGCGGACGCAATCGGCTCAGGAGAGGCCGCCGCGGCTGAGGCGTGCGGCGATCCGGTCGGCGAGGGCTTCGACGGCGCGGGCATGGGCGTCGATCAGGCCCTGATACCCGGGACCGGCCGGGACGGTGAGGGCAAAGCGCTCGGTGGAGACGATGCTCCCGCTGATGGGCGAGACGATCACGTATTGGCCGGAGAAGGCGAAGGGGCCGTCGGGTGCGCCGATCATGCGGTCGACGGCGACCTCGATGCGGTAGCTGGGGCTGTCGAAGCTCGGCCAGGGTTCGCTCGCGATCTGGGCGGGAAGACGCTCCTGGAGCGAAGCCACGAGATGGCGCGTGAGAGCCCGGCGCGGCGTGTCGGCCCAGAGCGCATCGGGCTCCAGCGTCACCGCCCCGGAGGCCGGGTCGAGCACCGCGATCTCGATGGCCTCGGCGTAGGCGGGCAGGCTGATGTCCGCGACGACTATGCCGCCGATGCTGCTTGTGGCGCGCGCGGAGGCCGCTGGGGCCGGCGTGAGGTAGTAGTTCGGCGTGGCGCAGCCCGCGAGGGCGAGGGCCGCGAGGAGCAGGACTGGCCGCATGATCATCTCCCGAAGAGGACGGAGTTGGGGCGCCGTTCCAGCGCGAGCACGAGGGTGTTGACCGATTGCGCGGCGTTGCGCAGGTCGCGGATCAGGCTCTGGGTCTCGCGGGTCAGCTCGGAACCGGGGCCGATGCCGGCGA
>JBBQYB010000065.1:0-17907 GCA_038209095.1 Rhodobacterales bacterium
TGGATCGGGGGGCCACGCCTTCGGCCGGACGCTGGCCGAGCACAACGCAAACGTGGCGGTCTGGCGGCGGCTGGAGGCGCAGCGGGCGCTGGAGGCCGAGGCGGAAGCGGCGACCGAATGAGGGTCCGGGATGAGCGTCACACGATGTGACGCTAGTCAACTATATGTTTTTATTATGAAAATAGAATGTTCGGGGAAAACAGCCGGTTTTCGAGGCGGTCTTTCGCGAATGTCGAAGGACCTTGGAGGGAAAAACTGCCCCTGACGCGTTGACATAACCGGGTTTTTGGTTATATTGGAAGCATGATACTGAATGCATCCATATCCCGGTCGCTGGCCGCTCTCGGTCACGAGACCCGTCTCGAGGTTTTCCGCCTGCTGGTGCGCGCGGGGGAGCCGGGGCTGAACGTGGGCGAGATCGGACAGCATCTCGACATGGCCCCGTCGACCCTCGCGCATCATCTGAAAACGCTGGTCGATGCCGGGTTGGTTTTGCAGGAACGCCAGGGCCGGCAGATCGTCAACCGGGTCGACTACGACCTGATGCGCCGGACGGTATCCTTCCTGACGGCGGAATGCTGCGTCGGGGTCAGACTGGCGCGGGAGACCGCGGCATGAACGGGCGATATTTCAGGACTGAAGAAACGACAACATTGGGGATACCGCGATGAATGAACGCGCGCTTCGCTTGCGGACCTGGACCACGGACGGTGCCTATCGCCTGTGGACCGAACAGAGGATCTGGCTTGTCTCGGCTGCGATCCTGATCGTGCTGTTCCTGTTCGCGCCGGCCCAGGGCGTGATCAGCGCCGAATTCACGGCGCGCAACCTAATCGAGGTCGCCCCGTTTCTGGTCCTGTCCATCGGAATGGCCGCCTATGCCGGTGCGACCGGTGCGGACGGCCTGATCGCGCGCGCCTTCACCGGATCACCCGCCGTCATGATCGTGATCGCCGCGGCCGCGGGCGGTCTGTCGCCGTTTTGCTCCTGCGGCGTGATTCCCCTGATCGCGGCCTTGCTGGCCATGGGCGTGCCGCTGTCGGCCGTCATGGCGTTCTGGCTCGCTTCGCCGGTGATGGACCCGTCGATGTTCGTGCTGACCACCGGGGTTCTCGGCCTTGAGTTCGCCGTCGCCAAGACGATCGCCGCAGTGGGCCTCGGCATCTTCGGCGGCATCGTGGTCCATCTCCTGAACCGGACGGGGACCCTGACCGATCCGTTGCGGGACGGCGTCGGCAACGGCGGGTGCGGCGGATCCAAGGTCCGGAGTGCCAAGGCGGTCGTCTGGAAGTTCTGGCAGGACGAGGCCCGGGTCGCCAAGTTCGTGCGCGAGGGTGGCAAGACCACGCTGTTTCTCGCGAAATGGTTGACCCTCGCCTTCGTGCTCGAAAGCCTCATGCTGGCCTGGCTGCCGGCCGACCTCGTCGCGAGCGCGCTCGGCGGCTCGGGTCTGGCGCCCATCGGGATCGCGACCCTGGTGGGGGTGCCGGCGTATCTCAACGGCTATGCCGCGCTGCCGCTGGTGGGCGGTCTGATGGAGCAGGGCATGGCGCCGGGCGCCGGTCTGGCGTTTCTGGTCGCCGGTGGTGTCACGTCGTTGCCCGCGGCGATCGCGGTCTGGGCGCTGGTCAAGCGGCGCGTGTTCGCCGTCTACATCGCGATCGCCCTGACGGGATCGTTTGCCGCGGGGCTCCTGTTCCAGCTCTGGGGCGCGATCTGATCCTGTCCGGAACCCGGGTGCGGGATCCGGAGCACCCCGGATCGGGCCCGGGGTGCGCATCCGTTCGCCGCTGCGGACCGATCAGGATGGCGCGTAGAGGCCTTCGACGGTGTCGAGCACGGCATCCATCATGGGGCCGGTGGCCTCGCGGCCGGTGAAGTGGAGGCTCCAGCCGTCGCGGGTGCGTTCGCGGCGGACGGTCAGGCCATAGCGGGGGCGGACGACGCGGCGCGGCCGGCCCTCGGTTGCGGAGGTCTCGGGCCGGGCCTCGTTCGCCTCCGCCTCGGCGAGAATCGGCTGGAGAAGATCCCACTGATGGTCGGGGGCGGTGAGCGACGATTCCGCGAGTGCGGTGCGGAGGAGGTCGCCGAACCCTGCGGAGAGGGCGCGGGAGATCCGGATGGCCTGGGCTTGGGTCAGCTTTTCGGGGGCGGCGAGCTGGCCGTCCATCTCTTCGGCGAACAGGGCGAGGCTGCGCAGGCGCAGGCGCTTCTGGCGGTTGGCACTCGGATAGAGGCCCTCGACGGCCTCTTCGATGGAGGGGTAGGCGCCGGCGTTGCGGGCGGTGACGGCGACGAGGCCGCGCTCGAAGGGGGAGAGATCGGCGCGGATCTCGTTTTCCTCGACCATGGCCATAAGGGCTTTGGCGGGCGTGGTAGTCGCGCGCAGGAAGGCAGGGATGGCGGCTTAGCGGTCCTGGCCGGTGGCGGCGTGCAGGGCCTGGAAGGCGTGCAGGCGGCGAAAGCCGGAGAGAAGGCCGTAGAGACAGGGGCCGCGGGGGGCGGGAAGCGGGAAAACCTCGATGGGCTGGCGCAGGCCGGAGGCTACGATGGACCGCTCGAGCTCGGCCTGTGGTTCGGGGTCGAGGCCGGTGCGGTCGCGGACGAGGGCGGTCGGGTCGATCTCCGGGAGGAGGATGGTGCGCAAAGGGTCGGTCATGGCGTGTCTCTGTGCGAGGGGGGGGAGCGTGCAGAATGCGGCCGCGCGGAGGGGTGTTGCGCGGAAGGGCGATGCGCCGTGCGGCGGGGTGGCGTGCTCAACCTGAGATTTAGCGATTGACAGACCGCACGCTCCAGGGTATACCTCTAGGCAAGCTGGAAGAAATGGGTCGGCAGGCGTGAGCACATCACGGCCTGCCGTTCTGTTTTGGCCCGGGCGGAGCAGCCAGGGCACTCGTCACATGACAATTTCAGCACTTGAAGAGCTCCGGGCCAGCGATGTTCTGGGTCGGAACTTTGAATTGTACCGTGATCTTTCCGTGGCTCTCAAGGAACGGATCACGCTTCTGCAGACGGGAGGAGAACCCTCCCCAGAAAAGGATACCGTGGAGGCCCTGAAGGCCCACCACAGGGCGCTCCAAACCGTACTCGATCTCGAGGCAAATCTTGTCAAACGAACCAGATGCTGGACCGACGGAGGCGGGGGCGAACTCGACCTCGCCGCCGCCCGCGCGGAGATCCTTGCGAGACTTGCCGCCTGGTCCGAACCCCGGTGATCTGGGCGCCTTTCTGGACGCGCTGTCACCCAACGCGCTGATGTCCCTGCCCTGGCTCTTCGAGCACTGGGCGCTCGAGGGGCATCAGCTGCCACCCGCCGGCCCCTGGACGTCCTGGATCATCCTGGGCGGCCGGGGTGCGGGCAAGACCCGCGCCGGGTCCGAATGGATCCGCGCGCAGGTCGAAGGTGGTCTGCCGGCCGACCCGGGACGCTGTTCCCGGGTCGCGCTGGTGGCGGAGACGCTGGATCAGGCCCGCGAGGTGATGATCTTCGGGGACAGCGGAATTCTCAACTGTTCGCCCCCGGACCGGCGGCCGGAATGGCAGGCGACGCGAAAGCGGCTGGTCTGGCCGAACGGGGCGGTGGCGCAGATCTTTTCAGCAAGCGATCCCGAAAGCCTGCGCGGTCCGCAGTTCGACTGCGCCTGGTGCGACGAGCTGGCGAAATGGCGCAAGGGCGAGGAGGCCTGGGACATGCTGCGCTTCGCGCTCCGGCTCGGGGAGCATCCGCAGGCTTTGGTGACCACGACGCCGCGCAACAATCCGCTGCTGGCGGCGATCCTCGCAGCACCAGGCACGGTCAAGACGCATGCACCGACAGAGGCGAACCGAATGCATCTGGCGAAATCGTTTCTCGACACGGTGACGGAGGCCTATGCCGGCACGCGGCTCGGGCGCCAGGAGCTGGAGGGCGAGATCGTGATGGATCTCGACGGGGCGCTGTGGACCTGGGACATGCTGGAGGCCGCCCGCGCGCCGCGCCATGTCGAGCCCGACCGGGTGGTGATCGCAGTGGATCCGCCGGTCACGACCGGCAAGGGGGCGGACGAATGCGGCATCATCGTGGCGGGGGTCGCGATGCAGGGCCCGCCGCAGGACTGGGTGGCGCAGGTGCTGGAGGACGGCAGTCTGAAGGGTGCCTCGCCGCAGGCCTGGGCGGAGCGCGCGGTGGCGCTGTTTCACAAGCACCGCGCGGACCGGATGGTGGCGGAAGTGAACCAGGGGGGCGAGCTGGTTGCATCCCTGATCCGCAGCGTCGATCCGCTGATCCCGTTTCGCGCCGTCCGCGCGAGCCGGGGCAAGGTGGCGCGGGCCGAGCCGGTCGCGGCGCTCTATGAGCAGGGCCGGGTGTCGCACCGCACGGCGTTCCCGGCGCTGGAGGACCAGATGGCGCAGATGACCGGGCAGGGCTTTGCCGGGGCGGGCAGTCCGGACCGCGTGGATGCGCTGGTCTGGGCCATCACCGATCTGATGATCGATCCGGCGGCGAGTTATCGCGCGCCGCGGATCCGCGGGCTCTGACAGCCTGTCTACGGGGCCGCGCCGGCCCCGGTCGCCGAGCATTGCAAGCAATCGAGGAGCAGGCTGACCATGGTCTGGCAAGTATTCCGCATGTCTAAACCGCAGCCGCCGGAGGCCAAGGCCTCGGCGGCGGCCCCGGTGCTCGCGTTGCAGACGGCCGGGCGCGTGGCCTGGTCCGCGCGCGATTCCGGTACGCTGACCCGGGTAGGGTTTCTGCGCAATCCGATCGCGTTCCGCTGCGTGAAGCTGATCGCGGAGGCCGCGGCCGCGGTGCCGGTGGTGTGCCAGGACGCGGCGCGCCGGTTCGAGACCCATCCGGTGATCGATCTGCTGGGGGCGCCGAACCCCGGTCAGGCCGGGGCGCAGCTGATGGAGAGTTTCTACGGGTATCTGCTGCTGACGGGGGATGCGTATCTGGAGGCCGCGGGCGAGGCGCTGTCGGGCGGGCCGCGCGAGATTTATGCGCTGCGCTCGGACCGCATGAAGGTGGTGCCGGGGGCGGACGGCTGGCCGGTGGCTTACGAGTATGTGGTCGGCGCAAAGAAGCACGTTTTCGACATGCGGGCGGACCGGATCCCGGTGCTGCACGTCAAGAGCTTTCACCCCCAGGACGATCACTACGGTCTGTCGCCGATGCAGGCGGCGGCGGCGGCGATCGACGTGCACAATTCGGCGGCGGCCTGGTCGAAGGGACTGCTCGACAACGCGGCCCGGCCTTCGGGCGCCATTGTCTACAAGGGGGCCGACGGACAGGGGAGCCTCGCTGCGGACCAGTACAGCCGGCTGATCGACGAGTTGGAGAGCCACCATCAGGGGGCGCGCAACGCCGGGCGACCGATGCTGCTGGAGGGAGGGCTCGACTGGAAGCCCATGGGCTTTTCGCCCTCCGACATGGAGTTCCACCGCACCAAGGAGGCGGCGGCGCGGGACGTGGCGCTGTCCTTCGGGGTGCCGCCGATGCTGCTGGGGCTGCCGGGGGACAACACCTATGCGAACTATGCCGAGGCGCACCGGGCGTTCTACCGGCTGACGGTGCTGCCGATGGTCTCGAAGACACTGGCGGCGCTCTCCGGCTGGCTTCCCGCCTATTACGGCACGGGCTTCACGCTGAAGGTGGACGAGGACAACGTGCCGGCGCTGGCCGAGGAGCGCGAGGCGCTCTGGCGGCGCATCGCGTCGGCGGAGTTCCTGACGGAAGCCGAGAAGCGGCGGATGCTCGGGCTGCCCGGTCTGTCCGGAACCTGATGCGCGCCACGACCCGCGGCGGCGGTTCGCGCTTTCTCTACGATCCGTTCGACGTGGCCTCGGCGCGCATCGAGGTGAACGAGCGGCTGGCCGAGGAACGCTGGCAACAGCTCGAACGGCGGCTGAACCAGATCGAGGTGGCCCTCGACCGCCTCGAGAGGCGCATGTGGCTCGCGGTCTTCGGGGCCGCGTCCGTCCTGCTCGCCGATGTGGCCTACGGCTTCATCAAGACGATTTCCTGAGAAGAAGGCGCCAAGATGCAAGGATATTCCGGATTTCCGACCCTCGAGACCAAATTCGCCACATTCGACGGCGATCTGGCGCTTAAGGACGGCGCTGTCATCTCCGGGCACGCCAGCCTGTTCGGCGCGGTGGACCAGGGCGGAGACGTGGTGCAGCGCGGGGCCTATGCCGTGTCGCTGGCGCGGCTCGCCAAGGCCGGGCGCGGGGTCAAGATGCTGTGGCAGCACGATCCCGCGAAGCCCATCGGCGTCTGGGACGAGGTGCGCGAGGACGAGCGCGGTCTGTACGTGAAGGGGCGGCTGCTCCTCGACGTGCAGGCGGGGTTCGAGGCGCACAGCCTGTTGCAGGCGGGAGCCATCGACGGCCTGTCGATCGGCTACCGGACCGTGCGCGCCGAGAAGGCCGAGACCGGCCAGCGGCTGCTGCACGAAATCGAATTGTGGGAGGTCTCGCTCGTGACCTTCCCGATGCTCCCGCAGGCGCGGGTCCAGGCGGGGTCTTCGGACGCCGCGGACGATCTCGCGCAAACCCTGGCGGAGACGTTCCGCGCGGCGCGGGAATTGCTGGCGTAGGGCCCAGCGGGTGAACGGATCAGTCATCAAGGAACACGTCCGATGCACAGAAATGAAAGCACGCACCCGGCGGGTCAGGCCGCGCCGGGACCAACGGCCCAGGGGGAGGTAAAATCCGCCCTCACCGGGTTTCTGCACGAATTCTCCGCCTTTCAATCCGAGATCAAATCCAAGTTCAAAGAACAGGAAACCCGTTTGGCCATGCTCGACCGTAAATCCATCGCACCGAACCGCCCGTCCCTGTCCCGCGCGGCCGACACCGACGCGCCGCACAAGAAGGCCTTCGCGGCCTATCTGCGCTCCGGCGACGACGACGGCCTGCGCAGCCTGACCGTCGAGGAGAAGGCCCTGTCGACGGCGGTCGCGGCCGACGGCGGTTACCTCGTGGATCCGCAGACCGCCGCCGAAGTGGTCGGCGTCCTGCGCTCGTCGGCCTCGATCCGCACGATCGCCAACGTGGTTCAGGTGGAGGCGACGGCCTTCGACGTGCTGGTGGACCATTCGGACGTAGGTGCCGGCTGGGCGACCGAGACCACCACCACGGCGGAGACCGGCACGCCGCAGGTCGACCGCATCTCGATCCCGCTGCACGAGCTGGCGGCCCTGCCGAAGGCGAGCCAGCGCCTGCTCGACGACAGCGCCTTCGACGTCGAGGGCTGGCTCGCGCAGCGGATCGCCGACAAGTTCAGCCGGGCGGAGGCCAGCGCCTTCATCAACGGCGACGGCATCGACAAGCCCACCGGCTTCCTGAAGTATGGCAAGGTCGACACGGACATCTGGGCCTGGGGATCGCTCGGCTACGTGCCGACCGGTGCCGCCGGCGATTTTTCGTCCAGCGATCCGGCGGATGCCATCGTCGATCTGGTCTATGCGCTGGGCGCGCGCTACCGGGCCAACGCGACCTTCGTGATGAACTCGAAGACCGCCGGCGCCGTGCGCAAGATGAAGGACGCGGACGGCCGGTTCCTGTGGTCGGACGGTCTGGCGGCCGCGGAGCCCGCGCGCCTGATGGGCTATCCGGTGCTGATCGCCGAGGACATGCCCGACATCACGGCCAATTCCTATGCCATCGCGTTTGGGGATTTCCGGGCGGGCTATACGGTTGCGGAGCGGCCTGACCTGCGGATCCTGCGCGATCCGTTCTCGGCGAAGCCGCATGTGCTGTTCTATGCCACCAAGCGCATCGGCGGCGACGTCAGCGATTTCGCGGCGATCAAGCTTCTGAAATTTGCGGCGAGCTGACCGCCCGTCGCAAATAGCCCGTCCCGTCTGACGGGGCGGGTATACCCGGCACGCCTCCGCGTCTTCCAGCCGCTGCTCCTCCCTCCGCTCGGGCGGCGTGGAGGCGTGTTCGTCCGCATGATCCAGAAGAGGAGCCGGATTTGAGCGCCTATGTCCTCAAGACCGCCGACCGCCCGCTGACGCAGGTGATCGACTGGAGCCGGGGCGATCTGTCGTCGGGCGAGACGGTGCTGCGCGATCTCGGCTGGGGGATCCAGCCGGTGGGGCCGGACCGTGCGGAGCTTCGGATCGCGCGCCAGGAGCTGAGCGGGTGCCGCTCGCTCGCGACCTTCGAGGGAGGCATCCCCGGTCGCGCCTACATGGTCTTCAACCGGGTCAAGACGAGCGACGACCGCGTGCTGAGCCGCGCCGTCGTTCTTCGGATCGCCCAGGGCACACGCCCCTACTGAGGAGTTCCACATGATCCTGACCGAAGTGAGCGCGCCTCCGGCGGAGGCGCTGCCCGTGCGCGCGTTCGCAGAGCACCTGCGGCTTGGGACCGGCTTTGCCGACGACGGGTCGCTGGACCAGGTGCTTGAGCTTTATCTGCGCTCGGCACTTGCGGCGATCGAAGCGCGGATCGGGCGGGCCCTGCTGAGCCGGCCCTATACCTGGACGGTCTCGCGCTGGCGCGAGGATGCGAGCCAGGGGTTGCCGGTGGGCCCGGTGCAATCGATCGAGAGCATCACCCTCGTTGCCGCCGACGGCGAGACCACGGAGGTGGCAGCGGACGCCTGGTCCCTGATGCGCGACAGCCAGCGGCCGCGGTTGGTGGGGCGGTTCGGACGCCACTTGCCGCGCATTCCGCGTTCGGGGTATGTGCAGATCGCGTTCACGGCCGGCTACGGGCCTGCCTGGACCGACGTGCCCGCGGATCTGCGGCAGGCGGTGTTTCTACTCGCGACGCATTTCTTCGAGAACCGCGGGGCAACCGGCCTTGCGCAGGGCTCGATGCCGTTCGGGGTGCTGGTGCTGCTGGACGCCTACCGCGCGATGCGGATCGGCGGGGGGCTATCGTGACGGGGGCGGTGCGCCTGCTGCGCAGGTTGGAGCTGGAGGACCGGCGCACGGTGCCGGACGGCTCCGGCGGCCGGGAGACCGGATGGGTGGCGCTTGGCTCGGTCTGGGCGGATATCTCCGCCCGTTCGGCGCGCGAAGACTTCATTGCGGCGCTCGACCGGCCGCGGGTGCGGTACCGGATCCTGGTGCGGGCGGCGCCGTTCGGTGCGCCGTCTCGCCCGCAGCCCGAGCAGCGGTTTCGCGAAGGGAGCCGGATTTTCGACATCCTCACGGTGACCGAGCACGACGCTGCGGGGCGGTATCTGGAGATCCTCGCCGAGGAAGGGGTGATATCATGAGTTTCGCGCTTTCGGCGGATTTGCAGGCGGCCGTCTTTCGGAAGCTGTCGGGCGATCCGGCGGTGACCGCGCTGGTGGGGGCGGCGGTGTTCGACGCGCCGCCTGCCTCGGGGCCGGCCGCGGTTCCCGCCGATTACGTCACGCTCGGCGAAGAGACGGTGCGCGCCAACGACACGAAGACGAGCCGGGGTGCGCTGCATGACTTTTCGGTCGTGGTGCATTCGGGACGCGACGGGTTCGGTTTCGCCAAGCGCGTCGCCGGTGCCGTCTGCGAGAGCCTGGTGGACGCGCCGCTCGAAATCGAGGCGGGGCGGCTGATCGGGCTGCGGTTTCTGCAGGCCCGGGCGGATCGCAACGGCGCGCCGGAGAAGCGGCGGGTGACGCTGCGGTTCCGGGCCGTGCTCGACCTCGAAGACTAATCCCCCTTTTCGAAAGGACAAAGACCATGGCGGCGCAAAGAGGCAAGGATCTCCTGATCAAGCTGGACCTGTCGGGAACTGGCGCGTTCGAGACGATCGCGGGCCTGAGGGCCACGCGCATCACGTTCAACGCTGAGACGGTGGATGTGACGAACCTCGGCAGCGCCGGGCGGTGGCGCGAATTGCTGGCGGGCGCCGGCGTGCGCAGTGCCGCGATCAGCGGATCGGGGGTGTTTCGCGACGAGGCGACGGACGAGCGGGCGCGCGCGATCTTCTTCAGTGGCGAGATCCCGACGTTTCAGGTCATCATTCCGAGCTTTGGCGTGGTGTCGGGGCCGTTCCAGATCACGAGCATTGAATATGCTGGGCAGCATGACGGGGAGGCGGTCTATGAGCTGGCGTTGTCCTCGGCCGGTGCCGTCACCTTCGAGCCGATCTGATGGGCAATCCCTTTCGTGGCGAGGTCGATCTGTCGGTGGATGGCGAGGTTCACCGGATGCGGCTGACGCTGAACGCGCTGGCGGAGCTGGAGACGCGGCTGGAGGCGGAGTCGCTCCTCGACATGATCGGTCGGTTCGAGGCCGGGGCCTTCCGGGTGCGCGATCTGATCTGCCTGCTGACCGCGGGGCTCAACGGCGGCGGCTGGCGCATCACGGAGACGGAGTTGCTGGCGAAGTCCATCGACGGCGGACCGCTCGAGGCGGCGCAGGCCGCGGCTCGGCTGTTGAAGATCACCTTCACCGTGCCCGGAGAGGATGACACGGCGTGACGCGGATAGCCTGGCAGAGCCTGATGCGGCTGGGCCTTTGTCAACTCGGTCTCGCGCCGGCGGTCTTCTGGGACCTGACGCCGGCTGAATTGCTGCTGCTCGCGGGAGCCGCGACCGGCGAGGGAGCCCTGAGCCGGGCCGATTTCGACACGCTGCAGGCGCGGTTCCCCGACGTCGGTCGCGGACGATCACCACAGGAGAATTTAGGATGACGGAGCCGGATCTTGGCGGCCTGGAGGCGCAATTCGTCAATCTGGAGACAGGCCTGTCAGGCCTCGAAGGTGTCGCGTCGGCGTTCCGGCGCGAACTCGACGGGGTCGGGGGCAGCTTCCGGGGGGCGGGCCGGGAAGCGACGGATATGTCGCGCTCCGTGACGTCGTCGATCAGCCGCGCCTTCGAAGGTCTGGTTTTCGATGGCAAGAAGCTGTCGGAGTCCCTCGCCGGTATCGGGCGGAGCCTGTCAAATTCGGCGCTGAACCAGGCGCTGGCACCCGTCCAGAAAGGTGTCGGCTCGGCCTTGAGCGGAGGGCTCAGCGCCATCTTCGGCGGGCTGTCGCCGTTCGCGAAGGGTGCCGCATTCTCGTCCGGTCGCGTGGCCGCGTTCGCGCGGGGCGGCGTGGTCGACGGACCTACGCATTTTCCGATGCGCGGCGGCACGGGGTTGATGGGCGAAGCGGGGCCTGAGGCCATCGTGCCGCTGGCCCGGTCGTCCGACGGACGGCTTGGCGTGCGCACGAACGGCGGCGGCGGTGCCGTCCACGTCACGATGAACATCAGCTCGCCCGATGTGGCCGGGTTCCGGCGGTCGCAAAGCCAGGTTGCTGCCGAAATGAACCGCGCCATCCAGCGCGGCCGCCGCAATCTTTGAGAGGTTCCCGACCATGAATTTCCATGAAATCCGGTTCCCGGCACCGCTGTCCATTGGATCGAGCGGCGGGCCGGAGCGGCGCACGGAGATCGTGCAGCTTAACAACGGGTTCGAGGAGCGCAACTCGCCCTGGGCGCATTCGCGGCGGCGATATGACGCCGGGCTCGGGATGCGATCGCTCGACGACCTCGCGGAGGTCATTGAGTTCTTCGAGGCGCGGCACGGTCAGCTGTACGGATTTCGCTGGAAGGACTGGACCGATTTCAAGTCCTGTCGCCCGTCCGCGACCCCGAGTGCTCTCGATCAGGCAATCGGTGTGGGCGACGGGATCAGGCGCGAGTTCAGGCTCTTGAAGCGGTATCCGTCCGGGGGCGTCGATTACGACCGGCCGATTGCCAAACCTGTGGACGGAACGGTCCGTCTCGGGCTGGGTGGTGTCGGATTGTCGTCGGCCGCGAGGTATTCGGTCGATCACCTGACCGGAACCGTCACTTTTGCGCAGGCACCTGCCGAGGGTGCCGCCGTCACGGCGGGGTTCGAATTCGACGTGCCCGTCCGGTTCGACAGCGACCGGATCAGCACGAGCCTGTCGAGCTTTTCCGCCGGGGAAGTTCCGTCCGTTCCCGTCATCGAGGTGCGGATCTGATGCGCAAGATCGATCCGGATTTGAGAGCGAAGCTCGACGGAGGGGCCACGACCCTGTGTCGGTGCTGGCGGGTCACGCGGCGGGACGGTCGCGTCTTCGGTTTCACGGACCATGACAATGACCTGTCGTTCGACGGCACATCGTTCAGGGCAAGCTCGGGGCTGAACGCAACTGCGGTCCAGGCGACCACCGGGTTTGCCGTCGACAATGCGCAGGCGGTCGGGGCGCTGAGCGATGCGGGCATTAGCGATGCCGACGTGACGGCCGGGCGTTTCGACCGCGCCGACGTCGAGCATTGGCTGGTTGACTGGACGCGGCCCGTGCTCAGCATCCTTCTGTTCGTCGGGCATTTCGGGGAGATCCGACGCGCGGATGGCGCGTTCGAGGTCGAGCTGCGCGGCCTGACCGAAACGCTCAACGTGACCGTTGGACGGACGATGCACCGCGGCTGCGACCGAAGGCTCGGGGACGGCAAGTGTGGATTCGATCTCACGAAGGCGGGGTATGTCGGGGAAGCGGAGGTCGTGTCCCTGCTGTCCGGATCACGGTTCCTTGCGAGCGGGCTTTCGGCGTTCGCATCGGGCTGGTTCGGGGCAGGCACGCTGACCTGGGTGTCGGCCGAGAATGCCCCGGACGTGTCGATGGTGAAGCTGGATGCGCCGGGCGACGGCGGTCTGCGCCGCATCGAGATCTGGACGGAGCCAGGTTTTCCGATCCGTGTCGGCGACCGGTTCAGGATCGCGGCGGGATGCGACAAGCGTCTGGAGACCTGTCGCGACAAGTTCTCCAACCTGCCGAATTTTCGCGGCTTCCCGCACATCCCGGGCGATGACTGGGTGGCCGCCTATCCCAAGAATGGAGACGTCAACGATGGATCGAGCCGACAGCGCAGATGAGCGTCGCGGTGCCGAGATCGTGGCCCTCGCCCGGGCCTGGATCGGGACACCCTATCAGCATCAGGCAAGTTGCAAAGGGGCCGGGACGGATTGTCTCGGACTGATCCGCGGGATCTGGCGCGAACTGGTCGGGACCGAACCCGAGACGCCGCCGCCCTATACGCCGGACTGGTCGGAGCTCGGACGCACGGAGGATCTGATGCTGGCGGCGGAGCGGCATCTGGTGCGGCTGCGCGGCGTCTCCGGGCGGCCCGGCGACATTGCCCTGATGCGGATGGCAGAAGGATCGGTGGCAAAGCACCTCGGCATCCATGCCATGGCTCCGGATGGGTCGAGGACGCTGATTCACGCCTATTCGGGTCACGGTGTGGTGGAATCGCCGCTGGTGGCGTGCTGGGGGCGCCGGATCGTCTCGCAGTATCAATTCCCCGACAGGAGGTTCTAGTGGCGACTTTGCTCTTGTCCGCAGGCGGCGCTGCGTTGGGCGGTGCCTTTGGCGGTTCCGTTGCGGGGATTACGTCCGGCGTCCTTGGGAAGGCCGTCGGCGCAACGGTCGGCGCGATAATCGACCAGAGGTTGACGGGGGTCGGATCAGAGCCGGTCGAGACCGGGCGGGTGGACCGCCTGCGCATGATGGGGGCCAGCGAGGGTGCCGCGCTCCCTAGGGTGTTCGGGCGGATCCGGGTTGGCGGACAGGTCATCTGGGCCAGCAATTTCCTCGAGACAGTCAATTCGAGCCGCACGCGGGGCAAGGGTACGGGCGGGGCCTCCCAGGAGATGCGTGCGTTCAGCTATTCCGTCAGCCTCGCCGTGGCCCTGTGCGAGGGAGAGGTGGCGCGGGTCGGCCGCATCTGGGCCGACGGGCAGGCGCTTGACCAGGCGGGCCTGACCTGGCGGTTGCATTCGGGAAGCGACGACCAGAGCGCCGATCCGCTTATCTCGGCGCTGGAGGGACCGGAGAACACGCCGACCTATCGGGGTACGGCCTATGTCGTGTTCGAGAACCTGGGCCTGGCTCCGTTCGGAAACCGTGTGCCGCAGTTCAGCTTCGAGGTGTTCCGGCGGCCAAATGACGATCCTGAAAGCACGCGCAGGCATGTGTCGCGCAGCATCGAGGGGGTCGCCCTCGTGCCGGGTGCCGGGGAATACTGCCTTGCGACGACGCCCGTCTTTTTCGAGCATGGACCCGGCGAGAGCGTCGCGGTCAATCTGAACAACGATCGCGGGGCTCCGGATCTGGTCGTGTCCCTGGATCAGATGCGCGCCGAGCTGCCGGCGGCGAAGGCCGTCTCGCTGGTCGTAAGCTGGTTTGGCAATGACCTGCGGTGCGACAAGTGCGAGCTGCGACCAATGGTCGAGCAGAAACGTGTCGACGGATCGGGAATGCCCTGGCGCGTGGGGGGGCAGAGCCGACAGCAGGCGAGACAGGTCAGTCAGATCGACGGGCGGCCTTTGTTCGGGGGGACACCCACGGATGCCTCGATCCTGCAGGCCATCGCGCAGATGCGCGCGGGTGGTCAGAATGTGATGTTCTATCCGTTCATTCTCATGGACATCCTGGCGGACAACCGGCTGCCGGATCCTTGGACGGACAACGATTTCCAGCCAGCAGTTCCGTGGCGCGGCCGGATCACGTGCTCGGTGGCACCCGGACGGGTGGGGTCTCCGGACAAGACGCCGGCTGCAGCCGAACAGGTGCGGCGGTTTTTTGGGGAGGCTGCCGTTTCGGATTTCCGGATTGTGCAGGGCGAGGTAATCTATGCCGGTCCCGAGGAATGGTCCTACCGGCGGTTCATCCTGCACTATGCCTCGCTTTGTGCGATGTCCGATGGGGTGGATGCCTTCTGCATCGGCTCGGAAATGCGGAGCCTGACCCAGATCCGGGACGGCGTGACGAGCTATCCGGCCGTGCGTGCATTGCAAAAGCTGGCAGATGACGTCCGATCGATCGTCGGAGCACGGGTCCGGATCGGGTATGCTGCGGACTGGTCGGAGTATTTTTCTCACATTCCGAACGATGGCAGCAACGATGTCATCTATAATCTCGATCCTTTGTGGGCTCAAGACACGATAGATTTCGTCGGCATCGACAATTACATGCCCTTGTCGGATTGGCGTGACGGGTCCGAGCATCTCGATGCGGGGTTTGGCTCGATTTACGACCAGACCTATCTTCGGTCCAATGTCGCGGGCGGAGAGGGTTACAACTGGTTCTACGCGGATCAGGCCGGCCGTGACCGTCAGGACAGAACGCCCGTGGCGGATACGGCCTACGGTGAAGACTGGGTCTTTCGCTACAAGGACATCCGGGCGTGGTGGGAGCGTCGCCATACAAACCGGATCATGGGAGTGAAGCAGGCGAGCGCTACGGCTTGGGTTCCGCAATCGAAGCCGATCTGGTTTACGGAGCTCGGCTGTCCGGCAATCGACAAGGGATCAAATCAGCCAAACGTGTTCATCGACCCCAAATCTTCCGAAAGCTTCATGCCATATTACTCCAGCGGGGCACGGGACGATTATATGCAGCAGGCGTGTCTCCGCGCCTCCATCGAGTTCTATTCAGATCCGGATAACAACCCCATGTCGGTTCGGTATGACGGAAGCATGGTTGATACGTCGCGGGTCTATGTCTGGACCTGGGATGCTCGTCCTTGGCCGGATTTTCCCGACCGGCTGGACACCTGGGTCGACGGGGTCAATTTTGACCGCGGTCATTGGATCAACACCCGGATCATCGAGCCATCGCTCGCAGAGATCGTTAGCGATTGCTGTGTTAGGTCTGGGCTCCAGCGCGTCGAAACAAAGAACCTTCACGGAAGTGTGGTCGGCTATGCGATCAACGAGCCGGAAACGACGCGGCAGACGCTGCAACCCCTGATGCTCGCCTTTGCGTTCGACTGTTTTTCGATTGAGCACGAGGTAGCATTTAGAAGTCGCGGTCGGGTAGCCGCCGTCCCTGTTGCCGAAGGGCAGCTCGTGGCCGCCGGTTCATCTCCGGCAATTTTAATGGCGCGGACTTCATCGAATGAATTACCGAACAGGGTAATTGTCAACTACATTCGAGACACCTCGGATTATGAGGCCGCAGTCGCGGAGGCGAGCTCGCCGGAGTCGTCCTTATTGGCAACGAATTATTCGAGCCTGAATATCGTCCTCTCCGGACCTCAGGCAAAGGCTATCGTCGATCGCTGGCTCGGCGAGAGCCTGATCGCAACAGAGACAGGTTCGTTCGAACTGGCACCTTCGGGGATCGGACTGATGGCTGGCGATACGGTCTCGTTTCAGGCGCAAAAACATCGGCAGATCTACCGGATTGACCGGACGGAAGACTTCGGTGCCCGATCGATAGAGGTCGTCAAGATCGAATCTGATGTCTACGGTGCAACGACCTTTGTATCCGAGCCACGCAGAGCGTCCGTCCGGACAAACTATTCGCCGGTATTTGCCACGATCCTGGATCTGCCACTCATTTCGGGTGAGGAAGTTCCGCATGCTCCGCATGTTGCGGTTTCCGCATCTCCCTGGGTAGGGGCAGTGTCGGTCTTTACGTCCACAACGGAAACTGGCTATCGCCAGAATACGGAGGTCTATCGCCCGGCTACGTGCGGTTGGATAACGAAGCCGGTTGGTCAGGCGGCATCGGGTGTCTGGTACCGAGGCGACGTACGGGTGAGGCTCTCCTCCGGAACGCTTTCAAGTATGGATTACCTCGAATTGCTGGGCGGCGCCAATGTCTTTGCACTGCAGGATCGGGCGTCTGGAGTATGCGAAGTTCTGCAATTTCGATCTGCTACCCTTGTCGGACCGCGCGAGTATGTTCTCAAGGACCTCCTTCGTGGTCAGGCCGGGACGGATGCCACTATGCCAGCGGCGTGGGCCGTCGGGTCCGAGTTTATCCTACTGGACAGTTCTGTCGTACAAATTGACGCTTCACGGGCACTTCGCGCTGTTCCCATAAACTATCGCATCGGCTCGTCCCAGAGATCCTATGACGACCCGAGCTACATCAAGCTTGTACGGACGAGCCAGGGTGTGGGCATGAGGCCTTTGAGCCCAGTTCATTTGTCCGCGGAGTGGATGAGCTTAAACACCCTGGGCATTCGTTGGATCAGAAGAACGCGGATCGATGGCGATACCTGGACAGGTCTAGACGTACCCTTGGGAGAGGAAAAAGAAATTTACGAAATCAAGTTAGTGAGTGACGGCGAGCAGATCATTGAGCAAATCTTCGATACGAATACTGCGATCATCGAGATCTCTTCACTGGACCTATCGAGAGCGAGTAAGCTTAAAGTTCAGGTAAGTCAAATCTCTAGCGTTTTTGGAAGCGGACCGGTGGCAGAGCTTGAGGTAGTCTGGCCCTAGTGGATTGACTCCAGCGTTTGGAACCCTCGATTTTCCGCGGCGATAATTGCGTCTGGGTCGGCGCGCCAGACGAAGGGCTTGGGGCTCTGGTTGTGTTCGGCGAGGAAGCGGTTGATTTCGGCCTGGAGGTCGACGATGGAGCAAAAGACGCCGTGCTTCAGGCGGCTCCGGCTGAGCTGGACACCCGCAACAACCCGTCGATTTGACCCTCCTGGTGCGCTCCGGGTACTTTAGGCACGTTTATCTGACCGGATCAGGGCGATCTGGCGTCGGACTCCACCCTTTTGGACGGACTCATCGCATGGTCGCCCTGCGTTCATGAAAGACAAGGCGGTCGAAATTGTAGGCGAGGTTGGCGAGTGTCAGTTTTTTTTCGCCTCGGCGCCTGCCATGAGCTGCTGCCGGTTTCGTGGACACGAAGATAAGATCGTGATCATGGACCTGGAGAGTGGATATGATGAGACGGAAGTTCAGCCGCGAGTTCAAGATTGAGGCGGTGAAGCTGGTGACCGAGCGGGGGCGTTTCGGTAGCCCAAGCGTGCCGGGATCTGGATCTGGCAGAGAGCGCTGCGGCGCTGGATGCGGGGTACCCCTGCGGTGAGGACCGCGGCTATGCGGCCTTGACCGCCTGACGTTCGGCGACCCAGTTCCACGGGAGGAGCTCGCCGAGGCGGCTCATCGGGGTGCTGGCGATGTTGGCGATGACGTCGGCGAGCCAGGCCTGGGG
>JBBQYB010000066.1:0-17905 GCA_038209095.1 Rhodobacterales bacterium
CACCAGCCGCTGGGCCCACTTGCGCGTGCCGCGGGCGAAATCCTTGTGGGTGACCTGATAATAGAACGAGACCGCCGTATCGAGCGGATTGCGGTGCAGGAACAGCACCGGCCTGTCCGCCAGCTCCGGCGGGATCCCACCGAACGGCCGCCCCAGCTCGCGCTTCAGGCTGCCGTGCCCCGCATGGGTGAACTTCAGTGCCACACCCGCCCCGCCGAGCACGGACCGCATCCAGGTGCGCCCGGACTTCGGATATGAGACCCCGACGGGGGACTTGTCCATGCGGCCCGCCCCTCGCGGATAAAAGCCGGCGCCACCCATGGACGGCGCCGACTTCGTCTCAGGCGTCCTCGGTCAGCTCGGCCCCGGTGGCCTGATCGACCACCTTCATCGACAGCCTCACCTTGCCACGGTCGTCGAAGCCCATGAGCTTCACCTTCACGTCCTGCCCCTCGGTCAGCAGGTCCTTCGGATGGCTCACGCGCTCCGCCGACAGCTGGCTCACGTGGACCAGACCATCGCGCTTGCCGAAGAAGTTCACGAAGGCCCCGAAATCCATGATCTTGACGACCTTGCCGGTATAGACCCGCCCGATTTCGGGCTCGTCCACGATGGCCGAGATCAGCTCGCGCGCCTTGTCTATGGCAGCGCCATTGGCCGACGCGATCTTGATCACGCCGTCGTCGTTGATGTCGACCTTCGCACCGCTCTCCTCGACGATGGAGCGGATGACCTTGCCCCCCGAGCCGATGACTTCACGGATCTTGTCGACTGAGATCTGCATCGTCTCGATGCGCGGGGCATGGGCGGAGAACTCCGACCGGCCCGCGGCCAGCGCCTTCGACATCTCGCCAAGGATGGTCATGCGACCCTCGCGAGCCTGCCCCAGCGCCTTCTCCATGATGTCCGGCGTAATGCCAGCCACCTTGATATCCATCTGGAGGCTGGTGATGCCGTTCGACGTGCCCGCGACCTTGAAATCCATGTCGCCCAGATGATCCTCGTCGCCGAGAATATCCGTGAGCACCGCGAACTTCTCGCCCTCGAGGATCAACCCCATGGCCACGCCCGCCACCGGTGCCTTCAGCGGCACGGCCGCGTCCATCATCGACAGCGACCCGCCACAGACCGTCGCCATGGACGACGATCCGTTCGATTCCGTGATCTCCGAGACGATGCGGATTGTGTAGGGAAAATCCGTCGCCGCCGGCAGAACCGCCTGCAACGCCCGCCAGGCCAGCTTGCCATGGCCGATCTCGCGCCGGCCCGGGCCCATCTGGCGGCTGGTCTCGCCCACCGAATAACCCGGGAAGTTGTAGTGCAGCAGAAAGTTCGAGCGCGACATGCCGTGCAGCGCGTCGATCATCTGCTCGTCGTCGCCGGTGCCGAGCGTCGTCACCACCAAACCTTGCGTCTCGCCGCGCGTGAACAGCGACGAGCCGTGGGTGCGGGGCAGGATCCCCACTTCCGACACGATCGGGCGCACGGTTGTCAGGTCCCGCCCGTCGATGCGCCGGCCATGGTCGAGAATGTCGAACCGCACGACCTCCGACTCGAGCTTCTTGATGCAGGTCCCGAAGTTCGGATCCGCCTGCTGCTCCTCGCTGAGCGCCGCCTTGATCGCGTCCTTGGCTGTGCCAATGGCGGCCTGGCGGTCCTGCTTGTCGGTGATGCGGAACGCGTCGCGCATCGCACTCTCGCCCGCCGCCTTCACGGCCGCATAGAGCCCGGAGTAATCCGGTGCATCGAACGCGAACGGCTCCTTGGCGCAGGCTTCCGCCATGTCGATGATCATGTCGATCACCGGCTGCATCTGCTCATGGCCGAACTTCACCGCGCCGAGCATCTCCGATTCCGACAACTCATAGGCCTCGGATTCGACCATCATCACCGCGTCCTTGGTGCCCGCGACCACCAGATCGAGCCGCTGCTCGGGGTTCTCGCGCAGCTTCTCCATGTCGTCCACGGCCGGGTTCAGCACGTATTCCCCGTCGACGAAACCCACACGCGCCGCCCCGATCGGCCCGAAGAACGGCGCGCCGGACAACGTCAGCGCCGCGGAGGCCGCGATCATCGCCACGATGTCGGGATCGTTCTCCATGTCATAGGACAGGACGGTACAGATCACCTGGGTCTCGTTGCGAAAGCCCTCGACGAACAGCGGGCGGATCGGCCGGTCGATGAGACGGCTGGTCAGCGTTTCCTTCTCGGTGGGCCGCGCCTCGCGCTTGAAGAACCCGCCTGGGATCTTGCCGGCCGCATAGTACTTTTCCTGGTAATGCACCGTGAGCGGGAAAAAATCGAGGCCCGGCTTCGGCTTCTTCTCGAAGACCACGGCGGCCAGGACGCTCGTCTCGCCATAGGTGGCGATGACGCAGGCATCGGCCTGCCGGGCGATCTTGCCCGTCTCGAGGGTGAGCGTGTCATGCCCCCACTCGATGGATTTCTTGATGACGTTGAACATGTCTCTTCCTTGCAAAACGGTGTCGCCCCTTGGCGATGCACCGCGTGACGCGGGTGTCAGACCCGCGGACCCCCATCCTATGCAAAGGACGTCCCTCGGGGTCGGGAGGGGGTCCTGCCTACGGCTGGCGACATGGGGGATGAACCCCGGCGCGCCGCCACGCGCCATGCGGGTCGGGCGCGCCGTTCAGGGGCGCGCCCGATATGATTTCACCGGCGGATGCCGAGGCGGGCGATCAGCGCCTGATAGCGCGGCTCGTCCTTCTTCTTCACGTAGTCCAGCAGCTTGCGCCGTTGCGACACCATCTTCAACAGACCCCGGCGCGAATGGTTGTCCTTCACGTGGGTCTTGAAATGCGCGGTCAGCGTGTTGATGCGCGTGGTCAGGATCGCGACCTGGACCTCGGGCGAGCCGGTGTCGTTTTCCTTGGTCGCGTAGTCCTTGATCAGTTTCTCTTTCACGTCGGGCGTGATCGACATCGGATAATCCCTTCTCGGTTCGATCGGCAATGACCTCGACCTTCGCGGCCGGAGCCGGGATGTCGTCCAGCAGGGTCGCGAGAACAAGGACGCCGGGCCCCCTGGACCCGCCGCAGGCTCGCCATACCTGCTTTGCGACGGATTGGAAAGCCCGGATCAATTTTATACTGCGGCGCAACATAAAGCGGCTTGTTTCCGGCCCGTTGCGACTGTAACAGTCGAAGCGTCAATATACGGAAACCTGCATGCATCCCGAATTCGATCTCGAGACCTTCCTGCCCTACCGCCTCGCACGCGCCTCCGACGTTGTGAGTTCCGGGTTCGCGGCCTCCTATCGCACCCGTCACGGCATGACGCGCCCCGAATGGCGCACGCTGGCCCTCGTCGGGGCCATCGGGGAGATCACCGCGACCGAGATCGCCCGGCGCTCTTCGATGCACAAGACCAAGGTCAGCCGCGCGGTCCAGTCCCTCGAGGACCGCGGCTGGCTGCGGCGCAGCGCCGATCCGCTGGACCGCCGCGTCGAGCATCTCGTGCTGACCGAGGCCGGCGACGCCGTCTATCTCGAGATGACCGAAGTCGCCCGCACTTACGAGAGCGAGTTGCGCGCCCGCATTGGCCCCGACGCGATCAAGGCGCTGCTCGCCGCCCTTGACGCGATCAAGGCCGACGCCGGCACCACCGCCGACCCCTAGCCGAGGATGCCGGGCAGGTTCAGCCCCTTCTCCCGCGCACAGTCGAGCGCATCCTCGTAGCCCGCATCCGCGTGCCGCATCACGCCCGTCGCGGGATCGTTCCACAGCACCCGCTCCAGCCGCTTCGCAGCCTCGGGCGTGCCGTCCGCCACCACGACCATGCCCGAATGCTGCGAAAAGCCCATGCCCACGCCGCCGCCATGATGCAGGCTCACCCAGGTCGCCCCGCTCGCGCAATTGAGCAGTGCATTGAGCAGCGGCCAGTCGCTCACCGCGTCCGAGCCGTCCTTCATGGCCTCAGTCTCGCGATTCGGGCTCGCAACCGACCCACTATCCAGATGATCCCGCCCGATCACGATGGGGGCCTTCAACTCGCCCGACGCCACCATTTCGTTGAACGCCAACCCCAGTCGGTGCCGGTCCCCCAGCCCCACCCAGCAGATCCGAGCCGGCAGCCCCTGGAATGCGATCCGCTCGCGCGCCATGTCCAGCCAGCTGTGCAGATGCGCATCGTCCGGCATCAGCTCCTTCACCTTCGCGTCCGTCCGGTAGATGTCCTCCGGATCCCCCGAAAGCGCGCACCACCGAAACGGCCCCACCCCGCGACAGAACAGCGGGCGGATATACGCCGGCACGAACCCCGGAAACGAAAACGCATCCGCCAGCCCCTCCTCCAGCGCCATCTGCCGGATGTTGTTGCCGTAATCGAGCACCGGCACCCCCATCTTGTGCCAGTCCACCATGGCCGAGACCTGCGCCTTCATGCTGGCCCGCGCCGCGCGCTCCACCGCCTTCGGATCGCTCTCGCGCTTGGCGTGCCACTCGCGCACCGACCAGCCCAGCGGCAGATACCCGTTCACCGGATCATGCGCGCTCGTCTGATCCGTCACGATGTCGGGCCGGACCTCCCGCGCCACCAGTTCGGGAAACACCTCCGCAGCGTTGCCCACCAGACCCACCGACTTCGCCTCGCCCGACTTCGTCCAGCGCGCGATCATCTCGAGCGCGTCGTCGAGGCTGGTGGCCTTCTCGTCCACGTATTTCGTGCGGATCCGGAAATCGATCCGGCTCTCGTCGCATTCCACCGCGAGACAGCATGCCCCAGCGAACACCGCCGCCAGCGGCTGCGCGCCCCCCATGCCGCCAAGCCCGCCGGTCAGGATCCACCGCCCCGTCAGATCGCCGCCGTAGTGCTGGCGCCCAGCCTCGGCGAAGGTCTCGAACGTCCCCTGCACGATGCCCTGCGTCCCGATGTAGATCCACGAGCCCGCCGTCATCTGGCCGTACATCATCAGGCCCAGCTTATCGAGCTTGTTGAAATGGTCCCAGGTCGCCCAATGCGGCACTAGGTTGGAGTTCGCGATCAGCACACGCGGCGCGTCCGCATGCGTGCGAAACACCCCCACCGGCTTGCCCGATTGCACCAGCAGCGTCTCGTCCGCCTCCAGGTCCTTCAGCGCCGCCACGATCCGGTCGAAATCCGCCCAAGTTCGCGCCGCCCGCCCGATCCCGCCGTAGACGACCAGCTCATGCGGGTTCTCCGCCACGTCTGGATGCAGGTTGTTCATCAGCATCCGCATCGGCGCCTCGGTCAGCCAGGACTTCGCCGTGATCTCGGGCCCCGTGGCCGGAAACACGTCCCGGGCATTGCGCCGCGCATTCGCCATCGCCGTCTCCTCATTCGCCTGCAAAATATCGACGGTACAGCGGGTTCCACCCCATCCGGTACGCTAGCTCCGCCGGATGCGCCACGTCCCAAACCGCGAGATCGGCCCGCAGTTCCGGCGCGATGATCCCGCAATCCGTCAGCCCGAGAGCCCGCGCCGCGTTCCGCGTCACCCCCGCCAGCGCCTCCTCCGGTGTGAGGCGAAACAGCGTGCAGGCCATGTTCATCGCGAGCAACAGCGACGTCATCGGCGAAGACCCCGGATTGCAATCCGTCGCTACCGCCATCGGCACCCCCGCCGCCCGCAGGGCCGCAATGGGCGGTGCCTGCGTCTCGCGCAAGGTGTAAAACGCCCCCGGCAATATCACCGCCACCGTCCCGCTGGCCGCCATCGCCGTCACACCGGCGTCGTCGAGATACTCCAGATGATCCGCCGACAGCGCACCATGGCCCGCAGCCAGCACCGCCCCGCCGAGGTTCGACAACTGCTCCGCATGCAGTTTCACCGGCAGCCCGAGCACCGCTGCCCGGTCGAACACCCGCCCGATCTGCGCGACAGAGAACGCGATCCCCTCACAAAACCCGTCCACCGCATCCACCAGCCCCTCGGCCACCGCCGCCTCCAGCGTCGGAATGCAGACCCGGTCGATATAGCCATCCGCATCGCCCACGAACTCCGCCGGCACCGCATGCGCGCCCAGATGCGTCACCCGCACCCGCACCGCCCGCCTGCGCCCCACCTCGCGGGCCACGCGCAGCATCCGCAACTCCGTCTCCCGGTCCAGCCCGTAGCCCGACTTGATCTCGACCGCACAGATCCCTTCCGCGATCAGCGCATCCACCCGCCCCAAAGCGCCCGCCAGCAGCTCCGCCTCCGACGCCCCGCGCGTCGCCCGCACGGTCGACACGATCCCACCACCCGCCCGCGCAACCTCCGCGTAACTCGCGCCTTGCAGGCGCAACTCGAACTCGCGCGCCCTGTCCCCGCCAAAGACGATATGCGTATGGCAATCGATCAGCCCCGGCGTCACCAGCCGCGCGCCGAGGTCGACCCGCTCAAACCCCGCCGGCGCCCCTGCCTCCGGTCCAACCCAGTCGATGCGCCCATCCCGGATCGCCACCGCTCCGCCTTCGATCAACCCATAGGATGCGCCCGCCCCCATGGTCGCCACCCGCGCGTTGCACAACAGCCGATCCGACAACCCAGACCCTCCCGAACCTTGCCTCACTATGCCCGAAGAAACGCCCGCCGCCATAGGGCGCGGACGACAACCGTCCGCTGCCTGTGCTTGCGCGCAGGCCCGGTTTGCACTCCTGCTGCTCTCACAGCCTGAGATCGGGAGCCCCCATGCCCACCATCCTCGCCCGCCACGCCCTCCTCCCCGACGGCTGGGCCGAGGACGTCGCCGTCGACGTCACGCCCGACGGCCATATCGCCACCATCCGCACCGGTGTCCCGAACGCCCCCGCCCGCATCCTCCTGCCAGCACCCGCGAACCTCCACAGCCACAGCTTCCAGCGCGCCATGGCCGGGATGACCGAGCACCGCGGCCCGGAACGCGACAGCTTCTGGACCTGGCGCGTCCTGATGTACCGCTTCCTCGACCACCTCACCCCCGACGACATCGAATCCATCGCCGCCCTTGCCTTCATGGAGATGCAGGAATCGGGTTTCGCCGCCGTCGCGGAATTCCACTACCTCCACCATGCCCCCGGCGGCACGCCTTACGCCGACCCCGCCGAGCTTGCCGCCCGCATCGCCGCCGCCGCCGACCAGACCGGGATCGGCCTCACCCTTTTGCCCGTCTTCTACGCCCATGGCGGTGCCGGCGAAAAACCCCTCGCCGGCGGCCAGCTGCGCTTCGGCTGCGACGTCGACCGCTTCGCAGCCCTCCACGCCGCCACAGCAACCGCGCTCAAGTCCCTCCCCCCCGACACCCGCCTCGGCGTCGCCCCACACAGCCTTCGCGCCGTCACCCCCGAGACCCTCGCCCGTCTCGCCGCCGCCCATCCCACCGGCCTGATCCACATTCACGCCGCCGAACAGCCGCAGGAGGTCGCGGACGTAGAGGCCTGGCTCGGGGCCCGCCCCGTCGACTGGCTGCTGGACAATACAAACCTCGACCCCCGCTGGTGCCTCATCCACTGCACCCACATGACGGCGCGGGAGACCGAACGCCTTGCGAAGTCAGGCGCCGTCGCCGGCCTCTGCCCCATCACCGAGGCCAATCTCGGGGACGGCCATTTCAACGGCACCGCCTATCTCACGGCCGGCGGTACCTTCGGCCTCGGCACCGACAGCAACATCCGCATCAGCCTGCCCGAGGAAATCCGCCAACTGGAATACAGCCAGCGTCTGCGCGACGGCACGCGCAACGCGCTCCTCACTGCCCCCGGCTCCACCGGCGAGGCCCTCTTCGCCCGCGCCCGCACCGGCGCCGCCCAGGCGCTTGACCGCCCCAGCGGCGCCATTGCCCCCGGCCACCTCGCCGATCTCGTCACCCTCGAGGCCGACCATCTCGCCTTCGCGGGCCTCGACCGCTCGCAATGGCTCGACGCCTGGATCTTCGCCGCAGGCCCTGACTGCGTCCGCGACCTCTGGTCTGCCGGCCGCGCTTGCGTGACAGACGGCCGCCACCTTCACCGCGACCGCATCGAGGCCCGCTACCGCGCCACCATGACCCGCCTCAGATCACGCATGAACGGCTGATCCGGAACGGGCCAGATCAAGCGAAAACCGCAGTCGCATTGCCGTTAATGCCTATTTCGATCGGGTTAACGGAAATTGGTTTAAGTAATCAATTCAAAGGGATATCAATTTGTCCACGCGTGGACAAACGGCGGACCGCCTCCTATTCCGCCAGCGCCGCAAACAGCCCGGCCACCGCCACGGCCCCCGGATCGGCCACTCCCGCCAGATCCGACGCCCCCACATAGGCCGACCGCCCCGCCCGCGCCGCAGCCATTTCCGCCGTGGCCTCGGCTCCGGCCTTCGCCGCCGCGGCCGCCGTCCCCAACCCCTCCGGCAACACCGCCAAGGCCGGGATCAACGCATCAAGAAACGTCCGGTCCCCCGGCCCCGCCCCGCCATAGAACCGCACCCGCGCCAGCCCCTCGTCCAGCGCCACCGCAACCCCATCTCCCATCCGCTGCCCAGCGGCGGTGAAAAAGATCGACAACAACACGCCGCTCGACCCGCCCATGCTCGCCGACAATATCTCCCCGATCCGCCGACAAGCCGCCCCCGCATCCGCCAGCGGCAAGTCCGGCAATGCGGCCAGAACCGCCTTCGCCCCGGTCGCCACCGTCGAGCCCGTGTCCCCGTCCCCCGTGCGCGCATCGAGCCGGTTTAACTCCGCCTCCATCGCCACCAGCCGCTTGCATCCCGCCCGGATCAGCGCCTCCAGCCCCGCATCCGAACTCGCCGCCACCACCTCCTGCGCCGGCCCGCCAACCGGAACGGTCCGCACCGGCCCCGGCACCCGCATCCCCGTCCAGGCCTCTGGCTCGACGGCCGAGCCCAGCGCCTCCGCGCGCCCCGCATCCAGCCGCAGCAGCGACAGCGAGAACCCGTTCATGTTGAGCGCCGTCATGTAAGGCCCCGGCCCCAGCACCAGCTTCACCCGCGCGCCCAGCTTCGAGCGCAACACGTCATGCACGATCACCCCCATCTCCAGCGGCGGCACCGCCCCGAGATTGTTCACGATCAGCGCCTGATCCCCCTCCGCAAGCGTGCCAACCAGCCGCTCCGCCATCACCTCCACCAGCGCCTCGATCTCGCGCAGCGCCACCCGCTCCACCCCCGGCTCGCCATGGATCCCGAGGCCCAGCTCCGCCTCGTCCTCGCCCATACGTGCCTCGAACGGCTGGCCGGGAATGGCACAGGACGACAATGACACCCCCAACGACCGGATATCCCCCGCCGCCGCCCGCGCAGCCTGCGCTACCTCCGCCAGCGAAGCACCCGCTTCCGCCAAATGCCCCGCGATCTTGTGGACAAACAACGTGCCCGCCACCCCGCGCGGCTGCACCAAATCGGGCAGGGCGATGTCGTCCGCGACGATCACCATCTCCACCGCCAGCCCCTCCGCCCGCGCCCGCTCCGCCGCGAGCCCGAAGTTCAGCCGATCGCCGGTGTAGTTCTTCACGACCAGCAGACACCCCGCCGGCCCCGTCACTGCCCGGATACCCGCCAGCACCGCCGCGACCGACGGCGAGGCGAAGATCTCGCCCGACACCGCCGCCGCCAGCATCCCCCGCCCGATGAACCCCGCATGCGACGGCTCGTGCCCCGCACCCCCGCCCGACACCACCGCGACGCGGTCGCGCTCCCAGTCCGCCCGGATCACCACCTTGATCTCCGGATAGCCGTCCAGCCGCACCAGCCGGCCGCCCGACGCAGCAATCAGCCCGTCCAGCGCCTCGGTGACGATCGTCTCGCGCGAATTGATGAAGTGCTTGGCCATGTGTCCCCCTAGATTTTTTGTCAGCGATGCGCCACGTTTTAGTCGGGCGTCAGCTCCTGCCCGGCGCGGATCAGATTTCCGTCGACATCGATCAGGGCAAGCTCCCGCATTCCCCATGGCTTGTTCTCTACCCGAACCAACCGAGGAACGCCGCTGCCCGGCAGACCGAGCGCCCCCCACTGCGTATCGAGTGCATCTATGTCCGACGACCGCAAATATCCCCCCGCATCGTTGTTCGCGGGATCGAGATCGCGGTTCAGCCAGAAATGTAGTTCTGCACCCTCACGCTCCATCAGCAGATAGCCGGTCTCATCCTTGTAGACGGTATTGAAACCCAGCAACGTCCAGAATCCTTCTGTCGCGCTAATGTCCCGCGACGGCAGGATCGGAGATAGTCTTTCCAACATCGCACGCCCCGCTTCGCTCCGACACCCATGAGATCCAGCCTAACGGTGCTCCAGCACGAAAGAAAAGCCGAGTTCGACTGACATCCTGCATCTGGAGCACGCCCAGTTGCGGACCCTCAGTCCCCCATCAGCCGGTCGATGTCCTCCCAG
The DNA here is from genome assembly GCA_038209095.1 of Rhodobacterales bacterium. Taxonomy (GTDB): domain Bacteria; phylum Pseudomonadota; class Alphaproteobacteria; order Rhodobacterales; family Rhodobacteraceae; genus Amaricoccus. The sequence continues at coordinate 10,328 of JBBQYB010000066.1, forward strand.
GCCCCCAGACCCGCAACAACAACCGCCCCGCCCCCCGGCCCCGCCGGATAAGGCCGTGTGCGGCCGCCTGCCTCGCGCACCATCAGCATCCCCGCGAGGCAGTCCCACGGGTTCATGTGCGGCTCCAGATACCCGCAGAGCCGCCCCGCCGCGACATAGGCGAGCATCAAGGCTCCCGATCCGTTGCGAAAGAACACGCCCCCCAATCGCATGACGTCGCCCGTCACCCGCGCCACCCAGTCGGGATCCGTGCGATAGCTCGACCCGACCCCCGTCGCCGCCGCATTCACCCGCAAATCGCCCGTCAGCCGCATTGGCACGCCGTTCACATGCGCCCCACCCCCGAGCCGCGCCGTGAAAACCTCGCCGTGGGTAGGTGCCGCGATGACTCCGATCGCGGTCTCGTCGCCTTGCGTCACCGCGATCGCCACGCACCAGTTCGGCATTCCGAACAGATAGGGCGACGTGCCGTCGATCGGATCGATCACCCACACGAACCCGCTTGAGCCATCCTGCGCGCCATATTCCTCGCCCAGAAACCCGTCCTGCGGAAACGCCCCCGTCACCCGGTCGCGGATCATCCGCTCCACCGCCCGGTCGGCCTCCGAGACGATGTCCTGCAACCCCGCCTTTGCTTCAACGGCGAGATCCCCGCGCTTGCGCCAGAACTCCAGCGCCAGCGCACCCGCCTCTGCGCCCACGGCCTGCGCGAGGTCAAAGCGCGCATCGATCTCCGACATGTCGGTCCTCCCGGGGTCTCATACGTGAAACGGTCTCAGCCGCTCATAGGACGGCCGCGCCGCCTCGGCCAGCGCCGCAAGCGGCCCCGCAAGCGCCGCAGGCTCCGCATCGGGCGCGCTGAACCGGGAGGTGGCCCGCACCGCGCCGTACCAATGCGCCCCCCAGACCCCGTCGCTCGGCCGCGCCCCGGCCGGCCAGGCCAGCATCACCGCGTCCCACTCCAGCCCCAGCGCCGCACAAAGACGGCGCAGCACGCCCTCCGGATCCGCCCGCACCGCCTCGGCGTCGATCACCGGCGGCGCGGTACCGGCCCGGTCCGCCACCCGGTCGAACAGGTCCGCCTGCTGGACAAACCCGATGTCCTCGAGCCCCACATCCTCCAGCTTGGCGGCAAAACTCGCCACCACCCGCTCCGGGCTGCGGATCAGGAACACATGGGTCACCGCCTCCATCCAGTCGCGCCCCACCTCGGTCAGCATGTGCTGGGTCATGTGCTTTTGATAGATCATCCTCCCCGGTGTCCCCGCCGAGGCACAGGCACCCGCCACCACACGCCAGTCCTGCGGCCGTGCCGCCATCACCTCCGCGCGCATCGGATGCCGCTTGCCGGTCAATGCTAGATAGGCGGCATAGAACGGCTCGTCCCAGACCTCCGCCACGTCGCGCCGGTTGCCGAAACTGCGCATCATCGCGGTCGAGAGGTTGCGCGGCCCCGACCACATCGCGATCCGGCTGATCTCAGCCACGCGCGATCATCTCCGCATAGAGCCTTTGAATTCGCCGGGTCACCGGCCCCGCCGTCCCGTCGCCATAGGCACGGCCATCGAGCTCGGCCACTGGCGTCTGCCCGCCGAAGGTGCCGGTCAGAAACGCCTCCTCCGCGCCATAGGTTTCAACCAGGCTGAAGTTGCGCACCTGGATCGGGATGCCGTTCTCCCGGCAAAGGTCGATCACCTTGCCCCGCGTAATCCCGTTCATGCAGTAGTCGCCGCTCGAGGTCCAAACCTCGCCCTTGCGCACGACGAAAAAGTTGCAGGCGTTCGTCGTGTTGACGAAGCCGTGCGGGTCGAGCATCAGCGCCTCGTCGGCTCCGGCCTTCTCGGCCGCGACACAGGCCAGCACGCAGTTCAGCTTCGAATGCGAGTTCAGCTTCGGATCCTGGCTCATCGGGGTTCCCCGGATCTGTGCCACCGTGGCGAGCCGGATCCCCCGCGACAGCGTGCTCGCGGGAACGGAATGCTCCAGAATGAGCACGACTGTGGGTCCGAACCGCGACAACCTCGGGTGCTGGAACGGTTTCGCCTTGCGCCCGCGCGTCACCATAAGGCGCGCATGGGCGTCCCCCTCCATTCCGTTGGCGGCCCGGGTCGTTTCAAGGGCCGCGCGCACCGCGGATCGGTCCATGCCGATGTCGAGATCGATGGCCCGCGCCGCCTCGAACAGCCGGTCGAGGTGGTCCTCGAGAAACACCCATTTCCCGTGATGGAGCCGCAGACCTTCCCAGACACCGTCGCCCAGCATGAACCCGCTGTCATAGACCGAAACCGTCGCTTCGGCCTTCGCTCGCAGCGCCCCGTTGACCCAGATCCGGATGTCCTCGTTGCGGGCATCGATCTCGCTGTCATGCGTGCTCATTCCCGGGGCTCCTTTGGCCCCGAGGTCACATCCGGCTCAGCGCGCTGTCAAGGCGTGCAGCAACTTGTCCCGGATCACCGCTGGCGGCGAAGATAGACGTAGTAAGCCCCCCCGCCCCCGTGCCTCAGATGCGCCGGTGCCACCTGGAGGACCTTGGCCGCCAGCGGCGGCGTCTCGAGCCAGTGCGGCACGTTGTGGCGCAGGATCCCCTGACGGTGCGGTGCCATGGTGTCGAGCCCGCCCGTCCGGCCCTTGCCGGTAATCACGAGCACCAGACGCAATCCCCCCGCATGGGCCGCCTGCACGAACGCGTTGAGCGCCCCATGCGCCCGCTGGCTGGTCATGCCGTGCAGATCGAGCCGCGCCTCGGGATCGAGCCGCCCCCGGCGCAGCTTCTCGAACCGCCGGCGGTCCATGTGGGGTTGGGCCCGCGCCAGCGCCGCGTGCGGATCGGCCACGAGGTCGAGGCTGACGCGGCCCGGTAGGGGTTTCGGCTTTGCCGGCAGGATCAGAGGCGGTTGCGACGGCCGCGCGACCGCTATGCGCCTGACGGGCTCCGGTTCGGGATCGAGAGGCACCAGAGGGTTCTCGACCCGCCGCGGCGTCGCCGTGTCCGCAACCTGGCGCCACAACGTGCGTTCCTCGGGCGTCAGGCGGCGGCGCGGCATCCCGCCATTCAGCCGCCGGTGCCGCTCAACAGCCAGTTCGGGCTGTCCGACGCCATGTTGCGGGAGAAGGTCCAGACGTCGCGCTGTTGCTTGATGTTGCGCGGATCGCCCTCGACGATCTCGCCGGAGGCATCGCGCACCACGGAGGTCAGTTCCCCCATGAAGCGCATGCTTACGTCGGCCTCGTTTGTGCTCGCGTCGAAATTCGCATCGGCCAGCGTCACTTCCCGAATACCGACGAATTCGGCTTGGACGACATAGCCCTTGGCCATGCGGGCCTCGATCGCCTCGGAGAACGGCTGATAGACTTCCGGCGACAGGAACTCGCGCAGCGCGTCCAGATCGCCGTTCTCATAGGCCATCACGATCATTTCATAGGCCTGCCGGGCCCCGTGCATGAATTCGTGCACGTTGAAATCGGGGTCCACCCGTTTCATCGCCACGAGGGCCTGACCGGCCGGGCCGTCGATGTCCGTCAGATCCGCGATGTCGGGATCGGGGCCTCCGCCCTCGATCACCTCGAATGGCCGATCGCGCTTTGTCACCGGGGCCGGTGCCTGCACGCCTCGTGGTTTCTCGAAGCCATCGCGGGTCCCCAGGACATTCTTCAACCTCAGGATGAGAAACAAGGCGATTCCTGCGAGGATTACGATCTGTATCATCTGTGAGCCCATCGGGCGCCTTTCGAATTTCGGATCTGAGGCGATGGCGCCCGGCTGTCAGGGTCCTATGTAAGGTGTAAGGCGTGTCAAGTCCATTGCGTGCGCCGCGACAGAACGGAACGGCGGGTAAATCTCATGTGGCCCTTTCTGGCTCTCCTTGCGCTTCCCATCCTCGAGATCGCCCTGTTCATTCAAGTCGGCGAGGCGATCGGGGTGTTGCCGACCCTCGGGCTCGTGGTCCTCTCCGCACTCGCGGGTGTCGCGCTGATCCGTGGACAGGGGCTCCAAACGGTTCGCAACGTGCGGGCGAGCCTCTCCGCCGGCAAGGATCCCGCCGGTCCGCTGGCGGACGGCGCGCTCCTCTTCGTGGCGGGCGCCCTTCTCCTGCTGCCTGGTTTTTTCACCGACGCCGCCGCACTCGTCCTGCTCGTGCCGGCGGCGCGGCTGGCCATCATCCGGTCTGTGACGCGCCGCTTGCGGGCGCGGGGGGCGGCTGCTGCGGAGGCGACCTATCAGCATCCGCGACGCAACCGGCCCGACACCCTCGACGCGGAGTACGAAGTGCTCGACGACGTGCCGCCGAACCAGCGCGGCGCCTCCGGATGGACCCGGCCGCAATCCTGATCGCGACCGCGTTGTGAGCCTCGGGGTCGCGTGCTAGAGACGCCCCCGACAATGACACGACGAGGATAGACACTCATGGCTGACGAACCCAATGGCGCGGCTGCCCCGGAGCCGGCACAGCCGGCAGCCCCACCCCGCCTGCAAATCATCACGCAATTCACCCGCGATCTCTCCTTCGAGAACATCGCGGCCCAGAAAGGCGTCTCTCCCGAGGGCAAGCCGGACGTAAAGGTCCAGGTCAATCTTGACGCCCAGCAACGCGGCACCGAGACCTACGACGTCGCCCTCAAGCTCAAGGTCGACAGCAAGCTCGACGAGAACCAGCTGTTCATCCTCGAGCTTGATTACTGCGGGCGGTTCCTGTTGCAGAATGTCCCGGCGGACCAGCTTCACGCCCTCCTGATGATCGAATGCCCCCGGCTGATCTTTCCGTTTCTGCGGCGCATCGTGGCGGACGTGACCCGCGACGGCGGCTATCCCCCGCTCAATCTCGAGATCATCGACTTCCTGTCGCTCTATCGGTCCGAGATGGCACGCCGCCAGGCCGCGGCCGCCACGCCCACGGCCCAGGCCTGATCAGGCCCGGTCCCAGAGCCCGCCACCGGCGAGATCCGCCACGAAGGCCGCATGCGCCTCCGCCTCCGCCTCCGTCAGTCGCCCTGCGAGGGGTCTTGGACGGACCGGCGGGCTCCAGGAGCGTCCGGTCTCAGCCTCGGTGTCCGCGCGCACGATGCTCAGCGTGAGGTCGGGCTGGCGCCCGCCGATCAACTCCAGATAGACCTCCGCGAGCAATTCGCTGTCGAGCAGCGCGCCATGCTTCACCCGGCTGGCGTTGTCCACGCCGAACCGCCGGCACAGCGCATCGAGGCTGTTCTGCGCGCCCGGAAACCTTCGCCGCGCCAGATCGAGCGTGTCGAGCGCCCGCCCCGGAGCGAGGTTCGGCCGACCCGCCCAGCCGAGTTCCGCATTGAGAAACTTCATGTCGAAGGCCGCGTTGTGGATGATCAGCCGCGCGCTCCCGACAAAGTCCAGAAACTCGTCCACCACGGCCGCAAAGACCGGCTTGTCAGCCAGAAACTCCGTGCTCAGGCCGTGGATCGCAAAAGCATCCTCCGGCACCCGCCGCTCGGGATTGACGTGCCGGTGGTAGACCCGCCCGGTCGGCATGTGGTTCACCAATTCGACCGCACCGATCTCGACGATACGGTCTCCCGCCAGCGGATCGAGCCCCGTCGTCTCGGTGTCGAGCACCACCTCACGCACCATCCCGCGTCCTCCCCAACGTCTCCACCAGTTCCGCCACTTGCTGACGGACCGGCGCCTCGCCCGCATCGGTCCGGATCACGAAGTCCGCCCGCCTGCGCTTCTCTTCGTCCGGGGTCTGTCGCGCCAGGATACGTGAGAACATGTCCTCGGTCATGCCCGAACGTGCAAGGACCCGATCGCGCTGGACCTCCGGCGCGGCCGTCACCACCAGAACGCCGTCGAGCCCCGTCAAGGCCCCCGTCTCGAACAGAAGCGGGATGTCGAATACAACCAGACGCGCCAGCCGATGCGCCTCCCTGAACCGCACCCGGTCCGCCTGGACCAGCGGGTGGATTCCTGCCTCGATGCGCCCGAGAAGCCCCGGATCGTGCAAAACCGCAACCCGCAGCGCCTCGCGATCGACCCCGCCTTCCCGCACGACCTGCGGGGCCAGATCCCCGATGACGGGAACGCCGGCCGCGCCAGCCGCATAGAGCGCGTGGACCGTCGCATCCGCGTCCCAGACCGGCACGCCGAGGTCGCGAAACATCCGCGCCGTCGTGGACTTGCCCATCCCGATGGAGCCTGTCAGTCCGAGCCTGTAGGAGCTCGGGTTCATTCCCCGAGAACGGCTGCGCGCAGATCCGCATCTACCTCGGGCCGCACGCCGAACCACTGCTCGAATCCGGGGGCGGCCTGATGCAGCAGCATCCCCAACCCGTCCACCGCCCGCAGCCCCAGCGCGCGGGCCTGCCGCAGCAGATCCGTCTCCAGCGGCTGATAGACGATGTCGGTGACCAGCGTCTCCGGCCCTGCGGCCGACAGGTTCAGGCTCAGTTCCGGCTGGCCCGTCATGCCGAGAGAGGTCGCGTTGACGATCAAGGCAACGTCCCGGACCAGATCGCTCTTCCAGTTCCAGTCCTGCGGGACGATCCGCTTGCCGAAATGATCGCGCAGGATGTCCGCCCGGATCCGGCTGCGGTTCACCAGCCGGATCTCGGGAGCACCGTCCGACAACAGGGCCGACAGGACCGAACGCGCCGCGCCGCCGGCCCCGATCACCAGGGCGGGCCCGCGCGTGGCCTTCCAGCCCGGCACCTGCTGGCGCAGGTTCTCGATAAACCCGTATCCGTCCGTGTTGTCCGCGGCGACCACGCCGTCCGGCCGAAACGTGAGGGTATTGGCAGCCCCGATCAGGGCGGCCCGGTCCGAGATGCTGGTGGCATACTCCAGCACCGTCTCCTTGAACGGAAGCGTGACGTTGACGCCCTGAAACCCCAGCTTCGGCAGGGTCTGGAACGCACGTTCGAAATCCTGCGGCCGCGTGCCGAGCGGCACGTAGAACCCGTCCACCCCGTACCGCTTCAGCCAGTGGCCGTGCAGCCTCGGCGACCGGGAGTGGGCGATCGGCCATCCCATCACCCCTGCCAGACGCGGACCGGTCGCCGTCATTCCACGCAAACTCCCCGCATCCGCAAGTACCCCAAAACCTCGAGCAACGGCAGCCCCAGGACGGAGAAATAATCCCCCTCCACCTTGCTGAACAGCTGCGATCCACCGGCCTCCAGCCGGTAGGCTCCGACGCACCCGACGGCCTCAGCCCCGTTCCGCGCGAGATACCGCTCCAGAAACGCGTCCGAAAACGCGCGCATGGTCATCGTCGCCCGCGTGACGTGCCGCCAGACCGCGTCGGGCCCGTCACAGATCACGGCCGCGGAATAGAGATGGTGGCTCGCCCCGCGCAAGGCCCGAAGCTGGGCCTGCGCCTCGGCGAGGTCGACAGGCTTGTCATAGAACCGTCCGTCGCAGACCAGAACCTGATCCGCACCCAGGACCAGCCGGCCCGGTGCCTTGGCTCCCACGCGACGCGCCTTCATCTCGGCAAGGGCGTCCGCCACATCCCGCGCCGGGGCGCCCTCGGCAACCATTGACTGCTTGACCGCGGCCTCGTCGATCGCGGCAGGCCTCACCTCGATCTCGACACCGGCCGAGCGCAGCAGCGC
>JBBQYB010000067.1:0-17350 GCA_038209095.1 Rhodobacterales bacterium
CGTCATGAAAGCCTCCTGTCCGATGAGGGCAAAGACCCCAATCGTCAGACAGAAAGACCGTTCGCCAAATGCGCTTTGGTCAGATCAACGCTGAACGCCAGCCACACGCGCCATTGCCGCGAAGCGGCTTCGTCCTTGGGCTCAGAGCGGTCATTGCCCGCAGAATGGTCGAGCATGAGCGGACTTGCAGCCATCAACGGATCTGGCAAGGGGCTTGAGGGAGGGACCAGACCCGTCCGCTATCATCGCGAAAGTCGGGCGGTACCTGACTTGGCGGAGTCTCTCTCGCATCATTGCCGGAGAGGGCTGAAGGACGAGAGGCGCGCCGTGATGGCCTGTCGCCGGATCGACGCCCTTTAACAGGGGCCGGGACTGTGGTTCAACCGGGGAGGTCCGGCGGCGTGGGGCCCCGGTCAGACGATGACGGCTCAGGCGGAGGCACTGCGATGGCGATCCCGGCACTCAAGAGCGACTGGATGACCGAGGAGCACGTGATGCTCGAGGATCTCACCCACGGCTTCATCCGCGACGAATGGGCCCCGCATTTCGCGCGCTGGCGCGAGGCGGGCAAGATGGACCGCGAGACCTGGACGCAGGCGGGCGAGATCGGCTTGCTCGGGGCCTCGATCCCGGAGGACTTCGGCGGATCCGGCGGCGATTTCGGCCATGATGCGGTGATCCTGATGGAAGGGAGCCGGGCGAACCTCGCGAGCTGGGGGTTCGGCATCCACACGCCCATCGTGGCGCATTACATCCTGAACTACGGCACGGAGGACCAGAAGGCGCGCTGGCTGCCGAAATTCGTGACGGGCGAATTGGTGGGGGCGCTCGCGATGACCGAGCCGAGCACGGGGTCGGACGTGCAGGCGATCTCGACCCGCGCGATCAAGGACGGCAACGGCTACCGGGTGACGGGCTCGAAGATCTTCATCACCAATGGCCAGCACGCGAACCTGATCCTGACGGCGGCCAAGACCGACCCGAGCGAGGGGGCGAAGGGGATCAGCCTGATCGCTATAGAGACCGACGGAGCCGAGGGGTTCAGCCGGGGCCGCAATCTCGACAAGATCGGTTGCAAGGCGGCCGACACGTCGGAACTCTTCTTCGACAATGTGCCGGTGGCGCCGGAGAACCTGCTCGGCGGGGTCGAGGGTCGTGGGTTCTATCAGATGATGCAGCAACTGCCGCAGGAGCGGCTGGTGATCGGCTGCGGGGCGGTGGGGGCGATGGAGGGGGCGGTCGCGCGGGCCGTCGCCTATGCCAAGGAACGCCGCGCCTTCGGCGGGCCGATCCTGCAGTTCCAGAACACGCGGTTCAAGCTCGCCGAATGCCTGACGAACACAATGGCGGCACGCGCGTTCAACGATGCCTGCATCACGGCGCATCTGCGCGGCGCGCTGACGGCGGAGATGGCGGCGATGAACAAGTACTGGCTGACGGACATGCAGGGCAAGGTGATCGACGAGTGCCTCCAGATCTTCGGCGGCTACGGCTACATGACGGAATATCCCATCGCGGAGATGTGGACGGATGCCCGGGTGCAGCGGATCTATGGCGGCACCAACGAGATCATGAAGGAAATAATCGGGCGCGCGCTGTGAGCCGCATCCCCGCGCCCCTGCCCCACCGGAGAGCCCGATGACCGAGGCCTATGTCTATGACGCGATCCGCAGCCCGCGGGGCCGGGGACGGCCTGACGGCAGCCTGCACGAGGTGACGGCCGTGCGGCTGTCGGCGGGAATGCTCGATGCGCTGATGGCGCGCAACGGCCTGCCGGCGAACGCGGTGGAGGACGTGATCTGGGGGAACGCCACGCAAGTGGGCGAGCAGGGCGGGTGCCTGGCACGCTCCGCGGTGCTGCTGTCGGGCCTGGGCGAACAGGTGCCGGGGCTGTCGATCAACCGGTTCTGCGCGAGCGGCCTCGAGGCGGTGAACCTTGCCGCGAACCAGGTGCGGGCCGGGGCGGGTCAGGGCTATGTCGCGGGCGGCGTCGAGATGATGAGCCGGGTGCCCATGGGCTCGGACGGAGCGGCCATCGCGGTGGATCCGCAGCTTGCGTTCCGCACGTGCTTCGTGCCGCAGGGGATCGCGGCCGACATCATCGCGACCGAATACGGGTTCGGCCGGGACGACGTGGACGGGCTGGCTGTAGAGAGCCAGAAGCGGGCGGCGGCGGCCTGGGCGGAGGGGCGGTTCGACCGGTCCATCGTACCCGTGCGCGACATCAACGGGCTCACGCTCTTGGAGCGCGACGAGCACATGCGGCCGGACACGGACATGCAGAGCCTCGGGGCGCTGAAGCCTGCTTTCAAGGAGATGGGCGAGACGATGCCCGGGTTCGACGCGGTTGCGCTGTTGAAGTATCCGCATCTGGAGCGGATCTCGCATGTGCACCACGCGGGCAATTCGTCCGGCATCGTGGACGGGGCGGCGGGGGTGCTAATCGGCTCGAAGGAGTTCGGCGCGGCGCATGGGCTCAAGGCGCGCGCGCGCATCAAGGCTACGGCGAAGATCGGGTCGGATCCGACGATCATGCTGACGGGGCCGGTGCCGGTGACCGAGAAGATCCTGCGCGAGGCGGGGATGTCGGTGTCGGACATCGATCTCTTCGAGGTGAACGAGGCGTTTGCCGCGGTGGTGCTGCGGTTCTTGCAGGCGTTCGACCTGGGAACGGACCGGGTGAACGTGAACGGTGGGGCTATCGCCATGGGTCATCCGTTGGGGGCCACGGGGGCGATCCTTCTTGGGACCGTGCTTGACGAGCTGGAACGGTCGGGCAAGGGCACGGCGCTCGCGACGCTGTGCGTGGCATCGGGCATGGGGGCCGCGACGATTATCGAGAGGGTGTGAGGCATGGGCGTGATCGATCAGGGAAAGGCACCGGTCAAGACCGGCTCGATCTATCCCGAACCCTTCGGCTCGATGATGGCGGGGCGCAAGTCGCTGCGCCTTGGGGAGGCCGGGGGGTTGACCCAGTTCGGGGTCAATCTGATCACGCTGGAGCCCGGCGCGAGATCATCCTTGCGGCACTGGCACGAAAAGGAGGACGAGTTCGTCTGGGTGGTCTCGGGCGAGATGGTGCTTGTGCAGGATGCCGGCGAGACGGTGATGCGAGCGGGCGATTGCGCGGCGTTTCCGGCGGGCGTGACGGACGGGCATCATTTCCTGAACCGCACCGGGGCCGCTGCGTCCTTTCTGGTCGCGGGAAGCAAGGCCGCGCAGGAGACCGTCCGATACCCGGACGATGGCCTGACACTGGAGGTCGGGGGCGGCAAAACGGTGTTCACCCGCGTCGACGGCGTGCCGCTGGACGCTGGATGAGGGCGGAGCGCCCGGTGGAGGAGACATGACATGACGATCTTTCGCTACGACCTCGACGCGGACGGGGTCGCAACGATCACTTGGGATCTGCCGGGCAAGAGCATGAATGTGCTGAACGAGGCGGGCATTGGTGAACTGGATGCCTGCGTGGACCGCGCACTGGGAGACGAGGCGGTCCGGGGGATCGTGATCACCTCGGCCAAGGCGGATTTCGCGGGGGGCATGGATCTCAACGTCATCGCGCGGATGAAGGAGGCGGCCGGGGCAGATCCGGCGCAGGGGCTGTTCGACGGGCTGATGGCGATGCACGCCGTTCTGCGCAAGATCGAACGGGCGGGGATGGACCCGAAGTCGCTGAAGGGCGGCAAGCCGGTGGCCTGGGCCTGCCCCGGTCTGTCGGCGGGGATCGGGACGGAGATCGGGCTGGTCTGTCACCGGCGGTTCGTCGCGGACACGCCGAGGACCAAGGTGGGGTTGCCGGAGATCCTCGTGGGGATCTTTCCCGGCATGGGCGGCACGACGCGGCTGGTGCGGATGATGGGGGTGATGGCGGCGGCGCCGTTGCTGCTGGAGGGCAAGATGCTGTCGCCGAAGGCTGCGAAGAGCGCGGGGCTGATCGACGAGGTGGTGGCGCCCGAGGATCTGCTGGCGGCGGCGAAGGCCTGGGTGCTGGCGGCGGGGCCTGCGGACATCGTGAAGCCCTGGGACGCGAAGGGGTTCAGGATGCCGGGGGGGACACCCTATCACCCGGCGGGGTTCATGACCTATGTGGGGGCCAGTGCGATGGTGCACGGCAAGACGCAAGGGGTCTATCCGGCGGCCGAGGCGATGTTGTCTGCGATCTACGAGGGGGCGCTGGTGCCGTTCGATGCGGCGCTGCGGATCGAGGCGCGGTGGTTCACGCGCGTCCTGATGAACCCGTCGTCCTCGGCGATGATCCGGTCGCTGTTCATCAACAAGCAGGCGCTGGAGAAGGGGGCCGTGCGGCCTGCGGTGCGCGACCAGTCGGTCCAGCGGCTCGGGGTGATCGGGGCGGGCATGATGGGGGCGGGCATCGCCTATGTCGCGGCGCAGGCGGGGATCGGCGTGGTGCTGATCGACCGCGACCAGGCGGCGGCCGACAAGGGACGCGACCAGGCGCGCGTGCTGGCCGAGGAGGGCGTGCGCAAGAAGCGCATGACGGCGGAGGCGGCGGAGGCCCTGCTGGCGCGGATCGTGGCGACGCCTGATTATGCGGCGCTGGACGGGTGCGATCTGGTGATCGAGGCGGTGTTCGAGGACATGGAGGTCAAGGCGGAGACGACCGTGCGGGCCGAGGCAGCGCTGGGGGTGGGGGCGATCTTTGCGACCAACACCTCGACACTGCCGATCACCGAGCTTGCGCGGGCGAGCGGGAACCCGGAGGCGTATCTGGGGATCCATTTCTTCTCGCCTGTGCACCGGATGGCACTGGTGGAGATCATCCGGGGGGCCGAGACGGGGGATCTCGCCGTGGCGCGAGCGCTCGATTTCGTGCGCCAGATCAAGAAGACCCCCATCGTTGTCAACGACGCGCGGTTCTTTTATGCCAACCGCTGCATCATTCCCTACATCAACGAGGGCGTGCGGATGGTGGCGGAGGGCATCGAGCCCGCGCTGATCGAGAATGCCGCAAAGCAGCTCGGGTTTCCGCTGGGGCCGTTGCAACTGGTGGACGAGACCTCCGTCGATCTGGGCGTCCGGATCGCCAAGGCGACGCGGGCGGCCCTCGGGGACGCCTATCCCGACAGCCCTTCGGACGACGTGCTGTTCAAGCTGGCGGAGCGCGGCCGTCTGGGCCGCAAGGTTCAGGCGGGGTTCTATGTCTATGACGACAAGGGCAAGCGGCAGGGCCTGTGGCCGGAGCTGCGCAGCCACTGGCCGGTGCGCAGCGCCCAGCCCGACCGCACGGAGGTGCAGCACAGGCTCGCGATGATCCAGACGCTGGAGGCCGTGCGCGCACTGGAGGACGGCGTGCTGACGGACATCCGCGAGGGCGACGTGGGGGCGATCCTCGGATGGGGGTTCATGCCCTGGTCGGGTGGGCCGTTCTCGTGGCTCGACATCCTCGGGGCGGGCCGAGCCTGCGAGATCTGCGACGAACTCGACGCGGAACACGGCGCGCGGTTCGCGGCCCCTGCCCTCTTGCGCGAGATGGCAGCCCGCGGCGAGAGCTTTTACGGGCGGTTCGGGGTGGCGGCCGCGGCGTGAGCCGGGGTGCGCGGATCGCACGGCCGGATGCCGCGCGATCCGCAGGAGCGGGCCTCAGCCGGCGGGGGCGTCGAGATTTTCGGTGAGGAAGGTCTGGAACGCCTCCCAGGATTTCATGTCGGCGCGTTCGCGGTAGCGCTCCGAGCCGAAGACGGTGAAGGCGTGGGGTGCGCCGCTGTAGACCTCGATGTCGTACGTGATCCCCGCGGCCTCCAGTTCGGTCGAGAAGGCCGCGACGTCGGTCATGCTGGGGTTGTCGTCGGCCCCGCCCTGCAGGATCAGGACGGGCGGAGTGTCGGCAGGCCAGCTCTGGCCTTCGGGGGTATCGAGGCCGCCGTGGAAGCTCGCGTATCCCACGACGCCGGTCGCGGTGCCCGCCCGGGCCGCCTCGAGGGTGGCGGCCCCTCCGAAGCAATAACCCATGATGACGACGTTGTCGGCGGCGCTGAGGCCACGGGCCTCCTCCAGCGCGCCGAAGATCAGGCTGCGCATGCGGTCGCGATCCTCGTAGAGCGCGCCGGTGGCGGCCCTGCGTTCGTCCATGGTCTCGGGCAGGTTGCCTTCGCCGAAAAGATCGAGCGCGAAGGCGTCGTAGCCGAGGTCCGCCAGCATGTCGGCGCGCTTGAGCTCGTAGTCGGTCATGCCGTCCCAGTCATGGATGATGAGGACGAGCCCCCTGGGGGTTTCGGACGACGCGAAATAACCGGCGAAGGCCTCGTCGCCGACGGTGTAGGTCACGTCGTCGGCCAGGGCCGGTTGCACGGCGAAGGCGAGGGCTGTCGCAGTCAGGGTCGTGGCGAGGGTATGATGTCGGATCATGGGGCTCTCCTGTTGTGTCCACTTCCGGACCCTACGGGCAGACCGGCGGCGGCGTGTTCACGGATGCGCGAGTCAGGCCGCCGCCGGGTCGCGGCCGCGTCCTGCGCCGGCGATCACCGCACCCGAAGCGAGGATCATCGCGATGCCGATGAAATCGACGGGCCGGAGCGCTTCGCCCCAGAGGATCCAGGCGCAGGCGCTCGCGGATATGAGGAAGCTGTACTCGAAGACCGCGAGATCGGCCGTCTCGCCGGACTGGTAGCCGCGCGCGATGAGGCCCACGCCGACCAGCGATCCCGCCGCCTGGACGAAGATCCAGAAGAGCAGGGTCGCGCTGACGGGTTGCCAGCCTGCGGTGAGGAAGGGGGCGGCCGCGCGCCACGCATCGTTCGTGGGAAAGAGGGCGAGAAGGCCCAAGGCGAGGACGGAGGCGACGGCGAGCCCGCCGAAGAAGCCCGCGACGAGCAGCGCCACGGGTTCGCCCGCGCAGCGCTCGCGCGTCAGCAGGTTGGAGAAGCCGTAGAGCGCGCCGGCGGCGAGCGGCATGAGCGCCACGGGCGACAGGGCGTCGAGGTCGGGCCGGAGCATGACGAGCACGCCGAGAAAGCCCAGAGCCACCGCGAGGCCGTGGCGCATCCCGATCCGCCGGCCGTAGAGCGCGGCGGAGAACAGGAGCACCCAGATGGGCGCGGTGAAGAGGGCGGCCCCCACCTGGGCGATGGGGAGCATCGGCAGGGCGCCGAAATAGAGCATTATCGCCACCGTCTGCACCGCCGAGCGCAAGAGCACGGCGCGGGGATCGCGCGCGCGCAGCGAGAGCCCCAAGGCGAGGGCCCCGAGCACGATCATGGGCAGGGCCATGGCGCTGCGCAGGAGGTGGAACTGCCAGAGCCCGGCGGCGTCGGAGATGAGGCGGACGAAATTGTCCGTGATGCCGATGATCACCATGCCGAAGCTGATGAGGACGGCCCCGAGCGCCGTGGTCTTGAGCATGATGGTCTCCGGACGGGAGACCCGTGCCCCCTGCCCCGGCATTAGCCGCAAGCCCCGCCTTTCCCAAGGGCAAATCCGCCGGGGCCCGCTTCGCGGATGACAGCGCCGCACGCGCGGGCTAGGGATCGCCCCGGGATCCTGTCCGTGCGCGATCGAGGCCACCCGCAATGACGGCGCTGGAGAAATACATCCGCCTCGAGGCGCTCGGGCAGTGGTGCGAGACCGAGGGCGCGGAGCCGCGCGAGGTGGTGGTGAGCTTCGGCGATGCGACGCTGGTGCTGACGGATCTCGCGGAGCGGCCCCTGGAGCACTGGGCGCTGGCGGGGGTGCAGACCCTCGGGGCGCGGGACGGGGCGACGGTGTTCGCGATGACGGCGGAGGGCGGGCAGACGCTGGCGATCCGGGACCGGGACATGATCGAGGCCATCGGGGCAGTGTCGCGCGCGCATCTGCATGCGGTGCGGGGGCCCGTCCGGACCCGGCGGCGGATCTGGCCGGTGTGGGTGGCGGGCGTGGTGCTCGCCGGGGGGCTCGCCGCGGCGCCGGGGGCGGTGCGGGACCTCGCGGCGCGCATGGTGCCGCCGGAGACGGTCGCGGCCTTCGGCGACGAGATGCTGTTGCAGCTGATGGCGGCGGAGGGGCCCTTGTGCGCCGAGCCCGGCGGCGCGCGGGCGCTGGCGGCGCTGGCAGCCCGGGTGGCGGAGGGCGCGCCGGTGGCGGTGCGCGCGATGGACCTCGGGTCCGTGCCGGTGATGCTGTTGCCGGGACCTGCGGTGGTGCTCGGCGCGGAGGCGCTGAGGCGGGCGGAGGAGCCGGCGGAGGTGGCGGGCTGGATCGCGGTGGCGCTCGCGCGCGAGACCGCGGCGGCGGGGGCCGCGCGGCTGATGGCGGCCGCGGGGCCGCTCGCGAGCCTGCGCTACGTGCTGAACGGCACGCTGAGCGAGGCGGCGCTGGGGCGGGCGCTGGAGGCTGCGCGGTCGGCTCCGACGCCGCAGGAGATCGGGTTCGCCTATGGGCGGCTGCGGTCCGCGGGCCTCGCGACCGCGCCCTTCGCGGACGGGCTGCGGCGGGCGGACCTGCCGGCCCCGCCGGGGACGATGGACGGGGCTACGGCCCTCGGGGATCAGGACTGGGTGGCGCTGCAAGGGATCTGCGGCTGAGGAGCCCTGTTGTCCACGCGTGGACAAAACGCTATATATTTGTTTTGCAACGGTTTTTTAGATTATGTTCACCAGATCTCAATCTTCGTGAACGCGGATCTAGGCTAAGGGCCTGTTGATCATCGCGGTGCGCAGCACGAAATCCGGCAGGCCGCGGCCGTAGGGAGCCGAGAGCATGCCGAGGATGCTGACCGCCTGGAGCACGATCACGCCGAGGGAGAGCGTGTAGAGCGCCGTGTGCAGGACGGCCATGCCGAAGTCGAGACGGTTGCCGTCCTGGCGGCGCAACTCGATCCCCATGAGGCGCATGCCCCAGGTCGCCGAGCGACCGGCGATGGTCGCGGAGCGGTAGACGAAGCCCACGACCATCACGAGGACCGGAAAGAGCAGGAACCCCGCCCCGAGCGTGAGAAGGCCGAAGATGATCGCGACGGGCACGCCGACGGCGAGGGTCACGAGGACGTCGACGACCCAGGCGGCGAACCTGCGGGCGGGCACGCCGTCGTAGAACTGCCGGTCGGCCACCGGGTCGGGCAGCCCGTCCGCGGCGTCGGTGTTGGGGTCGGCTCTCAGGCTCATGCGTCTCGTCTCCCTCGCTCAAGCCTAGATAGGGAGTGCACGGCCCCCTGCAAGGCCTGCCGCGGGTTCAGGCCGGCAGGAGCAGGTCCGGACCGCCGATGATCTTCGGATCGTGGGGTTGGGCCACCTTGCCCGCGTAGTCGAAGAGGCCGAGCACCTTGCGCATGATGGCGATCCGCGCGCGGCGCTTGTCCTCCGCGAGGACCACCGTCCAGGGATCGTTCACGCCGTGGGTCCGGTCGAACATCTCGTCGATGGCTTCGGTGTAGGCGTTCCAGTGCTGGAGGCCGTCGACGTCGATCCGGCTGAGTTTCCATTGCTTGAGGAGGTCTTTCTCGCGGTCGAGAAAGCGGCGGAGCTGTTCGGGCCGGCTGACGGCGAGCCAGAACTTGACCAGCGTGATGCCGTCGTGCCGGAGCATGGATTCGAAATAGGGAAGCTGCTGGAAGAAGGCCGCGCGCTCCTCGTCGGTGCAGAACCCGAAGACCTTTTCGACCACGGCGCGGTTGTACCACGACCGGTCGAAGATGACGAGTTCGCCCGCCGAGGGCAGGTGCTCGACGTAGCGCTGGAAGTACCATTGCGTGCGCTGGGTGTCGGAGGGGGCGGGCAAGGCGACGACCGGGGCGTGGCGCGGGTTGAGGTTGTCGGTGAGCCTGCGGATCGCCCCGCCCTTTCCGGCGGCGTCGCGGCCCTCGAAGACCAGCACGACCCGCTTGCCGGTCTCGCGCACCCAGCGTTGCAGTTTCGCAAGCTCGATCTGGCAGGCCGCATAGGCCTCCTCGTAGGCGTCGTCCGACATCCGTTCGGAATAGGGATAGTCCGCATCGAGGATGTCGGACTTGCCGCTTTTCGCGACGAGCTCGCGGATGGCCTTGGGCGCGCCTTTCGTGGCGTATTTGCTCACGGCGCCGCCGAAGGGTTTCTCCGCCGCGTCGTCCTTCGATTTTTCCTTGCCTTTCGCCATCCGGGCCCTCCGTTTGCCATGTTATCGGCCGAATGCACCGGGCGCGCAACGGGTCAGGCGGTGTCGAGCCGCGCGAGCGCCTCCAGAACCTCGGGCAGGGCCACGTGCTGGATCATGTGACCGATCCCGTCGAGCCGCGTAAGGCGGGCGCGCGGCACGTTGCGGCTGAGCGGTTCCGAATGGATCTCGATGGGCACGACAGCGTCCGCCGTGCCGTGCAGGATCTCCACAGGCATGTCGAGTGCGGGATAGCGCGGCGCAAGCGCCCGCAGTTCCTCCTTGAGTGCGCCGAGCTGCTGGGCGTTGCGGCGCAGGGCCCCGGCGTTGACTACCTGCTCGATCCCGAGGTGGCGCAGATACCCGGGCACGGGTGCCTGCGGCTCGAACGCGCGTTCGGCCACCTGTTCGGCGACGGAGCGTGGCAGAAGCGCCTCGACGGAGCGCGCGAGGACCGGCCCGGTGACGGGGTTCGCGAGGAGGCCGGTCGAGGGACCGAGCCCGCCCGGCCAGACCTGGCTCGGGGCCCCGAGCGTCATCAGGCCCGAGACCGAGCGGGGTGCGTTCACCGCCCAGGCCAAGGCCACGGAGCCGCCGTAGCTGTGGCCCACGACGATCGAGCGCGAGATGCCGAGCCGGTCCAGCGCGCCGCGCATCAGGCGCACCTGTTCGGCGAGGGTCACGCCCTCGGGCCCCGGCCAGCCGCTCCGGCCGAGCCCCGGGCGGTCGAAGGCGATGACGTCGTGGCGCTCGGCCATGGCCTGCATGGCACCGAGCGTCCAGTCGCGGTGGTTGCTGCTGGCGCCGTGGATCAGCACCAGGGGCGAGCCCGCGCCCGCGCGTAGGTAGTTTATCGCGGTGCCGTCCACGTCGATGAGGCGGGCACCGTCTGCGGTGGTGGGGCGGGGTTCGGCCATGGTGTTCTCCTGCGCGCAGCCGGCGAGGGCCCCCGCCGCAAGGAGGGCGAGGACGCCGCGGCGGCTGAGACGCTCAGCTTCCGATCTGCGCGGGGTCATAGGACGTGGTCTGGTAGATTTCGTTGATCCAGTTGCCATAGAGGAGCGCGCCGTGACTGCGCCAGCGGTTCTCGGGGATCTGGTGCGGATCGTCGTCGGGGAAATAGTTCACGGGAGGCTGGACGTGGCCCGCCGTCGCCACGTCGCGCTCGTATTCCTGCTGGAGGGTGGTGCTGTCGTATTCGAGGTGGTTGAACATGTAGAGCGCGCGCCGGCCGGGGTCCGCGATGAGGCAGGGGCCGACCTCGTCGCTGGTGACGAGGATCCTGAGGTCGGGGTGCAGGCCCACGTCCTCCTGGCGGACCTCGGTCCAGCGGCTGACGGGGACCATGAAGCTGTCGGAGAAGCCCTGGATGTAGGGCGAGCCGGGCTCGATGGCGTGGTGGCGGAAACAGCCGAACGCCTTGCCGGGGAGAGGGTGCTTGGGGATGCCGTGGAAGTGGTTGAGCATGGCCATGCCCCCCCAGCAGACGCCGAGGGTGCGGTGGACGTGGGTCTGGGTCCAGTCGAAGATCTCGCGCAGTTCCCCCCAGTAGCTGACGGCCTCATAGACGAGATGCTCCACCGGCGCGCCGGTGATGATCAGGCCGTCGAAGCGCCGGTGCCGGGCCTCGGCGAAGGTGGTGTAGAAGGCCTCGAGATGTTCGAGGGAGGTGTTGCGCGACTGGTGCTCGGACATGCGGATCAGCGTCAGTTCGATCTGGAGCGGGGTCGCCCCGATCATGCGCGCGAACTGGGTCTCGGTCTGGACCTTTTTCGGCATCAGGTTCAGGAGCCCGATCTGCAGCGGCCGGATGTCCTGGCGCAGGGCCGCGTCCTCCGACATGACCTGGACGCCCTCGCGGCGCAGGACGTCGTAGGCCGGCAGGGTCGCGGGGATCTTGATCGGCATGGGAACGGGCTCTCCGGTGGAAGCGCTCAGATAGGGCGCCCTTGCGGGACAGGCAATCGCGGGAGAAGCGGTCAGCGGCGTGCGATGGCGGCCTCGATGAGGGCGTCGAAATCCTGCGGGTCGCGGACCCTCGCCACCTCGTCGGCCTCGACCGTGACGCCCCAGCCCTCGGCCATTCGGCGGTAGCGCGGCAGGCGGTGGGCGAGCAGCCGGCGAAAGCCGTAGCGGATGAAGTCGTCGGGATCGACCGCCTCGGGGGGGATCCCGCGGTCAGCACGGTATTCGGACCAGAGCGCGTCGAGGAAGGGCTCGGGGTAGTACATCGGCTTCGGGGCCCGGTCGAAGCGCTGGGCCAGCGCCTCGGCCTGGGCCTCCGTGCCGCGGATCCACACGAGGAGGGCCTGGGAGGCGAGATCGGTCAGGATCGGGTCCGCCGGATCGGCGGGGTCGACCACCTCGCAGAGCGAGCCCGAGGTGTCGGCCACGAAATCGCGGTAGCCGTAGAGGGTCTCGGCCTTCGCAACGAAGGCCGTGGCGTCACAGGTCGCCGCGATCTCGGCCGCGCGGTGCTGGCGCTGGCGCTCGACATATTCGTCGAAGGGGATGCCGCCGCGCGCAGGATCGCCCGGCTTGCCGAGATAGGTCGAGAGGGGGGCCAGGTTGTGGAAGGTGATGTTGGAGGCGATGTAGATCGAATCCGAGCGCAGCAGTTCGCGCAGGAAGGGGTTGCGCATCGCCTCGCGCTTGAAGTTGTCGACGATGTGCTCGCCCATGTAGCGGGTGCCGATGCGGAAATCGACCGAGTAGTGGAACCAGTCGGCGCGGTCGCGCAGCATGGCCGAGAGATGGGTCTTGCCGAGGCCCGACATGCCGAAGAGCGCCACGCGCTTGTGGGCGGCGGTGCGCCACGCGGCCGGGGTGTCGTAGAGCATCGCGCGTCTCCGGGAGATCTCGCGGCTCTAGCTACGCGGCCCGGAGCGGGGCCGCAAGGCGGGCGGCGGCGTCAGAAGGAATAGCCGATGCGCAGGCCCG
Organism: Rhodobacterales bacterium; assembly: GCA_038209095.1. Lineage (GTDB taxonomy): Bacteria > Pseudomonadota > Alphaproteobacteria > Rhodobacterales > Rhodobacteraceae > Amaricoccus. The sequence goes on from JBBQYB010000067.1 coordinate 13,006, forward strand.
CGGCGAGGACCGTGCCGTCGCGGTATTTCGTGTCGAGCAGGTTGCTGGTGTCGCCGAGCACGCCGTAGGTCAAACCGCCGGTGACGTTCGCGGGGCCGATGTCGTAGCTCAGCGCCGCCGTGGCGCTGGTGCGTCCGTCATAGGGCCCGAGGGTGGTGAGAACCTCGTCTGTGGGGGGCTCGTAGGCGACGGAGAACGAGCCCGCGAGGTCGTCGGTGAAGCTGCGCGCGAGGCCGAGCGTGTAGGTCCACCAATCCTCCTCGTAGTCCACGAGGGGCCGTCCGCCGGTGACGAGGACGTAAGCCGGCGGTGCGATGGTGAAGGCGGACCAGTTGACCCAGCGGATGGAGCCAAAGAGCAGGGTCTTGTCATTCAGGCCGGTCTGGGCCTCGAGGGTCACGGATTGCGGGGTGTCGATGTCGGTTCCGGTCTCCTGCGGGCCGGTCGCATCGGTGAATTCCGCAGTGTCGAGGTCGTGGCTGACCTCGGACAGATAGGTCAATGCCACGCGGAACCCGATCTCGGGCCGGGAATAGGCGGCCCCGACGAGAAAGCCGTATCCCCAGTCCGCGTCCGCATCGACGGTGTAGTTCGAGACGAAGGGGATAGCTGCGTTGGCGTCCAGGCGCTGGGCGCGCAGACCGGCGAAGATCTTGATGGCCTCGGTCGGATCGTAGGCGAGGACGCCGGTGATCTGGTACGTATTCAGTTCGGCGATGGTGCCGTCATAGCTGAAGGGCAGCGGCGCGAAGCTGCCCCGACCGTAGTTCGTGTCGGCCCCGTAGGGCTGGTCGAAGAACAGCCCGTAGGACAGGCCCTGCGGCAGGTCGGCCTTGTAGCCGCCGCTGAAGTTGTAATGCGTGTCGAAGACGTCGTCGGTGCGTCCCGGAACCGCGAGCGGGATGCCGAGCGAATTGAGGTCCGCGCCGCGCCCGCGCTGGTCGGGGTCGGTGTAGACGATCCCGATCTCGCCGTAGCGGCCTTCCTCGAACATCAGGCGCACGATGGAGGGCACGGCCCGCTCGATGGCGGCGGCCTGGGAGAGGTCGGGCGGAAGCAGAACGGCGCAGGCCGTGAGCGCCGCCATCCGGGAGGCTTGTGCCAGGGTCATCCGATCCTCCGCCATCGCAATATTGCTCTTGTTGAGAGAGAGTTTCGCGCGGAGGTTGTAGAGGGTCAAGCGCCAGGCCAATGTTCGGAGCGGCGCTCCGCGGCGCCGGGATCGGCGTAGGGCAAGAGCGTTCCGCAAGCCATTGGCGAACCGCGCGAATTGGCTGCGGATACAAAAGAGCCCCGTGGCGCATTTGCCACGGGGCCGGGTCGCGGCGGGGACGCGCGCGCTACTTTTTCATGGCGTCGAGCGAGGTCTGGAGAATCGATTCGGCCTCGGCGCGGTCGCCCCAGCCGATGACCTTGACCCATTTGCCGGCCTCGAGATCCTTGTAGTGCTCGAAGAAGTGCTTGATGCGTTCGAGGGTCTTCGGGACCACGTCGGCGAGGTCCTTGATATGCGCCTGGAAGGGATCGACCTTCTCGACGGGAACAGCGATCAGCTTGTCGTCCATGCCGCCGTCGTCCTCCATCTTGAGCACGCCCACGGGGCGGCAGCGGATGACGACGCCAGGGGCGAGGGGAAAGTCGCAGAGCACCAGCACGTCGGTGGGGTCGCCATCGGCGTGCAGCGTGTTCGGCACGAAGCCGTAGTTGCAGGGGTAGAACATCGGCGTATTGACGATCCGGTCGACGAAGACGGCCCCGCTCTCCTTGTCGATCTCGTATTTCACGGGCGCGCCGCCGCCGGCCCCGCCGGTGATCTCGATCACCACGTTGATGTCCTTGGGCGGGTTCTTGCCGGCGGGGATCTTGTCGATGTCCATTCTTGGCTCCAGGTCGGTGTCTCGTTCGGGCGCCCGCTTAGCATGTCGCCGGTCAGGGCAAAAGGGTCTTATCCGCGGCGGTGCTCCGGGTGCGGGTCTCGGCGCGCAGGCCGATGACGTTGCCGGCGATGATGAGGGCAGCACCCGCGAGCACCGCCGTCTCGAGCGGCTCGCCGAAGACGAGCGCCCCGGTCGCGGCCATTGCGGGGAGCCTCGCGTAGTCCATCGGGGCCACGACCACCGCCGGCGCGTGACCAAGGGCCGACGTGAGGCAGAAATGCGCCGCGAGCCCCGTCAGGGCCACCACCACGACGAAGGGCCAGAGGCCGGCGGAGGGCCAGGGCAGGCCGCCGGGCAAGGCGAGCACGAGCGCGAGGACCATCTGCGTCAGCGTCATCCAGAAGAGCACGCAGAGGACCCCGTCGAAGGCCATGATGCGGCGGGTGAGGATCGTGGTCAGCGCATAGCAGAGCGCCGCCACGAGGACCGCGGCCTGGCCGGAACCGAAGCCCACCGATCCGGGCTGCGCCGCGATCACGACGCCAGCAAATCCGAGGACCGCCGCGCCGAGCCGGGCGGCGGTGAAGCGTTCGCCGAGCAGGAACGGGGCGAGCACGGCCACCCAGATGGGGTTGGTGAATTCGAGGGCGGTCACCTGGGCGAGCGGCACGAAGGCGATGGCGTGAAACCAGAGGCACTGTCCGAGGAAGTGGATGGTGTTGCGCCCCGCATGCAGGGCCGGGCGCGAGGGGCGGATGGAGCCGAGGGCCCCGCGGAGGGCGAGGATCGCGCAGACGAGGACAAACCCGAGGAGCGAGCGGTAGAACATCAGCTCGAACGTGTCGAGTTCCGCGCGGATGAGCCGGCCCGAGGCCGCCATGAGCGTGAAGGACGCCACCGCGGCCATCATCCAGGCGAAGGCCGCGAGGGGACGTGCCTCGGTGGGCTGCGCGGGTGATGCGGGGGGCGGGAGCGTCTGGTCCATGGCAGGACCTTTGCCGCCCGGCTTGGGTCTTTACAAGCCCGCCGCGCCTTGACACAGGGTTCCAAAGCGGTAGAGAAGATCTCCCAATTCGGGTCCGGCATTCCGGGCCCCGCGCGCGATATGCAGGCACGGCGTCTGCGGGAACGAGGACCGACCATGGCGAAGCCAACCACGATCAAGATCCGGCTGAATTCCACAGCGGACACCGGCCATTTCTATGTGACCAAGAAGAATGCCCGCACGATGACCGACAAGATGGTGGTGCGCAAATACGACCCGGTCGCGCGCAAGCATGTCGAGTACAAGGAAGGCAAGATCAAGTAATCGCCGGGCCGGTGTTTCGACCGGCCGAGGAGTTTCTGGGTCTGTCGCTTGTCGTATCGATGCGCGGCTAAGATGGTTGCAGCTGCGGTTGGATCACGCCTCTCGGGCGAGGGTCCAGAGATTGTGGCAGCGGGTGCCGGACCGGCAATACGCAAAGACCGGGGCGGGTAGGTCGGCGATCGCGGCTTTGAACGCGATGATATCTTCGGGGACCATGGCTCCCGAGACGACCGGAACATGGGCCGTGACCAGACCAGAGGCCCCGGCCGCCTTTGCAATTTCCGCGAAATGCGGTTGGCCGGGATCCTCGGCGTCGGGGCGGTTGCACATGATGGATCGGAACCCGAGCGCCGCTATGGTGGCCACGTCGTCCGGGGCGATCTGGGCCGCGGCGGTAAAATCCGCGTCGAGGCGGGTCGTCTTCATCTGAAATGCTCCTGCGGGGACACGCACCCCGGTCATTCGTTCGACTGGCTACCCGGAGTATCGCGAGCGCCCGCGGTTTTCAAGGCGACCGGCCCCGGGCGGAGGGGCAAGGCGGTGGTGTTCTTGATCTCCTCCATGGAGAGCGTCGAGGTGACGTTGAAGATCGAGACCTCGTCGATGAGCGCGCGATAGAACGCGTCAAAGGCGCGGGCGTTCTCGACCCGCACCTTGAGGATGTAGTCGATGTCGCCGGCGAGGCGGTGCGCCTCCATCACCTCGGGGCGCTCGCGGACGGCCTTGAGGAAGCGTGCGAGCCAGTCGGTGTCGTGCCGGGATGTGCGGATCAGAACGAAAAAGCAGCTCTCGAGCCCGAGGGCCTCGGGGCTGAGCAGGGCCACCTCGGCGGTGATGACGCCTGCGGCGCGCAGCTTGCGCAGGCGATTCCAGACCGGGGTCTTGGAAGTGCCAAGGCGGCGCGCGATCTCGTCGAGCGGCAGGGAGGCATCCGCCTGAACGAGGGCGAGGATGTTCCGGTCCAGATCGTCGAGCGAGAACGGCATTTTGGGCGGGCTCCTGTTCAGGGTCTTGTTTTCCCGATATTCCGGCTTGTCAAGAGATTTGTTCTTATTTCGGTCTCCAAATTGACGATTGTAGGGAAAAAATTCTATCTTTGGGCAGGATTTTGGTTGTGGTGGCAGATGCGGCATTTTCCAGTCTTTCTCGATCTGCGCGG
>JBBQYB010000068.1:0-17252 GCA_038209095.1 Rhodobacterales bacterium
AATCCCCGCTATCTGGACAACATCTTCATCGAGCGCCTTTGGCGGTCCCTGAAGTATGAATGCGTCTATCTGCACGCCTGGGAAACCGGGTCTCAGGCCCGGGCTGGCGTCGGACGCTGGATCACCTTTTACAACCACCAGCGGCCCCATGCCGCCCATGGCGGTCAACCGCCCGCCGTGGTCTACTTCAACGCAATCGAAACCGATCAGCAGGTGCAGGCAGTAGCTTAAATCACCCGAAAATCTGTCCAATCGATGGGGAGTAGCTCAAAGTGCCTTGGGCCAATGCCCGTGCCGGTTCGACTCCGGCCGCCCGCACCAGTTGCAAGCCGCAAGATCGTCTGAACGCGCGGCTCAGGGGACGTCGGTTGCCTCGAGCGGTGCCACGGGCGTGAGGCTCGGCGGGGTTCCAGCCTCGATGCCGGGATCGCCGAGGAGGGGTCCTGGGGCTGCGGGGGCGAGGCCCGGTCCGAGGGCGGGCGAGGTGCCGGGCACCCTTGGTGCATCCGGAGCGGACGGCCCGTTCGCCGCAGCCGGATCGAGGGCCGGCGGGATCGAGGGCACCGGCGGAAAGGCCAGCGCCAGACCGAGGGCAGTGGCCCCCGCGACCAGCACGCCGCAGACAAGGCCCTTGAGAAATCCATGTGTCTCCACCGGCCGATCCATAGCCAAGGCAGCGCCCTTTCCTGCTTGACCCCGTCCCGCACGCGGCGCCATGTATACGCCGCGCGCCTTGCTGCGCCAGTGCAAAAGCCCCTCGAAAGGTCAGGCGGATGTTGTTGCTGATCGATAATTACGACAGCTTCACGTATAATCTTTATCATTATCTCGGCGTGCTCGGAGCAGACGTAGCGGTACGGCGCAACGACGAGATCGACGTCCAGGCGGCCATGGCGCTGAGCCCGGATGCGATCCTGCTCTCGCCGGGGCCCTGCGATCCGGACCGCGCGGGCGTGTGCCTCGCGCTGATCGCGGCGGCCGCCGAAACGCGTGTACCGCTGATGGGGGTCTGCCTCGGGCATCAGGCGATCGGCCAGGCCTTCGGGGGGGCCGTGGTGCGCGCGGCCGCGATCATGCATGGCAAGACCGACGACATCCGGCATTCGGGGCGCGGCGTGTTCCGCGACCTGCCCACGCCTTTTCGCGCCACGCGCTATCATAGCCTGACCGTCGCGCGGGAGACCTTTCCGGACGCGCTCGAGATGACGGCGGAGGTCGCGGACGGGACGATCATGGGTCTCAGCCACAGGACGCTGCCCATCCATGGCGTGCAGTTCCACCCCGAATCCATCGCCTCCGAGCATGGCCACGCGCTGCTGCGCAACTTTCTCGATCTCGCCCGCGTTCCGGCATGAGCGCGCGCCTCAGGCCCCTGATCGCCCGCGCGGCCGAAGGGCCGCTCACGCGGGAGGAAGCGGTTATCGCCTTCACGGCGATCATGGAGGGCGACGCGACGCCGGCACAGATCGGCGGCTTTCTCATGGCACTGCGCACCCGCGGCGAGAGCGTTGCAGAATACGCCGCCGCCGCAAGCGTGATGCGGGCAAAATGCGTGCCCGTGCGCGCGCCGGAGGGGGCGATGGACATCGTCGGCACCGGCGGCGACGGCAAGGGCACGCTCAACATCTCCACCGCGGCGGCCTTCGTGGTGGCAGGCGCCGGGGTGGTGGTGGCCAAGCACGGCAATCGCAATGTCAGCTCCCGGTCGGGGGCCGCCGACGCGCTGACCGAGCTCGGCATAAACGTCATGGTGGGGCCAGAGGTGGTCGAGCGTGCACTGGCCCAGGTGGGCATCGCCTTCATGATGGCACCGATGCACCATCCCGCAGTGCGCCACGTCATGCCGGCGCGTACGGAACTCGGGACCCGCACGATCTTCAACATCCTGGGACCGCTGACGAATCCGGCCGCGGTCCGTCGGCAGCTGACCGGGGCCTATGACCGCGCCGTCCTGCGGCCGATGGCCGAGACCCTCGGGGCGCTCGGGACGGTCCGCGCCTGGCTCGTCCACGGGACGGACGGGGCCGACGAGATCTCGATCTGCGGCGAGACCCATGTCGTGGAATGGCGCGACGGCGGCGTGCACGCGTTCACAGTGCATCCGGAGGACGCGGAGCTGCCCGTGCATCCCTTCGAGGCGATCCTCGGCGGGGCTCCGGCGGAGAATGCCGCTGCCCTGCGATCGGTGCTGGAGGGTGAGCCCTCCGCCTACGGCGATGCGGTACTGCTTAATGCCGCAGCAGCCCTCGTGATCGCCGAGGCGGCCCCGGATCTGCGCGCGGGCGTCGAGATGGCGCGGGCGAGCATCCAGTCGGGGGCGGCGAGCGGGAAGCTCGCAAGCCTCCAGCGCGTAACGCAGGCGGAACACACGGCATGAGCGTGCTCGAGGAGATCCGGGTCTACAAGGTGGCGGAAGTCGCGGCCGCGAAGGCCGCCCGCCCACTCGGGGACCTTGAGGCCGACGCACGGGCCGCGAGCCCCGTGCGCGGCTTCGGCGCGGCGCTGCGCCGGGCCTCGGCGGCAGGCGGCTACGGGCTCATTGCCGAGATCAAGCGCGCGAGCCCCTCGAAGGGGCTGATCCGCGCAGATTTCGATCCTGCGTCGCTTGCGCTGGCGTATCAGGCGGGGGGAGCGGCCTGCCTCAGCGTCCTGACCGACGGCCCGAGCTTTCAGGGCGATGCGTCGCATCTCGAGGCTGCGCGCGCCGCCGTCAGCCTGCCGGTGATCCGCAAGGATTTCATCGTCGACCCCTGGCAGGTGGCGGAGTCCCGCGCCATGGGGGCCGACTGCATCCTGATCATCATGGCCATGGTCTCGGACGCCGAGGCGCAGGAGATCGAGGCCGCGGCCGGGGACTGGGGGCTCGACGTCCTGGTCGAGGTGCATTCGGCCGCGGAGATCGAGCGCACAAAACACCTCCGCGCCCCGCTTATCGGCATCAACAACCGCGATCTCAAGACCTTCGAGGTGGATCTCACGACCACCCGCACGCTGGCGCGCCTGGTGCCCGAGCGGTGTCTGACCGTCTCGGAATCCGGGCTCTCGGGCCGCCAGGACCTGGCACAGATCGCGCGCTACGGGGTGCGGTGCTTTCTCGTCGGGGAAACGCTGATGCGCGCGGACAACGTCGAGAGCGCGACCCGCGAGTTGCTGCGCAGCCCCTGGACGCCGGAGGCGGGATGACCGGACCCCTGACCCATTTCGACGCGACAGGCGCCGCCCGCATGGTCGATGTCGCGGACAAGCCGGTGACGGTCCGCATCGCGGTTGCGCGCGGGGCCGTGCGCATGGCCCCCGAGACCCTGGCGCTCGCTCGTGAGGGCCGCGCAAAGAAGGGGGACGTCTACGGCGTGGCGCGGCTGGCCGGGATCATGGCCGCCAAGCGCACCGCCGATCTGATCCCGCTCTGCCATCCGCTGGCTTTGACCAGCGTCGACATTAGCTTCACCGAGGACACGGACGCCCCGAGGGTGCTGATCGAGGCGCGGGTGGGCACCCAGGGCCAGACAGGCGTCGAGATGGAGGCGCTCACGGCCGTCTCGGTCGCGGCATTGACGATCTACGACATGCTCAAGGCCGCGGACCGGCGCATGGCTATCGAGGACATCCGCGTCGCGCTCAAGGAGGGCGGCAAGTCCGGACGCTTCGAGGCGCCGTGAGGGGGGATGGCCCGGATCCGGCCGCGATGCTGAGCGTGGCCGAGGCGCATGCCCGCCTGATGACCCTGTTCGCGCCGCTGGAGCATGAGACCGTGCCGCTGGCACTGGCCGGGGGGCGGGTTCTGGCACGCGACGTCGTGGCGGGGCGCGACCAGCCCCCCTTTGCCGCCTCCGCGATGGACGGATACGCCGTGCGCGAAGCGGACGCGCGGCCAGGTGCCGTGCTCCAAGTCATCGGCACCGCACAGGCCGGAGCCCGGTTCGGCGGGCCGGTCGGGCCCGGCGAGGCCGTGCGGATCTTCACCGGCGCGCCCCTGCCCGACGGTGCCGGGCGGGTCGTGATCCAGGAGGACGTCCTGCGCGAGGCCGGTGTCATCACGCTCGGCGGCACGCTCGATCAGGGCGGACACGTGCGCCCGGCGGGGGGCGATTTCCGGGCAGGCGACCGCGTGACGGCCCCGAGGCGGATCCGGCCCGCGGATCTGGCCCTGATCGCTGCCATGAACGCGCCGACCGTGAAAGTCGCGCGCCGCCCCGTGGTGGCGGTGATCCCGACGGGCGACGAGTTGGTGCCGCCCGGCGGCATCCCGGGGCCCGACCAGATCCTCACGTCCAATAATTTCGGGCTCAAGGCAATGCTGGAGGCGGCCGGTGCGGAGGTGCGGCTGCTGCCCATAGCGCGCGACACGCGCGAGAGCCTCCGGGCAGTTCTCGACCTCGCGGCGGGGGCCGATCTCATCGTGACGCTCGGGGGCGTCTCGGTCGGGGATTTCGATCTGGTGCAGGAGACGGCGCGAGGCGAGGGCATGGCGCTTGCCTTTTACAAGGTGGCGATCCGGCCGGGAAAACCGCTGATGGCCGGTCGCATCGGCACCCAGCCGATCATCGGGCTGCCCGGAAACCCGGTGTCCGCCATGGTCTGCGGCCAGGTGTTCATCGTCCCGGCGGTACAGATGATGCTGGGGCTCGGCAGCGGGCTGCCCGAGCAGGTCGCGGGCCGTCTGTCGGTGGATGTCGAGGAGAACGGCCCGCGGATGCACTACATGCGGGCCCGTGTGGAGCGCGGACCCGAGGGCTGGCTCTGCGCGCCGTTCGACCGGCAGGATAGCTCGCTCCTGTCGGTTCTCGCGGCCGCGGACGGGCTCGTGGTGCGTCCGCCGTTCGATCCCGCACGGGGGATCGGCGACAAGGTTGAGTTCATCTGGTGTAGTTAAACCCCAGATTGTGTGTGTTCGAGAATTCTTGACACAAACCATGAACGTTATTAGAACAGGTGCGGGGAGTCGGCATAAGGGTTCCGAAATGCTCACGCGCAAACAGTATGATCTCTTGCACTTCATTCACGGGCGTCTCCAGCGCGACGGGGTTCCGCCCTCGTTCGACGAGATGAAGGACGCGCTCGATCTGCGCTCGAAATCCGGCATCCACCGCCTGATCACCGCACTGGAGGAGCGGGGCTTCATCCGGCGCCTCGCGCACCGGGCCCGCGCCATCGAGATCGTGAAGCTGCCCGAAAGCCTCGAGGCGGAGGCGAAGGCCGCGGCCCCGGCACATGCAAGCCCAGCCCCTGCGGGTTTCGCGTCCATGTCCATCGAAGTCGAGGTCATGGGCCGGATCGCCGCCGGCACCCCGATCGAGGCGATCCAGCAGGTCTCGCACAACGTCGCCGTCCCGGCGTCGATGCTGTCCACCGCCGGGCGTCATTATGCGCTCGAGGTGAAGGGCGATTCGATGATCGAGGCCGGGATCAACAACGGCGACATCGTCGTCATTCAGGAACAGCCCACCGCGCGCAACGGCGATATCGTCGTGGCGCTGATCGAAGGCGAGGAGGCGACGCTCAAGACCTTTCGCAGGCGCGGGGCCACCATCGCGCTCGAGGCGGCAAACCCGGCCTATGAGACGCGGCTCTATCAGGATCATCAGGTCCAGGTGCAGGGCAAGCTCGTCGGGCTGATCCGGACCTATCAGCACAACTGACGTCGTCGGCAGAGACGGGGTCCTCGGGCCGCGCGACGTATGCGGGCCCGTGCGGGACCCTTTAGGATCCTGGCGCGGATCAATGGCCATGCCGGGTCCATCCGACGGCCACCCTACGACCAGGTCGAGTGACCTAGGTCCGGTGCCTCACTTCAGGGCGATGCTGGCATCGCCTTGTTCGCGCGGGGGCTGCGGTGCGGGACCGCGGGTCCAGGGCCGGCTGCGGTTGGCCGAAAGCGCGCCGTTCAGGACCAGCCCGCCCTGCCCTGCTTGGACGGAGATGGCGCCATCCCGTGCGAGGCGCGCAGCATCGAGAAAGATGCAAGGTCCGGCTGGGGCCGCGGACCAGTTCGGTGCGATCAGGATGGCCGCGGCGGCGCACTCGGCGTCAGCTTCCGCCGCGTCGGACCGGCCGACATAGACAACGCGCCCGATACCCGGCACGTCCGTCTCGATCCGGTTACGGGTACGTACGAAGGATCCCCGGGCGGCGGCAATCTCCTGGGTCGCGACGTCGCCGTCTTTCTTGAGCCAGCTTTGGGCGGCAAAGCCCGCCCCCTTGCCCACGCTCAGCGCGCGACCGTCCTGCGTCTCGACCCCGAAGAGCCGTCCGTTGTCCGCGATGAGCAGGACCGGTCGCGCGTGCCCGGCCCAGAGCAGGACGGCGAGCGCCACCGCCACGAGGCCCGCCCAACGCCCGCGGCCGATCCAGAGCACCGAGATCACCCCGCCGAGGGCCAGCAGCACCAGGCTCGCGCCCGGACCGGCCGGCACGCCGCTGACCGCGCCGCCGAGACCCGCAACCCAACGCGAGACCTCGAGGAAATAGGTGACACCCCAGCCCGCCACCGTGAGCGGGATCCAGTCGAGCCCGAACGGAGCCGCGAACAGGGCCACGACCGCTGCGGGCATCACTACAAGACCGATGGCAGGCATCGCGAGCATGTTCGCGAGCAGGCCGTATTGCGACAGTAGGTTGAAATGAAAGACCGAGAAGGGTGCGGTCGCGACACCTGCCACGAGCGAAGTCATGAAGGCCGCCACCACCGGCTTGAGAAAGCGCCAGCGCGCATCCGTTTGGGTTGTCTGCCACCAGGCCATGGAGCGCAGACCCTCAAATGCCGCAATGAGCGCAATGGTCCCCGCAAAGGACATCTGAAAGCCCGCGTTCATGAGGCTCTCAGGCGCCGCCCCAAGCACGACGAAGGCCGAGAGGGCGACAGAGCGCAGGGTGAGCGCAGGCCGATCTAGCAGGATCGCCACGAGAAACACCGATGTCATGATAAAGGCGCGCTGCGCCGCCACATCGAAGCCCGAAATGGCGAGATAGGCGAAGGTCACGACGAGGGCACCCGCCGCCGCGATCTTCTTGAGCGGCCAGATCAGTGCCAGCCGCGGGATCAGGGCCAGCCCGTAGCGCACCAGGGCGAACAGGGCTCCTGCGAGCAGCGACATGTGAAGCCCGCCGATGGAGACCACATGATAGAGCGTCGAGGCGCGCAGTTCCGCCTGCACGGCGCTGTCGATCGCCGAGCGGTCGCCGGTGAAGATCGCGGCGGTGAAGGCCCCGCTCTGTCCCGGGACGATGGCGCGGATATGAGCGGAGAGCGCCACCTGGGCGCGGAAGGCCATCAGCCGCAGCGAGCCTGCGTCCTCGCTTGCGGCTTCCAACATGGGCGTACGGGCGTATCCGACCGCCCCGAGGCTCTCGAACCAGGCGATGCGGCGGAAATCGAACCCGCCCGGCTCCGTCGGGCCGCCCGGCGGCGAGATGCGAGCCGTCACGATCACCCGCGCGCCCGGACGCAGAACCTCTCCGTCGGTGCCGTCGTCGAGCGAGACGCGCACCCGCCGGGGCGTGTTATCGGGCTCGAGGCCATGGATCACGACCCGGTCGAGCAGGACGCGCACCCGGTCCGTCGAGGAGCGCGACACCCCCACGATGCGTCCCTCGACGGCCGCGGTCCGCTCGAAGGCGAGCACGGGACCTGCAACGGCGAGACTGCGCAAGGCGGCGGCCCCGAAGCCCGCCCCGGGCAGGATGAGGATCAGAAGAGCGATGCGGCCCAGCGTGCCGAGACGCACCGCCGTCGCGGTCAGGAGTGCGAGCAGCCCCGCGAGCGCCGCGAGCATCCAGGCCTGCGGCTCGGAAGGCACGGCGAAATAGACGCCGATCCCCAGGGCAAAGAACACGGGGGCCCAAAGCACGAGACTGGGGCGCTGCGCGTCCACGAGAGCTTCAAGGGTGGTGCGGCCCACGCGCCTTGTTCTCCCGCGGCGAAATCCCTAAGACCACATGCTTAGCGAAAGCCCGGTATCCAAAAGGTTAAGACATGTCCGCGAGCCCCGTCGTTACACGTTTCGCGCCATCCCCGACGGGATATCTGCACATCGGGGGCGCGCGCACGGCGCTGTTCAACTGGCTCTACGCCCGGCACACGGGCGGCAAGTTCCTCCTGCGCATCGAGGACACTGACCGCGCCCGCTCAACCCCGGAGGCCACGCAAGCCATCTTCGAGGGCCTGCGCTGGCTCGGGCTCGACTGGGACGGGGAGGCCGTGAGCCAGTTCGGCCGGCTCGAGCGCCACGCCGAGGTCGCGCGCGAGATGCTGGCGCGCAAAACGGCCTACCGGTGCTATGCGACCCCGGCCGAGATCGATGCCTTCCGCGCCAAGGCCAAGGCCGCCGGACGCCCGCCGCTGTTCCGCTCGCCCTGGCGAGACGCAGATCCGGCCACAGCCCCCAAGGACGCCCCCTTCGTCGTGCGCCTGCGGGCCCCCCGCACCGGCGAGACGGCGGTGCAGGACAAGGTGCAGGGCGACGTCACCTGGAAAAACGAGACGCTCGACGATCTGATCCTGCTGCGCTCGGACGGAGTGCCGACCTACATGCACGCTGTGGTGGTGGACGACCACGACATGGGGGTGAGCCACGTCATCCGCGGCGACGATCACCTGACGAACGCGGCGCGCCAGACCCTGATCTACCGGGCAATGGACTGGGCCGTGCCGGTCTTTGCGCATATCCCGCTCATCCACGGCCCGGACGGTGCGAAGCTGTCCAAACGCCACGGTGCCCTCGGGATCGACGCGTACCGCGATATGGGATTCCTGCCCGAGGCGATGCGCAACTATCTCGCCCGTCTGGGCTGGAGCCACGGCAACGACGAGTTCTTCACGACCGAACAGGCGGTCGAATGGTTCGATCTCTCGCATCTCGGCAAGGCTCCGGCGCGGTTCGATGTCTCGAAGCTCGGCCATCTGTCGGGCCAGCACATCCGCTCGGCGCAGGATGCGACGCTTCTTTCCGAAATAGAGGCTTTTCTTGCATCGCAACATAGGGCAGATTTGAGTGCGGATCTTCGCGGCGGCTTGCTGCGAGCGATGCCGGGGATGAAAGAGCGCGCCAAGACACTACCGGACCTGCTTGAAATGGCGCGCTTTCTCACCGAAGACCGCCCGATCGAACCCGATGCCTCGGCTGCCAAGCTGCTAAACGACACCTCGCGGAGCATGTTGACACGTTTGACTGCGCACCTGCAAAACGCTACCTGGACCGCACCGGACCTCGAGGAGCATTTCCGGGACTTTTCCGCGGCGGAAGGCCTCGGGCTCGGCAAAATCGCCCAGCCGGTGCGCGTGGCGCTAACGGGCCGCACGATTTCGCCGAGCGTTTTTGATATGATGGAGATACTCGGGCGCGACGAAAGCCTCGCCCGGCTCGAGGACTGCGCGCGGGCGGCCTGAGGCCTGTCCGGCCGGATGCCCCTTATCGCATCCCGGACGCGCGACCGGAACATGGCTCTCGGCGACGGGGGTCCGACAGAGAGGGACGAAGATGACCAACCAGGCCCACAAATCCGCGAAGCTCACCATCGGAGACAAGGCGCTCGATCTTCCGATCTATCAGGGGACGGTCGGACCCGACGTGATCGACATCCGCAGGCTCTACACCGACGGCGGTGTGTTCACCTACGATCCGGGCTTCACCTCCACCGGGTCCTGCGAGAGTGCCATCACCTATATCGACGGCGACAAGGGGGAGTTGCTCTATCGGGGCTATCCCATCGAGCAGCTGGCCGAGAAGTCGCATTTTCTCGAGGTGTCGTATCTGCTCCTCTATGGCGAGTTGCCGAACGCGGCGCAAATGGAGGATTTCGAGCAGCGCGTGACGATGCACACCATGCTGCACGAGCAGATGGCCTATTTCTTTCGCGGGTTCCGGCGCGACGCGCATCCCATGGCGGTGGTTTGCGGGGTTATGGGGGCGATGTCCGCGTTCTACCATGACAGCACGGACATCAACGACCCCTGGCAGCGCGAGGTGGCCTCGATCCGGCTGATCGCGAAGATGCCGACGATCTGCGCCTGGGCCTACAAGTATTCCGTGGGCCAGCCGTTCGTCTATCCGCGCAACAGCCTCGATTACGCGTCCAATTTTCTGAACATGTGTTTCTCGGTGCCGGCGGAGGATTACGTCGTCGATCCGATCCTCGCGCGGGCGGTGAACCGCATCTTCACGCTGCACGCGGACCACGAGCAGAACGCCTCAACCTCGACGGTGCGGCTCGCGTCGTCCTCGGGGGCCAATCCGTTTGCCTGCATCGCGGCGGGTGTCGCCTGTCTCTGGGGTCCGGCGCATGGCGGGGCGAACCAGGCGTGCCTCGAGATGCTGCGCGAGATCGGCACGGTGGACCGCATCCCCGAGTTCATCGCGCGCGCCAAGGACAAGGACGATCCGTTCCGCCTGATGGGCTTCGGGCACCGGGTCTACAAGAACTTCGACCCGCGCGCCAAGGTGATGAAGCAGTCAGCCGACGAGGTGCTAGGCCTGCTGGGGATCGAGAACAACCCGACGTTGCAGGTCGCGAAGGAGCTGGAGCGGATCGCCCTCGAGGATCCGTATTTCATCGAGAAAAAGCTCTATCCGAACGTGGATTTCTATTCCGGTATCATCCTCGACGCCATCGGCTTCCCCACGTCGATGTTCACGCCGATCTTCGCGCTGGCGCGCACGGTCGGGTGGATCTCGCAGTGGAAGGAGATGATCGAGGACCCGCAGCTCAAGATCGGGCGGCCGCGCCAGCTTTATACCGGGCCCACGGCGCGGGACTATGTGGATGTCGAAAACCGCTGAGGGCTCGGTCGCCCGGGTCGTCGCCGATGCGGCCCGGCTCGGGCTCGGGGTCGAGATCCCGCGGATGGAGAACGCCTGGACCGCGCAGGAGGCGGCGGCGGTCTGCGGATGAGATGTCGGACGGATCGTCAATTCGGTGGTGTTCCGGATCGCGGGATCGGACCGGCACGTTCTGTTCCTGACCGCGGGCGGGCGGGGTGGTGCAGGTGGCGGTGTCCACTGTAGAAGCGTCACACGATGTGACGCCAGCCAACTAATTGAAATCATTTGATAATCGGAAAAGTGGCGCGAAAACGCCCTTTTCAGCGCAGGTTGACCCGCAGCGCCGCGGCGGCGGCGAAGGGGGATAGCGCCATTATGGCGAGGCTGAGCCCGGCGAGGAGCAGGAAGGCCGCGACGGGATCGGAGCCTTCGGCGGCACTCGCGACGGTGCGGGCCCCGAAGATCAGGCTCGGGATATAGAGGGGCAAAACGAGGATGGAGAGCAGGAGCCCGCCGCGTCGCAGGCCGACCGTGACCGAGGCCCCGATGGCCCCGAGAAAGCTGAGGCCGGGGGTGCCTATCGCGAGGCTCGCGACGAGCCAGGGATAGGCCGCGGGCGGCAGCGAGAGCGTCACCCCGAGCACGGGGGCGGCGATCACCAGCGGCAGGCCGGTGGTCAACCAGTGCGCGAGCGCCTTGAGTGCCACCAGCGCCTCCAGCGGCAGGGGCGAGAGGGCGAGCACGTCGAGCGCACCGTCCTCGGCATCCGCCTGGAACAGCCGGTCGAGCGAAAGCTGGCACGCGAGCAGCGCCGCGATCCAAAGCACGCCGGGGGCCACGGCCGCGAGCACCTGCGCGTCGGGCCCGACGCCAAAGGGGATCAGCAGCACGACGATCAGGAAGAAGGCGAGCCCCAGCCCCGCACCGCCGCCCGAGCGCAGCGCAAGACGCAGTTCGCGCCCGAGAACTGCGGCCGCGGCACTCATGCCATGGGGCCCGCGAGAAAGGGATCCTGCGCGCGGGCGGAGGCGCGCGGAGGCTGAAGGCGCAGTTCGCCAGCATCCGGCAGCCCGAGATCGACATGGGTGGCGATCAGCGCCATGCCGCCCGCCGCACAATGCGCGCGTACGAGCCCCGCGAACCGCGCCGTCGTCTCGACGTCGAGCGAGACGGTAGGCTCGTCGAGGAGCCAGAGCCGCCGGGACGCGATCAGCAGCCGCGCGAGCCCGAGCCTGCGTTTCTGTCCGGCGGAACAGGCCTGGGCGGGCCGCTCGGCGAGGGCCGCGAGCCCGAAAGCCTCCAGCGCCGCCGGGCCTGCCGCCCGCGGGGCCCCGAAGAGGGCTGCCCAGAAGGCGATGTTCTCGGCGACACTCAGCGCGGGCTTGATCGCATCGAGATGGCCCGCATAGGCGATGCGCTCCGCCCAGATGTCCGCATCTTTCCCGAGAACCGCATCCTCCAGCCGCGCCGAGCCGCCCGAGGCCGGAAGGAGGCCTGCGAGCACCCGCAGGAGCGTCGATTTTCCAACGCCGTTCGGGCCCCGCAGCAGGAGGGCCGACCCCGGGGTCAGGGAGAAGCTGAGCGCCTCCAGGACGGGACGCCCGGAGCGCTGGCAGGAAAGGTCGCGGACGGTGAGCGCCATGCGGCCCGCATAGCGGAAGGCGCGGGACGGCGAAAGGCCGCGCCACGCCGGTTCACGAATTGTATGCCACGGTATGCTTTTCGGGACCGCGACCCTTGCGAGGCTGGGCAAATTGGGCCATACAAATCCTAAAGTCCCCAGACAGCCGCCCGGAGGCAGGATGACCGTATTTGTTGGAACCGACACGGCCAAAGCGCGACGCACGCTCGACGTCGGGGGCCAGTCCTATGCCTATTATTCCATCGCGGCCGCAGAAGCGGCGGGGCTCGGGGATTTCAGCCGGCTGCCCGCCGCCCTCAAGGTGGTGCTCGAGAACATGCTGCGGTTCGAGGACGGCAAGACCGTGACGCTCGACGACATCAAGGCGTTCTCCGACTGGGCGGAGATGGGGGGCCGGAACCCGCGCGAGATCGCCTACCGCCCGGCGCGGGTCCTTATGCAGGACTTTACCGGCGTGCCGGCGGTGGTGGACCTTGCGGCGATGCGCGACGCGATGGTGGCGCTGGGGGGCGATCCGCAGAAGATCAACCCGCTGAACCCGGTGGATCTGGTGATCGACCATTCGGTGATGGTGGACGAGTTCGGCAACGCGCGCGCCTTCAAGGTGAACGTCGACCGCGAATACGAGCGCAACGGCGAGCGCTACGAGTTCCTGAAATGGGGCCAGACCGCGTTCGACAATTTCCGCGTGGTCCCGCCCGGCACGGGCATCTGTCACCAGGTGAACCTCGAATACCTTGGGCAGACGGTCTGGATGGACCGCGATCCGTCGGGCGCGATGGTGGCCTATCCCGACACGCTGGTGGGCACCGACAGCCACACGACCATGGTCAACGGCCTCGCCATCCTCGGCTGGGGCGTGGGCGGCATCGAGGCGGAGGCGGCGATGCTCGGCCAGCCGATCTCCATGCTGATCCCCGAAGTGGTGGGCTTCAAGCTGACGGGGGCGCTGACCGAGGGCGTCACCGCCACCGATCTGGTGCTGATGGTCACGCAGATGCTGCGCAAGAAGGGCGTCGTGAACAAGTTCGTCGAGTTCTACGGCACCGGGCTCGACAACCTGCCGCTGGCGGACCGGGCCACCATCGCGAACATGGCGCCCGAATACGGGGCGACCTGCGGGTTCTTTCCCATCGACGACGAGACGCTGCGCTATCTGCGCACCTCGGGGCGCGACGAGGACCGGGTGGCGCTGGTCGAGGCCTATGCACGCGAGAACGGCTTCTGGCGCGGGCCGAACTATGCGCCGGTCTATACCGACACGCTGGAACTGGACATGGGCACGGTGGTGCCCTCCATCGCCGGCCCGAAGCGGCCGCAGGACCGCGTGGCGCTGAGCGATGCGGCGACTGCGTTCAAGGACGTCGTCAAGGGCTACCGCCCCGCGGTGTCGGACGCCGACAAGGCCGAGTGGTACGCGGAAGGCGGCGCGCTGCCGCCAGAGCACATCCCCGGCGACAACGGGCATTTCAAGGCGAAGTCGGTGGAGGGCGAGCGCTACCGGATCCACGACGGGTCTGTGGTGATCGCGGCGATCACGTCCTGCACCAACACCTCGAATCCTTATGTGATGATCGGCGCGGGGCTGGTGGCGCGCAAGGCCCGCGCGCTCGGGCTGACGCGCAAGCCCTGGGTCAAGACCTCGCTCGCACCGGGGAGCCAGGTGGTGTCGGAGTATCTCGACGCGGCCGGGCTTACGCCCGATCTCGACGCGCTGGGGTTCAACCTGGTGGGATACGGCTGCACGACCTGCATCGGCAACTCGGGGCCGCTGCCGGAGAACATCTCGAAGGCGATCCAGGAGGGCGATCTGGTGGCAGCCTCGGTGCTGTCGGGCAACCGCAACTTCGAGGGCCGCGTCAACCCGGACGTGCGGGCGAACTATCTCGCCTCGCCGCCGCTGGTGGTGGCCTATGCCATCGCGGGAGACATGAACATCGACATCGCGCGCGATCCGATCGCGACCACGCCGGACGGGCGGGACGTCTATCTCAAGGACATCTGGCCCACAGCCCTCGAGATCGCGGATCTGGTGGAGAAGACGGTGACGCGCCATGCGTTCCTCGCGAAATACGCGGATGTGTTCAAGGGCGATGCGAACTGGCAGGGCGTGGAGGTGACCGAGAGCGAGACCTATGCCTGGCCGTCCGCGTCGACCTATGTGCAGAACCCGCCCTATTTCCAGGGGATGGGCATGGAGCCCGGCGTGATCTCGGACATCGACGGCGCGCGGGTTCTGGCGGTCCTGGGCGATTCGATCACGACCGACCACATCAGCCCGGCGGGGTCGTTCAAGGCGAACCATCCGGCGGGCAGGTACCTCGAGGAGCGGCAGGTGCCGGTGTCGGAGTTCAACTCCTACGGGGCGCGGCGCGGCAACCACGAGGTGATGATGCGCGGCACCTTCGCCAACATCCGCATCCGCAACGAGATGCTGGACGGTGTCGAGGGCGGCTACACCCTCGGGCCGGACGGGGCGCAGACCTCGATCTACGACGCGGCAATGGCTTATGTGGAGGCGGGCACGCCCCTGGTGATCGTGGCGGGCAAGGAATACGGCACCGGATCGTCGCGCGACTGGGCGGCGAAGGGCACGATGCTCTTGGGCGTCAAGGCGGTGATCGCGGAGAGCTTCGAGCGCATCCACCGCTCGAACCTGGTGGGCATGGGGGTGATCCCGTTCGAGTTCACGGGCGGCGACACCCGCAAGACATTGGGATTCAAGGGCGACGAGACGGTCTCGATCGGCGGTCTCGCGGGGGATCTGAAGCCGCTGTCGGAGGTGACGGCGACGGTCACCTATGGCGATGGCACGACCCGGGAGATCGCGCTCAAGTGCCGGATCGATACGGCCATCGAGATCGAGTACGTCGAACATGGCGGGGTGCTGCACTACGTGTTGCGCAACCTCGCGCGCGCGGCCTGACCGGTCGTCCGTTGGGGGGCGGCCGCCTCGACCTGCCCCCCGTCTGGGCGCTCGGGGCGGCGCTGGTGTCCTGGGGGCTCGCGCGGACCCTGCCGGTGGCGGCCCTGCCGGGCGGGATGGGGCGACTTCTGATCGTGGCGGGTCTCGCGCTTGCGGTGTGGTCGGTGTTCTGGTTCCGGCGCAAGGGCACGCCCCTCGAGCCGGGCAAGGTGCCGCGCGCGCTGATCGTCGAGGGGCCCTACCGGATCAACCGCAATCCGATCTATACCGCGATGCTGCTGATCCTGATCGGCTGGGGGCTCGCGCTCGGGGCGGCCTCGGCGCTGGTTCCGCCTCTGGTCTTCGCGGTGATCGTCACGCGGCGGTTCGTCCTCGGCGAGGAGGCCGCGTTGCGCGCGGCGTTCGGGGCCGAGGCGGAGCGGTACTTCGCCCGGACCCGGCGGTGGTGAGCGCGGGCGCGCTCGCGAAGGCTTGAGTGGCCAGCCGGCACCCTGGGCGGTAGGTCGGTAAGCCGACCCCAGCCTGAGGTGCCTTATGCGTCGTCCGTTGTCCCTCCTCGTCCTGATCTGCGCGCTCGGCCTGCCGTCGCTGGCAGCGGCGCAGCGCAGTCCGGTGGTGCTGGAGTTGTACACGAGCCAGGGCTGTTCCTCGTGTCCTGCGGCGGATGCGCTGTTTGGGGAACTTGCGGGACAAACCGGCGTGATCGCCCTCGCCCTGCACGTCGATTACTGGGATTATCTCGGCTGGAAGGATTCCTTCGGGCAGGCGGCGCATACCAAACGCCAGCGCGGCTACGCGAAGAAGGCGCGCGAGCGGTCGATCTATACTCCGCAGATCGTTATCGAGGGTGTGGACCGGGCCATTGGATCGGATCGCGAGCGGGTGCTGGCACTGATCGCGGCGCATCAGAGCCAGCCCGCTCCGATCACGCTTGCGCTGCAGCGGGACGCGGACCGGCTGCGCATCGAGGTGGATCCGGTGGGCGGACGGCGCGTCGGGCCCGCCACCGTCTATCTGGTGCGGTTCGCCACGAAAGGTGCGGTCGACATCGAGCACGGCGAGAATGCGGGCCACACCCTGCCCTTCACCCATGCGGTGACGGACTGGACGGCGGTGGCGCAGTGGGACGGAATCACGCCGGCGGAATTCGAGCTGGAGGTCACGGGCCCGGAGCCGGGTGCCGTGATCGTGCAGGCCGAGCACCTCGGACCGGTCCTGAACGCGGCCTATCTGCCCTGACGCCGCGGCCGCTCCCTAGCCTTTCATGCCGGGAAGCGATTTTTCCCAGCGCCGGTGCAACCAGTAGTATTGCTCGGGGTGGGCGCGCACCCGGGCGGCCAGACTGTCGTTGATGGCCTGGGTCATCTTGGTCGCAGTCGTATGGGCGATGGGGGCCTCGATCTCCACGCGCACATGTGTGCCGTCCGGATCGCGGATCCCGTAGCAGGGCACGAGCGGTACCTTGAACTTGAGGGCCAGCTCCGCCGGAGCCGTGACCGTCGGGGCCGGTCGGCCCAGAAAGTCGAATTCGCGCGCGCGGCGATCGTACTGATCGGTGAGGATGGCCACAACCCCGCCGCGCGCCACATGGGCCACCATACCGCGAAGGCTGCGCGCACCCTTGGGGAAAATCGGCGCTCCCCCCGCCTCGAGATTGCGCAGATAGCGCGCGTTGAGCGCCGGATTCTCGGTCGGGCGGTAGACGCCGGCCGCGTTGATGCCTTCGGTCCTGAGCCAGGCCCGCACCGCCTCCCATTGCCCGAAATGCCCGGTGACGAGAACGGCACCGGAGCCCGCGCGCAGGGCCGCGCGCAGCGGCTCCACCCCCGCACCTTCGGGCCCGGTCCAGACGCGGGCCCGGTGATAGGCCTCGTTGTGAAAGAGGTCGATGAGGGTGCGCCCGAAGGTGTCGCCGACCCCGCGCGCG
>JBBQYB010000069.1:0-17113 GCA_038209095.1 Rhodobacterales bacterium
ATCTCGCCAACCCCAAAGTGGCAACATTTTGCGCTGCCCTTTGGCTCACTTTTACTCTGCCGTTGACACGTGTCGTGGAACATTCCCTTGCCTTGGCCGTCGTCAGGCACGAACCGCTCGTCTGACCAAGGCGATTGCGCAAGGCTGTCGTTCGCTGTGTCCAGCACATCGCGCATCCGCGAGCGAATGGTGTCCATGCGGGCTGCATTCTCGAAGGCGACCCACAGGTGATAGCCACGACCACCGCCAGAGCGGACGACGAAATAGGGGATACCCATGTTGTGCAATGCAGCGGCGATAAATCCGACCCGCGTGCGCATCACCCCCACGTCGTGGCGACCATCATGATCGTCGAGGTCGAAGACGGCGAGGTTCGATTTGTCATCCCCAACGTGCATGTTGATCCCGATTGGCTGCGTGCCGTCGAGATGCGCACGGATCACGTCGTCGGTGATCGTGGTGTCTTTTGGGAAGTAGGCTTTCTTGCCATCGACCCGTTTCATTTCCGAATAGCCCGGACCAGCCAGATCAGCGATCTGCCGGAGTTGTGCGATATTATTTTCCATCATCTTGTCCTTGAAGCGGACAAGTCGGTCCTGAAACTTTGGTCGAACAGCGGGAAGACGTGCGATATAAGCAAGTTATCCCGACAAGCGTTGCTGTGCGCTACATGATCCGACCGAGGCGAGGACGACTTGCCTCGGTCATTTCATGCGGCGACGCGCGAGCGGTTCAGCCAGTTGATCAGGTCCGACCGCATATAGCGGACGATCTTTGTCGCAGGCTGCGAATACGGCGGGCCGGATCGCGCCCTGCGATGATCACGCAGGTAATCCTCTGACACGCCCACAAATTGAGCGGCCTGTGCGGGCGTCATGATTTCGGGGAAGGACTGCGCTTGGATAGCGGTCCGCAGTTCAGAGATAAGGTCGTTCACGTCGGTCATAGGGTGCTTCCTCTATGGAAGCCCACATGACCGATCCAGCAACCTTCTCCCTGAACGCGACGCGCTCATCTGCTAGGATCGGCCTCACGTCATGGTAGGTCAGGGTCCAGACGTGGAGGCAAGATGACATTTGATTAAGCACGCGTGAGCAAGTGCTCAAGCGGCAAATCAGGTCCACACTTTGCGACGATCTGCTGCGCGATGGCGTTCGCGTCCGCATGTGACCCAAGATCGTGCATGTAACGACTAGCCGCACCCTGCATGATGGTCACGTCCCCGCGCATCCAGTTAATTACTGGACCTGAAAGACCTGCCTTGGCCGCTGCCGACGAAAACAGATGGCGCGTATCGTGCGGGCGCATAACACCGCCGTTGTTCACGTCCTTGCCGTCTTTGTCGATCTGCCGCAGGCCTGTGATCGACTTGCCGTAGTGACGCCCCTCAAAGACGATCTCGTCATGGGTGCGTGGGGTGTGCTTGAACACATCGACGGCCATGTCGGACAGCGGGAAGGTGCGCCTCTGGCCGTTCTTCATGCGCCCGAGTGTCACCATGCGTTCGTCGAAGTCGATGTCCGACCAGCGCAATTCGCGGATGTTGCGCATTCGGAATCCAGTAAACAAAAGGGCAAGCCAAGCACAGCGGCGGGTGAAGTTTGGAACGCCCCCAATCGCGTCGAGGGCGGGCCACCGCTTCGACTCGTCAAACAACAGATCGCGGGTGCGCGCTTCATACCCTTTCACCCGATAGGTCGGATCATGTTCGAAGCCGTCGTCGCGGTAGGCAAGCTGGGTGCCGTATATCGCGGACAGCACACGCAGCAGACCGCTTGCCGTCGTCGGTATGTTGGACATGCTCTTGATTTTCTCGTTGACCATCTGCCGCGTGATGTCCGAGATCGGCATGTCGAGCCAGCGGGGAGTGTGCAGGCGCAAGTGAGACGCATATCCGGCGGCGGTCTCGTTCGAGATTTTGCGCTGACGCGGATCGAGCGCCTGAGTGACGTGCTGTTGAAGTGCCTCCCGAAGTGTAACCTCATCCGCACCACGAGGGCGCTTGTCTTTCACGATGATGCCCGCGTCTTCGACTTGGGTGTTCGTCTCGGCTGCTGTCTGCGCCGCTTCGATCACGGACATCTGCGGCCACGTCCCAAGGGTCTCTGTGAAGTTGCGGCCCTTCCAGAACTTCCGATAGCGCCACGTCTTCGACCGCGTGCCGACCTCCAAATAGAGGTTGGGATAGCGGGCGTCGCGATAGCGTGTTGCGGCACCACCCGCATGGGCCGCCTTGTCGAGCGCGCCTTTGGTGAAACTCATTTCCTGCGTTGCCATGATAGGCCTCCATGCAATCAACTATGCAATTGCATGGCATCCAGCAGCGGAGACAATCAACCGAAGATGCTGTTTTTGTTAGGTAATCCTACCGTCAGCAAGGGTCAGCAAGGCCGTATAATCTGATTAGAAGTCAGGTGCTCTATCCAGTTGAGCTACGGGACCGTGCGGAAGGCTTAGCGAAACCTGCGCGAGTTCGCAACGATCGGTGCGCGCGGCCGCGTCAGTGCGTCCAGGGGGCTCGGCGCTGGGCGGAGAAGTTGTCGCCGTAGCCGTTGTTGCGCAGGACGTGGCGGCGGGGTTTCGGCTCGAAGATCTTGTAGGCGAGGCCGTTGCGCTCGGCATAGGCGATGGCGGCCTCGCGGGTCTCAAAGCGGAGCTGAACCTGGCCGCTAGTGTCGGCGGAGCCGGTCCAGCCCATGAGGGGGTCGAGCCGCTTGCCGCCCTCGGGCACGAATTCGAGGAGCCAGTCGTGGGTCTTGGCCTGGCCGGACTGCATGGCGCTGCGGGCGGGCTGATAGATTTTCGCGAACATGCCGCACTCCTGTCGAGATGGCTGCTTATCGTCAAATATCGCAGCCCGCACAACCGTCCTGTGCGCGGGATAGGGCGGCCGGATCGCGTCGGTTCGGGGGGGAGTTGCGAGCAGCAGCGGGTCGCCGACCGACTGCGAGGGAGCGAGGGGTGGGGTGGGTGTCCGCACCCGACCGACGACCACTGTGCTGCTTGCACGATCTTGATACACGGATGCCGGGATACACGCAATGGTTTAGTTCAGCTTATACGATACGACGTGGCGGATTTCCGCCGACGCCAGTTTGGACGCGCACACCTTGCCATTCCGATCCGCATGCTCATCTTGAGGGTTCAAGCGACAGGAATTGCCATGACCCACGCCGAGACGCTGCCCGCTCCGGTAGATCCGCGCCACCGTCTCAAGCTGGAAGGCGGGCGTGAATTCATCCTGCAATCGGATTTTCAGCCCGCAGGCGACCAGCCGACGGCCATTCGCGAGTTGGTCGAGAGCATCAACACCGGCGAGCGCAACCAGGTCCTTCTGGGAGCGACGGGGACGGGCAAGACGTTCACGGTCGCGAAGATCATCGAGGCAACCCAGCGCCCAGCGATCATCTTGGCGCCGAACAAGACGCTCGCCGCACAACTTTATGGTGAGTTCAAGGGGTTCTTCCCGCAGAATGCCGTGGAGTATTTCGTATCCTATTACGACTATTATCAGCCCGAGGCCTATGTGCCGCGCTCGGATACCTTCATCGAGAAGGAATCGCAGATCAACGAGCAGATCGACCGGATGCGGCACTCCGCCACCCGCGCCCTTCTGGAACGCGACGACGTCATCATCGTGGCGTCGGTGTCGTGCATCTACGGCATCGGCTCGGTGGAGACATACGGGGCGATGACGCAGGACCTGATCCCGGGCGCGGCCTATGACCAGCGCCGGGTGATCGCCGATCTGATCGCGCAGCAGTACCGGCGCAACGACGCGGGATTCCAGCGCGGCACGTTCCGGGTGCGGGGTGATTCGCTGGAGCTCTGGCCCGCGCATCTCGAGGATCGGGCCTGGCGGTTGTCGTTCTTCGGCGAGGAGCTCGAATCGATCCAGGAGTTCGATCCGCTGACGGGGGCGAAGACCGCGACGCTGGAGAAGATCCGCATCTATGCGAATTCACACTACGTGACGCCGCGCCCGACCATGCAGCAGGCGATCAAGGGGATCCGGGCTGAGCTGCGGCTGCGCCTCGACCAGCTGGTGGCCGAGGGCAAGCTTCTGGAGGCGCAGCGGCTGGAACAGCGGTGTACCTTCGATCTGGAGATGCTGGAGGCGACGGGGGTTTGCAACGGGGTCGAGAACTACTCGCGCTACCTGACGGGGCGCAAACCCGGCGAGCCGCCGCCGACGCTGTTCGAGTACATCCCCGACAATGCGATCGTGTTTGCGGACGAGAGCCACGTGTCGGTCCCGCAGATCGGCGGCATGTACAAGGGCGACTACCGACGCAAGTTCACGCTGGCCGAGCACGGGTTCCGCCTGCCGTCGTGCATGGACAACCGTCCGCTGAAGTTCGAGGAATGGGACGCGATGCGGCCGCAGTCGGTATTCGTCTCGGCGACGCCTGCGGCCTGGGAGCTGGACCAGGCGGGCGGCGTCTATACTGAGCAGGTCATCCGGCCGACGGGTCTGCTGGACCCGCCGGTGGAGATCCGTCCGGTATCGATGCAGGTCGACGACCTGCTCGACGAGGTGCGCAAGGTTGCAGCCGAGGGCAACCGTGTGCTGGTGACCACGCTGACCAAGCGCATGGCGGAGGACCTGACCGAATACATGCACGAACAGGGCATCCGCGTGCGCTACATGCATTCGGACATAGACACCATCGAGCGGATCGAGATCCTGCGCGATCTGCGGCTCGGGGCGTTCGACGTGCTGATCGGCATCAACCTGCTGCGCGAGGGGCTCGACATCCCGGAATGTGCGCTGGTGGCGATCCTCGACGCGGACAAGGAAGGGTTCCTGCGCTCCGAGACGTCGCTGATCCAGACCATCGGGCGGGCGGCTCGCAACGCCGACGGCCGGGTCATCATGTACGCCGACCGGATCACGGGCTCGATGGAGCGGGCACTGGCGGAGACGAACCGGCGGCGCGAGAAGCAGGTGGCCTATAACGAGTTGCACGGCATCACGCCGGCAACGATCCGCAAGAACGTCGCCGACGTGTTGGACGGTCTGTTTGCCGCAGACACCGACATGTCGCGGGTGACCGCGCGGGTGGAGAAGCCGCTGATCGGCGCGAACCTCGCCGCCCATCTCGACGCCCTGCGCAAGGCCATGCTGAAGGCGGCCGAGAACCTGGAGTTCGAGGAGGCCGCGCGGATCCGCGACGAGGTGAAGCGGCTGGAGGCGGTCGAGCTTGCCATCGCCGACGATCCTCTGGCGCGGCAGTCGAGTATCGAGGCGGAGGTGGACGTGGCGGTCCGGCCACGCTCCACCGCCGGGCGGGGCGGGTCGCGCGTGCAGCGCCGGCGGCAGCGCTAGATGGCGGCGGACGGAGACGAGGCCGGCCGGAACGCGCCGGAGAAGCCGGCGCGCGGCGGGCTGGACCGGCTGTTCGATTTCGAGCATCCGTTCTTCAGGCCGCTGTGGCTGAGGATCGCGATCGTCCTGGTCTGTCTGGGCTGGGCCGGGCTCGAGATCGCGGCGGGATCGGCCGGCTGGGCGATGCTGTTCGGGGGGCTGGGGCTGTTCTCGGGGTACAGGTTCTTCTTCGGGTACAGGCCGCGCGACAAGCCCTGACGCCGGGCCGTCAGCCGGTGGCGAGGAGGCGCGAGACGGCAGGCGACAGCGGGAAAAGTTCGGCCTGGAGCGCGTGGTAGAGGTCGGGCTTGCCGTGGAACTGGGCGGAAGCCGGTGCGCCGTGCGCGTCGAGTTCGGGGAACCAGCCGCCGCGCGCGTGGTCGATGAAATGCGACGCCGCGAAGGTCCAGAGGCGACGGTACCAGGTCTCGTCCCGCGGGCGCGGGTCGATCTTGAGCAGGGCCGCGAGCGCGCCGATGCCTTCGGTAACGGGCCACCAGAAGCGCGTCGGGATGCCCACCGACCCGTCGTCCGCGAGCGTATAGACCAGCCCGCCGTCCGGGGCCCAGCCCGCGTCGAGGGCGCGGTCGGTCAGATGGCGGGCCCTCTCGATCGTGCCGTCATCGGGGCGGCCGGAGAGATCCCAGTGCTGGAGGGCCAGACGGGCGAATTCGAGCGAGTGACCGGGGGTGGTGCCGGCGGGGCGGAAGATCGGGTCGCCGCGGTAGTCCGGATCGACCCGCCAGTCCTCGGTGTAGTGTTCGGGGATGCGCCATCCGTGGGCGGGTGCCGTGGTCCGGACGAAGAAATCGAGGATGCGGCCGGCGCGGTCGAGGTGGATCGCATTTTCCGTGGCCTCATAGGCCCCGAGCAGAGCCTCGACGCCGTGCATGTTGGCGTTCATCCCGCGGTAGGTGGAGAAGGGCGTCCAGTCGCGGTTGAATTCGTCGCAGAGGCGGCCCTCGGTCTCGTCCCAGAAGTGCCGGTCGATCACGGCCGATGCGTCTTCGATGAGGCGGTCGGCGTCCGGATGGCCGGCGAGCCGGGCGCTGGAGCCCGCCAGAAGGACGAAGACGTGGCCATAGGCGAGCTTGACGCCGTCGCGAATGCCGTCCGCGTCAACGGACCAGACGTAGCCGCCGAACTCGCTGTCACGGTGGAGGTGCCAGAGGGCGGCCATGCCCGCGTCGATCATGGCGTCCGCACCGGCGTAACCGAAGGCCTTGGCAAGCGCATAGGCGTGGACAAGACGCGCCGTGACGTGGAGTTCCTGCGGAGCGCCAGGGATGGGTGCGCCGTCCCGGTCGAGGGCTGCGAAGCGGCCTGCGGGGGTGAGGCTCGCGCGGAAGAAATCGAGCTGGCGCCAGGCGGAGGCGCGCAGGAAGGCGCGGTGGACCGGATCGGCGCGCCAGGATCCGGGGTGCGCGGGGTCTCCGATGCGGGCTACGTCGAACATGGGCGAACTTCCGGTCTGGCTGAAGTGCAGGGGTCTTTGCGTCGCACGTTCGGGGCACTCGCGAAAGGGGGCTGGGCTATCCGTCGGCCGGCGCATAGAGCTTCTGGCCCAGCGTGTCGATGAAGGCGCGGCGAAGGGCGGACCCGTCGCGACGGGGATCCTGGGCGGCGAAGAAACGCGAGGTGAAAGACCAGTCATTTGGCTTGACCGCGCGCAGCCGTCCCAGCCCTTCCCAGACGGCGGCGCGATGGGCGGGCAAAAAGCCTATGTAGCGGCCCGAGAGCACGAGGATCTCCTGGGCCTCCATGCTGCCGACGACGGCGCGCGCGGTGACGCGGCCGAGCCGGTAGGTGTCGTCGAAATGCATGTAGCTTCGCACGGAGAAGGCCGCGGCAAGGAAATCCGCCTGGGTCAGGGTTCGGTCGGGCATGCGGAACCACGGGTGCCCGGCGCCGCAATAGAGATGGTGGGTCTCGGTCGCGAGCTCGACGTAGCTCAGACCCGGCAGAGGCTGGAGGGCGGTGCCGATCACGACGTCGCGCGCCCCTTGCAGAAGGCTGCTCTGGAGGCCTGCGGGCGTGTCGGTGTCGAGTTCGATCATCGCCTCGGGGTGGTCGTCCTTGAAGCGGCCGACGGCCGCGGGCAGATCGAGGGCGGCGAAGGTGGTGACGGAATCGATGACCCCGATCCGCAGCCGGACCGTCTGGCGGCTGTGCACCCTGTCCATGGTCGCGGTGAACCGCTCGATGCCGCGCAGGAGTTCCTGGGCCGCGGCATAGGTGTCCTTGCCGGTCGGCGTAAGGCGAAAGCCGCCGCGCCCGCGATTGCAGAGCCGGGTGCCGAGCGTGGCCTCGAGGGCGGAGAGATGGGTGGAGAGCGTGGACTGGGCCATGTTGAGCGCGATCTGCGCACCCGGAAATCCGTTGCAATCCGCGATGGTGCAGAAGATCCGGATCAGCCGCAGGTCGATGTCCGAGAGCCGTCGCATGCGCGCTCCGATCACTTTGGGAATTCCCGATGTATCGGACAGGATTTCCGTGATTCCCCTGCCGGAGGCAAGCCTGTTAGTTTAACAGGCGTCTGTCAGCGATGCAGGGGCCAGGCCATGTCAGTTCGAATTCTTGCGACCCTTCCCGCGGTCGCGGCCCTGCTTGGGGCGGAACCCGCTCTGGCGCAGGATGCCGAGATCCGGATCCTCGCGCCGACCTGGGTGGGGTTCGCGCCAGCCCTCGTGGCGCAGGACCTCGGGTGTTACGACGAGGAGGGCGTCACGCTCGATTTCCGCTTCGAGGACGACCGGGCCAACGTGATGGCAGCGATGGAGCGCGGCGACATCGATGCCGACATGCGCACCGTGGGCGAACATCAGGGACGGCCGCGTGTGCCTGAGACGCCGGGCACCATCGTGGGCACCATCGACGTCTCGGTGGGGGGCGACGGCGTGCTGGTGGACGGCTCCATCGGAAGCGTCGCGGACCTGAAGGGCAAGATCGTGGCGATCGAGCCCAACATCCCCGCGCGACTGCTGTTGCAGATGGAGCTCGCAAAGGCGGGGCTTTCGCTCGACGACCTGGAAATGCGCGAGATAGCGACGGCGGACACCATTGCGGTGATGGCCGATCCGTCCATCGCGGCCGTGGGCACCTATGAGCCTTTCCTGAGCCAGGCCCAGCAGATCCTGACCGACCGCGCGCCGCGCGTGCTGGTGTCGTCGCGCGAGGAGCCCGACATCATCGTCGACGTCATCACCGTGCGCGACGCGGCGCTGGCCGAGAACCCGGCGAAGTTCGAGAGCCTGCTGCGCTGCGTCTATCGTGCGGTGGATTTCCAGCGCGCGGAGCCCGAGCGGTTCGCGGAGCTCGCGGCCCCCTATTACGGGCTGACGCCCGCCGACGTCACCGAGATCGTCGAGACGTCGCTCGCGTATACGACCTATGAGGAGGCGGCGGCGTTCCTCGGGACCGGCGCGGAGCCCGGCAAGCTTTTCGGGGTGTTCGATCAGGTGATGCAGCTCAATATCGAGTTCGGCGCGGCGGATACCGCGCTGGTTGCGGCGGACGAGATCGACAACGCGTTGCTCGACGGGCTCTTCGACGGACACGCGCGTTAAGGCCTTGGAGCGATGGCGCAAGGCCGGGATCGGGACGGCGAGCACGTTCGCCTTTGTCCTGGCGTGGGAGCTGGTATCGCGGGGCGGCGGCGTGTCCGAGAAGTTCCTGCCGGCGCCGAGCGTCGTGCTCGCGACGCTCTGGACGATGATCTTCGAGCGCGACCTGCTCTATCACGCCGGGGTCTCGACCCTGCGGGTGTGGTCGGCGTTCCTGATCGCCGCCGTCATGGCGATCCCCGTCGGGATCCTGATGGGATCGTTCCGGTGGGTCGGGGCGGCGCTGGAGCCGCTGGTGGACTTCATCAGGTATCTGCCGGTGCCGGCGCTGGTGCCGCTGTCGATCATCTGGTTCGGCGTGGGCGAGGGCACGAAGATATTCCTGTTGTGGCTCGGCACGTTCTTTCAACTCGTGCTGCTGGTTGCGGACGACGTGCGACGGGTTCCGCAGGAGTTCCATGAGACGGCGATGACGGTGGGGGCACCGGGCTGGCGCAGGCTGACGGACGTGTCCCTGCCCGCGATGCTGCCGACGCTGGTCGACAACATGCGCGTGACGCTGGGGTGGTGCTGGACCTATCTGATCATCGCGGAGATCGTGGCGGCCAACAGCGGCCTTGGCTTTGTGATCTGGCAGGCACGGCGGTTCTTTCAGACGCCGGAGGTGATCGCGGGCGTCGTGACCATCGGGTTCATCGGGCTCGCGACCGACCAGATCATCCGGATCCTGCACCGGCGCCGCTTCGGGTATCTGGTGCGATGAGCTATCTGGCGTTCGAGGGCGTGGCCAAGCGCTACGGCGAGACCGAGGCGGTGGCACCGTTCGATCTCGAGATCGCAGAGGGCGAACTGGTGGCGTTTCTGGGTCCGTCGGGATGCGGCAAGACGACCCTGATGCGCATGGCGGGCGGGCTGGAGCGGCCGACGTCGGGGCGGATCCTGCTGAACGGCGAGGCTCTCGGGGCACCGGACCGGCGCAGGGGCATGGTGTTCCAGTCCTATTCGGCGTTTCCCTGGCTGAGCGTGCGCGAAAACGTGGCCTACGGGATGCGGTATCGGCGCGACCTGGCGGCGGGCGACAAGGCCGAGCGTGCGGCGCATTTCCTGGCGCTGGTGGGGCTCACGGATTTCGCGGACAGCTGGCCCAACCGTATCTCGGGGGGCATGCGCCAGCGGGTCGCCATCGCGCGGACGCTGGCTGCGGGCTCGGAGATCCTGCTGATGGACGAGCCCTTCGGCGCGCTCGATGCGCAGCGGCGCGAGTTCCTGCAGGTGGCGCTGCGCCGGATCCAGCGCGAGGAGGGAAAGACCGTCATCTTCGTGACGCACGACGTGGAGGAGGCGGCGTTCCTCGCGGACCGGGTGGTGGTGTTCACGCGCAGGCCGGCGCGGATCCTCGCGGAATTCGACGTGAGCGCGCGCCTCGGGGCTGCGCGCACGCTGGAGCTGCGCGAGGATCCGGCGTTCTTTGCGATGCGCACCGCCCTGCTGCGCCACGTGCGCGCGACGGTGGAACCCGAGGAGGGTGCGGCGTGACGGGGCTCGAGGGAGAGCGGGTGCTGGTCACGGGCGCGAGCCGGGGGATCGGGCTCGCGGTGGCGCAGGCCTTCGTGGAGGCCGGGGCGCGGGTCTGGGCGCTGGCGGAGGACGAAGCGATCGCGGAGGCGGCGCGGACCATAGGGGCGGTGGGGCTGCGCGCGGACGTGACCGATGCGGCGGCGATGGCCGGCGCGCTCGCGCAGATCGGCACGCTCGACGTGGTGGTGAACAACGCGGGCCTGGAGCGGATCACCCCGGTGGACGAGGCCGGTCCGGAGGCGGTGGCGCTGTTCCGGCGCATCCTCGACGTGAATGCCGCCGGCATGGCCATCGTGACCGGGCAGGCGCTGGCGCTGATGGGGCGCGGCGGGCGGATCGTGAACACCGCCTCGACCTGGGGGCGTGTGGGGGAGCCGCTGTTCGGGGCCTATGTGGCATCTAAGCACGCGGTGATCGGGCTGACGAAGGTCTGGGCGAAGGAACTGGGCCCGAGAGGCATCCGGGTGAACGCGGTGGCCCCGGGATGGGTGCGCACGGAGGCGGCGGTGCGGTCGGCACGGGTGCTGGCGGCGCGCCGCGGGGTCTCGGAGGGCGAGGTGATCGCGGCCGTCGAGGCGGCACAGGCCCTGGGCGGGGGGTTGATGGAGCCCGAGGACGTGACGGGGGCGTATCTGTACCTCGGGTCTGTGGCGTCAGCCAACGTCACCGGCCAGACGCTGGGCGTGGACCGGGGAGAGGTTCCGTGGTGAGGGTGGCGGTGGTGACGGGGGCTGCGAGCGGGATCGGGGCGGCGGTCTGTGCGGCGCTGCGGGCGGACGGCTGGCAGGTGCTCGGGCTCGATCTGGCGGGGGCGGACTTGGTGGCGGACGTGTGCGATCCGGGGTCGGTGGCGGCTGCGCTGGCGGGCGTGGCGCGCATCGACGTGCTGGTGAACAACGCGGGCGTGCTGGTCGAGGGCACGCTCGCGACCATGCCGCTCGCGGATTTCGACCGGCAGATCGCGGTAAACCTGCGCGGGCCGTTCGTCGTGACGCAGGCGGCCCTGGGGCGCATCCCGTGCGGCGGGCGGATCGTGAACGTGGCCTCCGAGCTCGCGTATCTGGGGCGGGCGGGGGCCTCGGCCTATGCGGCGAGCAAAGGCGGCGTCCTCGCGCTGACGCGGTCCTGGGCGCGGGAACTCGCGCCGGACATCCTCGTGAACGCGGTGGCGCCCGGGCCGGTGGATACGCCGCTGCTGGCGTTCGGCGCGATGGACGCGCAGGCGCAGGCGGCCGAGACGCAGAACCCGCTGGGGCGGATCGGACGGCCCGAGGAGATCGCGGCGCTGATAGCCTTTCTCGCCTCCGACCGGGCGAGTTTCATCACCGGACAATGCTTCTCCGCCGATGGCGGGGCGGCCATGCATTGAGGGATCGCCATGCTGCTCCACCCCCTGCCCTGGCCCGACGGCAAGCGGCTCGCCGCGTCCGTCACCTTCGACGTGGACGCCGACAGCCTAATCCGAAACGCCCGCCCCGAGGACGGGCATCTGCGGCTGGCTCCGGTGTCGATGGGCCGCTACGGCCCGACAGTCGCGGTGCCGCGCATCCTCGAGACCTATCGCAGGTTCGGTCTGACGCAGACCTTCTTCATGCCGGCCTGGGTGATGGAGACCTATCCGGCTGCGGTGGAGGCTATCCTGAAGGGCGGGCACGAGATCGGGCACCATTCCTGGCGGCACGAGGACCCGATGGGGCATTCGGACGCGCGGGAGGCGGAATTGTTCCACCGGGCCCTGGAGACGCATGTGCGCATGACCGGGCGAAAGCCGCGCGGGTACCGTGCGCCGGTCTACAACGCGACGCCCGGCGTGATCGGGCGGCTGGTCGCGGAGGGGTTCCTCTATGACAGCTCGCTCATGGCGGACGACCTGCCGTATCTGCTGCGGGCCCCGGAGGGCGACCTGATCGAGCTGCCGCCGCATTGGGGGGCGGACGACTGGCCGCCCTTCGCGCATTTCGAGGAGATCGGGTATCTCATGCCGGTTCGGGCCCCCTCGGACGGAATACGGGCCTTTATCGAGGAATTTGAGGCGGCGCGGGAGGCGGGCGGGTTCTGGATGCCGGTGCTGCATCCGTTCCTGACCGGGCGGCTGGCCCGCTGGGCCGCGATGGAGAGCTGGCTGGAGGGCGTACTGGCCGCGGGCGACGCCTGGTTCGCCCCGCTGGAGGAGATCGCCGGGCACGCGGCGTCCCATCGGGATCTTCTGCGGGTCGATACGGTCGCGGACGAGCCGGCATGACGTCGAACCCGTCCGGCGAGGAAAGATAGTTATGGCACACGGATACGAGACCGGCCGGCTGAACCTGCCGTTCACGGGGATCTGTACCTTCGCGAAGTCGCCCTACCAGCCCGACTGGGAGGCGATCGACGCGGATGTGGCGATCCTCGGGGCACCGTTCGATTTCGGAACGCAGTGGCGTCCGGGTGCGCGCTTTGGGCCGCGATCGGTGCGCGACGCCTCGACGCTGTTCTCGTTCGGCCATGCGGGGGCCTATGACCACGAGGACGACGTGACGTATCTGGACGGCGTGCGCATGGTCGACCTGGGGGACGCGGACGTCATCCATACCGACACGGTCCGGAGCCATGCGAACATCGAGGCGGGCGTGCGCGCGATCCTGAAGGCGGGTGCGCTGCCCGTGGTGATCGGCGGGGACCATTCGGTCAACATTCCCTGCATCCGGGCCTTCGACGCGGCCGGGCCACTGCATATCGTGCAGATCGACGCGCATCTCGATTTCGTCGACGAGCGGCACGGCGTGCGCTTCGGTCATGGCAATCCCATGCGCCGGGCAGCCGAACAGGCGCATGTGAGCGGCCTGTCGCAGTTCGGGATCCGTAACGTCTCCTCGACGGCGAAGGAAGGCTACGACGCAGCACGGGCCATGGGGTCGGACATCCTGTCGGTGCGCCAGATCCGGGCCCTGGGGATCGCGGCCACCCTCGCGCGCGTGCCGGCCGGACAAGACTATTACGTCACCCTCGACATCGACGGGTTCGATCCGTCGATAGCGCCGGGCACGGGCACGCCGTCGCACGGCGGGTTCTCGTATTACGAGGTGCTGGAACTGCTGGCGGGGTTGGCCTTGCGCGGACGCATCGTCGGGATCGATCTGGTGGAAGTGGCCCCCGATTACGACCATACCGGGACGACGGCGGTGCTGGCGGCGCAAATCCTGCTCAACCTCATCGGGCGAGTCATGCTGGGCCGGGGCACGGGGGGCGTGGGGTCGGGAGCGGGGAGGTCGCAGGTGTCGTAGGCGCAGGTTATCTCGCCCGATTGCACCGTGCGTTGACGGGAAAGGGTGCAGGTGCCGCACTGTCGGTGCCCTCGAGGGACGCCCACGGCTTCGAGGACATGCCGTTCTGAGCGCGGTGTTTCCGCCCGGCTCGTCCGGGTACGTCAAGAGGGTCAACGCGCAGGTCCTGAACGGCCTGCCAGGCGGCCTGGAGGGTTTCGAGATGGGGTGCCAGTTCGCGGGCGCGCAGCCGCGCCCCGGCGGGCACCTGTAGCGGCCACGGCCCGAGCGTGCCGTTGAGGGCGGCTTTGATGAGGCTTTTCGCCGGAGGAAGGGCTTCGTCGATCAGGTAGTCGGTGCGCTCGGCACGCGCGCGCAGCGCCTTGGCCATGCCGCCCCTGGCGCGACCGTCGAGGCGGCACGAGGCCTCGACCCGGACATCGCCGGCATGACGGACCCGGATCCCCGCCGACTTGAAGCGTCGCACCAGATCGCGGTCCTCGCCGGTGAGGAAATCCCTGAAGCCGCCCACGGCGCGATAGCTCGCCACATGAAAGGCGAGGCTCGCGCCGGCCGCGCAACCGTGATCTCCGTCGAGGCCGAAGGGCCCGGGCCGGAAATGACGGTAGAAATCCATCACAAGCGTCTCGTAGCGGCTTTCGAGTTCGGCAGGCCAAATCTCCATGGCGTAGAGAACCGAGATCTCGGCCGACATCGGCCGGACCTCGCCGCAAACGGCCGAGACCTGGGCAAGATGCATCCTCGTCCGGGCGATCCAGTCGGGAGCGGGCCGGCAATCGGCATCGGTGGTCAGCAGCAGTTGCGCCTCCGGCCAAAGCGCGAGCGCGCGCTCGCATCCGAGCCTCCGGGCGGTCCCGACGCCTGCGCCCCGGGGCAGCGCGCAGTCCAGAAGCTCGAAGCTTAGGCCCGTGCCGTTCGCGACGTCGCGCGCGCGTGCACTCGTGTCGTCGTCGCAGTCGTTGGCCACCAGGACGACCGCGAGGTCTTCGGTCGCCTGAGCTGCGAGCGCATGCAGGCAGTCCGCAATGCGCCGCGATTCGTTGCGCGCCGGAATGACGACGACGGCTTCGGGGGTGCGGGTCATGCGAGCCCGCGCATCTGGCCGCGATCTATGCGGAAATGCGCGGTCTCGAAGACCGGCTCGAGGTCGAGCCAGGGCTGCATCGCGGATCTGAACTCCGTGAGCGCCTCCGGTCCCTGGAGTTCCTGATCGGTGTCGCCGAGAAAGGTGACGCAGAGGATCTCGGCGTCGGGTGCCGAACGCGCGATCTGCGGGCCGAGACGTGCGATCTGGACCGGGGTCAGGAAGTAGAGCACCTCCGACAGGATCACGAGATCGAAGGGGCCGTCCGGCAAGGGACAGGGATAAGTGCGGAGGTGAAACTCCGCCCGAGGAACCCGGATCCGGGCAGCGTCGATGGCCCGCTTCATGGCGTCGAGGCCCACGTACCTTGCGCAGAGCGGGGCGAGGTGACAGGCGAGGGCCCCGTTGCCGCAGCCGATTTCCAGAGCGGCCCGGTAGCGCGGACGGCTCAGGGCGTCGCGGGTCCGGGCGAAGCGCGTCTGCTCGTAGGGGCTGGCCTCGAAGTTCCAGGGATCGTCGGTCCGGGCGTAGAGCCGTCTGAGGTGGTCGAGCGTCGCGGTCAATTCGACCTCCAGAAGATCTCGGGGCGGCCTGCGAAGGCATCGATGAAGGCGGGGGACATCACGAAACCGTCGGGATCGTCGTGCACGATTTCGCCACACTGACTTGCGTGGGCCTCGATCGCTGCGCGTTTTGCGATGCGCCATGGGCCGGGATCGACCGCGACGGGGGCCTGGCAGACCATCCGCGACAACAGACCGGGATCATTCCAGCGGCTCCAGATCGGATAGCTGAGGACCGTGATTTTCGGCAGGGCCTCGGCGACGAGGGTCGCGATGCGCGCCGTGGCCTTGTGATCCTCGTGGTCGTCCTCGGCGGCGGGAGCGAAGAGATAGCGCGGTTTGCGGCCGACACAGAGTTCCGCCACGCGGGACGCGACCGCAGCGCTGTCTTCGGCACCGAGCCATCCGTCGGGATAATCAAGGCAGGAGACGTCGGCGGGTTTGCCGCCGAGGCACCCGACGGCGCTCATGAGTTCGAGCTTTCGTTCTTCGGCGAGCCGGGCGGGCGGCCAGTCCATCGATCCGGGATGGGACCCCGACCCGTCGGTCATGCAGATGACCTGCGCTCCGGCGTGCCGGAAGGCATGGGCGAGAAGCGCACCGCAGCCGAGGCTCTCGTCGTCGGGATGGGGCGCGAGCACCACGATCGGGGCGTCGCCGGTCAGATCCGCGGGATTGATCAGGGCGACCGACGGGGGGGTCAGATCAGGTTCCACAAGCCATCCTCCTCCAGAAAGCAGGCCTCGCCGACCCGCGTTTGAAAGGCGTCGCGCGCCGCCTGGCGCAGATAGACCGACAGATCGCGCGCCTTGCGCCCCGTGGCCGATGCGGCCTCGAAATGGGCGAGCCCGAGGCTCTGTTCGACGGCGCGGATCGCGTCGAGACCCACCTCCTCGGTGAGGAGCCTCGCGGCTGCGGAGAGCGCCGCGGCCTCGTCAGGCGACTGGGAGGCGCCGGGGGCCGCGGCGCGTGCCGCGCGCGTGACGAGGGCGGAGGCTCCGAGGGCGCGGAAGGCGACCGACGACAACCGGGCCATCTGGGCCGGCGCGGACAAGCGGTCGCGCTTGCGCAACTCCGTGGCAGCCGCGGCGAGCAAGCCAAGGGCTGCTCCGACCTGGAGGGCCGCGATGCGCCAGACGCCGCCAATGAAATGCGGCTCGATGAGGTAGTCGCCGGGCTGTCCGAGCCAGACGATCTCGCTGAGGGGCATGCCATCGAATTCAAAGCGGCCGGAAGCCGTCGCCCGCATGCCCTGCATCTGCCAGACGTCAGGATCCGACCGAGCGACGTCGCGCACGTCGACCAGTCCGAGGCGGACCTGCGGGCCGGACGTGACGGTCACGACCGCATGGGTCACGGTGCCGAGACCGGAGGCGAAGTTCTTGTGCCCCGCGAGGGTCGTGCCATCCGGAACGATCGTCACAGGCAAGGTGCCGTCGGCCCCCCAGACGCCGAAGACGGATCCGTTCGCGACGCGGGAGCGCACCTGGGCCGCCGCCTTCGCATCGCCGTGAACGCGGGCGAGATAGAGGGCGTTCATGTGCCCTTCCCAGAGCCGGCCGACCGGCAGGTTCACCGCGCCGACCCTGCGCAGGCGCGCGGCGGTCGAGGCGGGGTCCGACGTTCCGTCGTCGTCGAGCCAGCCTGCGCTGCGCAGCTGGGCAATGGAGGATCCGATGGGGGCGGTACCTCCC
>JBBQYB010000070.1:0-17046 GCA_038209095.1 Rhodobacterales bacterium
CTGTCACCGTCTATACGTCGCCGCTCTGCGGGTACTGCGCCGCCGCCAAGCGTCTGCTGTCGGCGAAGGGCGTGGCCTTCGCGGAGATCGACGTCTCGCGCGATCCTGAACAGCGCCGAGAGATGGAGCGGCGGTCCGGCGGGGCACGGACAGTGCCACAGATCTTCGTGGGCGAGGTCCATGTCGGCGGATTCGACGACATGAACGCGCTGGAGCGCCGTGGCGGGCTCGACCCGCTGCTCGCGGACTAGGGGGATGCGGATTGGCCTCGTCCAGCTGTGTTCGGGGGACGATCCTGAGCGGAACCTCGTTACGACCGAGGCGCTGATCCGGGAGGCGGCAGCCGGGGGGGCGGGGCTGGTGCTGACGCCGGAATGCACGAACCTGATGAGCGCCAGCCGAGACCGGCAAGCCTGCATGCTGGTGCCCGAGCACGCGGATGCGACGCTGGCAAGGCTGCGCGAGACGGCGGCAGAGCTCGGTGTCTGGATCGTGGCGGGGAGCCTCGCGCTCGCCACCGAGGGGCCCGAGGGGCGGTTTGCGAACCGGTGTCTGGTTCTGGGGCCGGACGGGGAGGTCGCGGCGCGCTACGACAAGATCCACATGTTCGACGTGGATCTCGACAGCGGCGAGACCTACCGCGAGTCTGCGGCGTTCCGGCCCGGGGATGTGGCGGTCACGGTGGAGGCGGCCGGGGCCCGGCTGGGCCTCAGCATCTGCTACGACCTGCGGTTCGCGGCGCTCTATCGCAGGCTCGCGCAGGCGGGTGCGCAGATCCTGACGATCCCTGCCGCGTTCACGGTGCCGACCGGGCGGGCGCACTGGCATGTGCTTGTGCGCGCGCGGGCGATTGAGACCGGGTGCTTTGTGCTCGCACCCGCGCAATCGGGGCAGCACGCGAGTACGGAGGGGCCAGGGCGACGCACCTACGGGCATTCGCTGGCGGTGGGGCCCTGGGGGGACATTCTGGCGGACGGGGGCGAGGGCGTGGGGGTCACCCTCGTCGATCTCGATCTCGCGGACGTCGCGCGCGCGCGGGGGCGGGTGCCGGCGCTGTCGCACGACAGGGCGTTCAGCGGGCCGTGACTGGCGGCGCGCAGCGCGATCCCCTGATGATCGTCCTGCTCGGCGAGATCGTGATGATCGAGCAGCTGGCGCGCAACCGGCTGGCGCGCGCCCTGCCGAAGGGCATGGAGCTCTCGCATTTCATGACCCTGAACCATCTGGCGGGCGTGGGCGGGGAGAAGACCCCGGCCCAACTCGCGCGGGCATTTCACGTGACAAAGGGGGCCATGACCAACACGCTCCAGAAGCTCGATGCGGCGGGTTACGTGCACATCCGCCCCGACTGGGACGATGCGCGACGCAAGTGGGTGGCGCTGAGCCCCGCCGGGCAGGCCGCGCGCGACCGGGCGGTCGTGGCGATCGCGCCGGTTTTCGACGACCTGCTGGCGCGGCTGGGCCCGGAGCGGTTCCGCACGGCGCTGCCGTTTCTTCGGGCGATGCGCGAGGGTCTGAGCGCCGAGACAGCGGCGCGGAGCTAGATCCGCCTTTCCTCCGGCCGGGGTTCGGCTATATGCCGGGGCTGGAATTGAAACGGGGTGCCTCTGCACATGAAGAGAACCGATCAGGTCCTGATCCTGGGCAGTGCACCGGATGCGCTGCGGGCCCGCGACTGGCCGCGCGCGGCATTCGGGACGGTGGTTGCCATCAACAATGCCTGGCAGGTCTTGCCGAACTGGGATCATTTGATCCATCCGAGCGATTTTCCCGAGGATCGCCGGCCGCAGGACGTGACGGCCGGGCAATCGGTGCGCGGCTATGCGGACTATGTGCCCGCGGTCAATCGCCATGGCGGATTCGTCTTTGTCGGGGGCACCATGGCATTCACAGCGGCCTATTGGGCGCTCGAGGCGCTGCGGCCGCGGTTCATGACGTTTCTCGGCTGCGACATGGTTTATGCGGCATCCGGGGGCACGCATTTCTATGGCAACGGGTCGCCCGACCCTCTGCGCTCCGATCCGACCCTGCAGAGCCTCGAGGCGAAATCGGCGCGGTTCCTGATCCGGGCCGCCGAGGCGGGCTGCGCGGTGGCGAACCTGTCGGACCAGCGCACCAGCCGGCTCGTGTTTTCGCGGGTGGGCCTCGCGGATCTGGAGATGTGGTCGCCGCAGGACAGCGACCGGCTGCGCGCCGAGATCCTGACCGGACGGACGCGCGCGCTCGCCGCCCGGGCCCGCTCGACCGAAGAGGCGCTCGGGTACCAGACGCCCACGGGCAAGTACTGGAAGCAATTCGACCGCATCGATCCCGCGGCGCTGCGCCGGATCGACGCGATGTGGCTCGACGCGGCCGGGCGCTATTCGGACGCGGCCTGACCGGGTTCGAGGCTCGTGGTGACGTAGTTGCACGAGAGATCGCGGTCCGAGATGCGCCAGGACCAGCTCAGCGGATTGAACACGAAGCCCTTGCGGTCGACCGGATCGAGCCCGGCCTCGGTCAGCAGAGCGAACAACTCGTCCGGGGTGATGAACTTTTTCCAGTCGTGGGTGCCCTTCGGCAGCCAGCGCATGATCTGCTCCGCGCCGATGATCGCCATGACGTAGCTCTTGGGGTTGCGGTTGAGCGTGGAGCAGACCATCAGCCCGCCCGGCCTCAGCAATTGTCGGCAGGCCGTGAGATAGGCCAGCGGGTCGGAGACGTGCTCGACGACCTCCATGTTCAGGACGACGTCGAACTGTTCGCCCTCCGCCGCCATGTCCTCGGCGGTGGTGTGGCGGTAGTCGATCTCGAGACCCATCTGGCGGGCATGGACCTCGGCCACGGGGATGTTGCGCGCGGCGGCGTCGGCACCCACCACGTCCGCCCCGAGCCGCGCCATGGGCTCGCAGAGAAGCCCCCCGCCGCAGCCAATGTCGAGGAGGCGCAGCCCGGTAAGCGGCTTGTCGCCCTTTGGGTCGCGGCCGAACTCGGCACAGATCTGGTCGATGACGTAGTCGAGACGGCAGGGCTGGAGCATGTGCAGCGGCTTGAACTTGCCGTTCGGATCCCACCATTCGGCGGCCATGGCCTCGAATTTCGCGATCTCGCCTGCGTCGACCGTGCCGGTCCCGCGCGGGGCGGTTTGCGTTGCGCTCATTTTGCCAACCTGCGATTGTGAGATACGGTGACGCCATACATAGTGCGGTGATGAAGGAAAACCCCAGCCAAGATGGCGCAGGACCTCGGAGCGCGCTCTATCCGCCCATCGAGCCGTTTCGCCAGCAATTGTTCGACATGCCGGGCGGGCACCGGATCTATGTCGAGCAATGCGGCAATCCGGACGGCGTCCCCGTGGTGGTGCTGCACGGCGGTCCGGGTGGCGGGTGCAGCCCGGGGATGCGGCGATTCTTCGATCCCAAGCACTACCGCGTCGTGCTGTTCGACCAGCGCGGCTGCGGCCGGTCCACCCCCCATGCCAGCGTCGAGAACAACACCACCTGGGACCTCGTGGCCGATATCGAGCGCATCCGCGTCGATCTCGGGATCGCGCGCTGGACGGTGTTCGGCGGATCCTGGGGGGCCTGCCTCGCGCTGATCTATGCGCAGGCGCATGCCGACCGGGTGGAGGCGCTGGTCCTGCGCGGCGTGTTCACCATGACCCAGGCGGAGTTGCGGTGGTTCTATGGCGGCGGGGCCGGCCAGTTCTGGCCCGAGCAGTGGCGCACGTTCTCGCAGATGGCCCCCAGGGACGAGCGCCACGACCTGATCGCGGCCTATCACCGGCAGCTGTTCGGGACGGACCCGCAGGAGCAGGCGCGATTCGCGCGCGCCTGGGCGGGATGGGAGAGCGCGCTCGCGGTGCTCGATCCGGGGGATGCGCGGGGGTATCCCTCGTCCACCTATGCGCTGGCCTTCGCGCGGCTGGAGAATCATTACTTCATCAACGCTGGGTTTCTCGAGACCGACGGCCAGGTCATGCGCGACATGGACCGGATCCGGCATCTGCCCGGCCATATCGTCCAGGGGCGCTATGACATGATCTGCCCGCCCCACACGGCGCAGGCGTTGCACGACGCCTGGCCGGGATCCACGCTGCGCATGGTCGGGAACGCGGGGCATGCGCTGTCCGAGCCCGGCATCACGGCGGAACTGGTCGCCATCATGGACGCGCTGCGCGGTTAGGCGGGCGATCCGGGGAGCGTTTGCGTCTCGTCCGCAGAGGGAGAGTGTCGCAACCCTTGACGAAACCTTAAAGGATTTCCATTTCATGTTACATATCAACGGCTTGACGGTTTGTCCGCGCGCGGACAGACGGATCTATCCGTTCTCGCGCAGGACGCGCCCGGCCAGATAG
Source organism: Rhodobacterales bacterium (assembly GCA_038209095.1). GTDB lineage: Bacteria > Pseudomonadota > Alphaproteobacteria > Rhodobacterales > Rhodobacteraceae > Amaricoccus. The sequence continues at coordinate 4,337 of JBBQYB010000070.1, forward strand.
AGCGAGCCGCAAATCAGGATGCGGCCGCCTGCGGCCTCGGTGGCGATCCGGGCCACCGCCGCGCCGACGTCGGTTGCGGCCTCCGCCGCGAGCCCTGCGGCCCGTGCGGCCGCCACGGTCTCCTCCGCGCTCAGGGTCGCGGCCTCGCCGGGGATGCTTATGCCCTGGAGGGTAGCCGCCGACCCTGCCAGCGGGCGCAGGAACCCCTCGATATCCTTCGTTCGCAGCATCCCCACGATCAGGTGCAACGGGCGTTCGGGCAGCCGGCCCACGGCCTCGGCGAGGGCCACGCCGGCCGCCGGGTTGTGCCCGCCGTCGAGCCAGACCTCCGCCGTGCCCGCGGCCTCCACCAGGGGTCCGCGCCGCAGGCGCTGCATTCGCGCCGGCCAGTCCGCTCGCGTCACGGCCGCCTCGCAGGCGGTCTCGTCCGCGCCCAGCGCGCGCAGGGCCGCGAGCGCCGTGCCCGCATTCACCGCCTGGTGCGCGCCGATCAGGTTCGGGCGCGGCAGATCCAGAAGCCCGCTCTGGTCCTGGAACGTGAGCCGGCCGCGTTCCTCCCAGACCTGCCAGTCCTGGCCTTCGGCGATCAGCGGCGCTCCCACGGCTTCGGCCTGGTCGACGATCACGTCCCAGGCGAGACCCGCCTGGGGGGCCACGACGCAGGACACGCCGGGCTTGAGGATGCCCGCCTTCTCGAAGGCGATCTCCGGGAGCGTGTCCCCGAGATATTGCTGGTGATCGAGCGAGACCGGCGTGATGACCGTCAGCGCCGGCCGAGCGATCACGTTCGTCGCATCGAGCCGGCCCCCGAGCCCGACTTCGAGCAGGACGGCATCGGCCGGCGTCTCGGCGAAGGCGAGGAAGGCCGCCGCCGTGGTGATCTCGAAGAAGGTGATGGGCGCACCTTCGTTCGCAGCCTCGCAGCGCTCGAGGAGTGCGATCAGCGCATCCTCGTCGATCAGGTCGCCCGCCACCCGGATGCGCTCGTGGAACCGTGCCAGATGCGGCGAGGTATAGACATGCACCTGCTTGCCCTGGGATTCGAGACCCGCGCGGATCATCGCCACGGTCGATCCCTTGCCGTTGGTGCCCGCCACATGAACAACCGGAGGGATGCGGCGTTCGGGCGCACCGAGGCGGGAGAGCAGCCGCTCGATCCGGCCGAGCGTGAGGTCGATCACCTTGGGGTGCAGGGACATCAGCCGCTCGAGGACGCGGTCGCTTCCGGCGGTCATGGACGGGGGGTCATTTCGCGGCCGCGGCCGCCACTTCGGCCTCGCTCGGCGCGACGAGTTCGCCCGCGACGGGTGCGGGCCTGTTCGTCAGGAGCCGCAGGATCGACGCGAGTTCCCCGCGCATGTGCTTGCGCTTGACGACCCGGTCCAGCATGCCGTGCTCCAGCAGGTACTCCGCGCGCTGGAAGCCTTCGGGCAGGGTCTCGCGGATGGTTTGCTCGATGACGCGCGGGCCCGCGAAGCAGATCAGCGTGCCGGGCTCGGCGATCTGGATATCCCCGAGCATCGCATAGGACGCGGTTACCCCCCCGGTCGTGGGATGGGTGAGGACCACAACGTAAGGCAGGCCCGCTTCCTTGAGCATCTGCACCGCCACGGTGGAGCGCGGCATCTGCATCAGGCTCAGGATGCCCTCCTGCATGCGCGCGCCGCCGGCGGCGGAGAAGAGCACCATGGGAGCCTTGAGCTTGATCGCCCGTTCGGCCGCGGCGATGATCGCGTTGCCGACATACATGCCCATGGAGCCCGCCATGAAGCTGAAGTCCTGGCCGACGGCCACCACCTTCAGCCGGGCGATCTCGCCCTCGACCACCAGCATCGCCTCGTCCTCGCCGGTGGTCCGGCGCGCCTCGCGCAGGCGGTCGACGTATTTTTTCTGGTCGCGGAACCCCAGCGGGTCGGAGATCGGGCGCGGCACGCCGACCTCGACGAACATGCCCGCATCGAAGAGCGCGTGGAACCGCTCGCGCGGGCTGATCGCCATATGGTGCCCGCAGTTCGTGCAGACCTGCAACGAGGCCGTCAGTTCGCGGTGGAACAGCATCGTGCCGCAGGCGTCGCACTTGACCCACAGGTTCTCGGGCACCTCGCGCTTGGTAAAGAGCGAGTTGATCGAGTTGATCTTCGGCCGGACGTAGTTGGAGATCCAATTCATGCGGCGGAAGTTCCTGCGGGGCCTGCGGTCGGCCCTAGATAGAACCCGTCCGGGCCGATTGCAACGACGCGCCACGGGGCCGCCCTCCCCGCGTCTGTGCGCTTGTGAAATTCGCCTCCCTCGCCTATGCGGGCGTTAACCAAAATCGCGAGGAAACCCGATGGACGCGCCCAAGTTCGACAAGCGAAATCTGCCCAGCCGCCACGTAACCGAAGGCCCCGAGCGCGCGCCCCATCGCAGCTATCTCTATGCCATGGGCCTCAGCGACGCCGAGATCCACCAGCCGCTAGTGGGGGTCGCCACCTGCTGGAACGAGGCGGCCCCCTGCAACATCGCCCTGAGCCGTCAGGCCCAGGCCGTCAAGCTCGGGGTGAAGGCGGCCCTCGGCACCCCGCGTGAATTCACCACCATCACCGTCACGGACGGGATCGCCATGGGCCATGAGGGGATGCGCTCGTCGCTCGCGAGCCGCGAGGCCATCGCGGACACGGTGGAATTGACCATGCGCGGCCACAGCTATGACGCGCTCGTGGGCCTCGCGGGCTGCGACAAGTCCTTGCCCGGCATGATGATGGCAATGATCCGGCTCAACGTGCCCTCCGTATTCATCTATGGCGGCTCCATCCTGCCCGGCCGCCTCGACGGGCGCGACGTCACCGTGCAGGACGTCTTCGAGGGCGTGGGCCGCCACCAGGCGGGGACCATGTCGGATGCGGAACTGGAGATCCTGGAGCGGATCGCCTGTCCGTCGTCGGGGGCCTGCGGCGCGCAATATACCGCCAACACCATGGCCTGCGTGTCCGAGGCGATCGGGCTCGCGCTGTTCAATTCCTCCGGGGCGCCGGCTCCCTACGAGAGCCGGGACCAGTACGCCGTGGCCTCCGGCGTCGCGGTGATGCACCTGCTGGAGCACCGTATCCGGCCGCGCGACGTGGTCACGCTCAAGTCGTTGCAGAACGCCGCCCGGGTTGTGGCCTGCACCGGCGGCTCGACCAACGGCGCGCTGCACCTGCCTGCCATGGCGCACGAGGCCGGCATCGACTTCGATCTGTTCGACGTGGCCGACATCATGCGCGACACGCCCTATTTCGTGAACCTGCGCCCGGGGGGCGAATACGTCGCGAAGGATCTCTTCGACGTGGGCGGCGTGCCCGTCGTGATGAAGGAGCTGCGCAAGGCGGGCCTGATGCACGAGGACTGCATCACGGCCTCCGGCCGGAGCATCGGCGAGGAGATCGACCTCATCACCCGCGAGGCCGATGGCAAGGTGATCCACCCGATCTCTGCGCCCTTGTCCCGGACGGGCGGCGTGGTGGGGCTCAAGGGCAACCTCGCGCCGGACGGCGCCATCGTGAAGATCGCGGGCATGACCGCCGAGGAGATGGTCTTCACCGGCCCCGCACGGGTGTTCGAATGCGAGGAAGATGCCTTCGAGGCCGTCCAGGCGCGCACCTACCGCGAGGGCGACGTCATCGTCATCCGCAACGAGGGGCCCGCGGGCGGGCCGGGCATGCGCGAGATGCTGTCGACCACCGCGGCGCTGTCGGGCCAGGGCATGGGCAAGAAGGTGGCCCTCATCACCGACGGCCGCTTTTCGGGGGCCACCCGCGGGTTCTGCGTGGGCCATGTCGGACCGGAGGCCGCGCATTGCGGGCCCATCGCGCTGATCCGCGACGGCGACACGATCACGCTCGACGCGATCAAGGGCGAGATCACGGTCGATGTTTCGGAGGCGGAATTCGCCGCGCGCAAGGCCGACTGGACGGGTCCGCGCAAGACAATCTACACCTCCGGGGCGCTGTGGAAATACGCCCAGCAGGTCGGGACGACCCGTCTGGGGGCAGTGACGCATCCCGGTGCCAGGGCCGAGAGCCACGTCTATGCGGACATCTAGGGCAGCCCTCGCCCTGATCGCAGTGCTGTCCCTCGCGGCCTGCGATCCGTCCGCGTTCGGGCAGGCGCCGGACCGGGTGAGCGTTTCCGTCGCCGGACGCAGCCTGACCGTCGCGGGCCCGCCCGGGTTCTGCGTCGATCCGCGCAGCACCAACGTCTCGGCCACGGGGGCCTTCGTGATGGTCAGCGACTGCGCGCTGGTCTCGGGGCGGCCGCCCGAGGGCGACGGCGGCCTGATCGGTGCCGTCATGACCGCCAGCATCTCGGCGGCGGACGCGGGCGACGGGGCCCAGACCATGGCGGACGTGCAGCGCCTCGCCGGCACCCCGCAGGGCCGAGCCATGCTCAGCCGGTCCGGGCAGTCCGACCGGGTGCGGATCCTCGACACGCGGGTGCGCGGCAACGTGGTCTACATGTTCATCGAGGACCGCGGACCGCAGCCGGTGGAGGGTGTCGACCGCCAGTTCTGGCGGGCGTTCCTCGACGTTCAGGGCCAGATGACGGTCCTGTCCGTGCTGGGCTTCGAGGGTGCGGGCGTCACGCCCACGGCGAGCCTCGGCTATATCCGCTCCTTCGCCGATGCCATCGCCCGCGCGAACCCGGACTGAGGTCCCGCGCGGCATGTCCTATCCCCGTCTTTTCGCGCCGCTCGACCTGGGGCACGTGACGCTGCCCAACCGCGTTCTGATGGGCTCGATGCACACGGGTCTCGAGGAGACGGGCGACTGGGGTCGCGTGGCACGGTTCTATGCCGAGCGCGCCGAGGGCGGCGTGGCGCTGATCGTCACGGGCGGGATGGCACCGAACGCGGAGGGCGGGGTGTTTCCGGGGGCCGCGGGTCTTTTCACGCAGGAGGACGTCGCCAATCACCGCGTCGTCACCGACCGGGTCCATGCGGCGGGCGGGCGCATCGCCATGCAGATCCTCCATGCCGGACGCTATGCCTATTCGCCGCGCGCGGTGGCTCCGAGCGCGATCAGATCGCCCATTTCGCCCTTTGCCCCGATCGAGCTGGACGGGGCGGGCATCGAGAAGCAAATCGCCGACATCGCCACGGCTGCGGCCCGTGCCCGCGAGGCCGGTTACGACGGCGTGGAGATCATGGGCTCGGAGGGCTATTTCCTCAACCAGTTCCTCGTCAAGCATACCAACAAACGCACGGACCGCTGGGGCGGGCCGTTCGAGCACCGCATGCGCCTGCCGGTGGAAGTGGTGGCCCGGGTGCGCCATGCGGTCGGGCCGGATTTCATCGTGATCTACCGGCTCTCGATGATCGACCTGATCCCGAACGGCCAGTCTTGGGACGAGACCGTCCGGCTCGCGCGGGCCATCGAGGCGGCGGGCGCCACGATGCTCAACACCGGGATCGGCTGGCATGAGGCGCGGGTGCCGACCATCGCCACCTCGGTGCCGCGCGCGGCCTTTGCCTGGCTGACGCGGCGGATGATGGGCGAGGTCTCGATCCCGCTCGTCACCTCCAACCGCATCAACACGCCCGAGGTGGCCGAGGCTTTGCTCGAGGACGGTGTGGCGGACATGGTCTCCATGGCGCGGCCGTTCCTTGCGGATGCGGCCTTTGTGGCCAAGGCGCGCGCCGGGAGGGCCCATGCGATCACGCCCTGCATCGCCTGCAACCAGGCCTGTCTCGACCACACCTTCGCGCTCAGGATCTCGAGTTGTCTCGTCAATCCGCGTGCCTGCCACGAGACGGAATTGGTCTATGCGCCGGCACCCGTGGCAAGGACGGTCGCAGTGGTGGGGGCGGGGCCTGCGGGATTGGCTACGGCCCTCGTCGCCGCGGGCCGGGGTCACCGGGTCACGCTGTTCGAGAAGGCCAGCCGGATCGGCGGGCAGTTGACCATGGCCATGGCGATCCCCGGCAAGGAGGAGTTCGGCGGGCTGGTCGACTATTACGTCCGGGCGGTGGCCGAGGCCGGCATCGACCTGCGCCTCGGCGTCACGGCCACCCCGGCCGATCTGGCGCCCTTCGACGAGGTGGTGGTGGCGACCGGCGTGGTCCCGCGAGATCCGAAGATCCCGGGGCAGGATGCGCCCCATGTGGTGAGTTATGTCGACGTGCTGCGCCGGGCGGTGCGGGTGGGTGCGACCGTGGCCATCGTGGGGGCGGGCGGCATCGGGTTCGATGTGGCGCAGTTCCTCGCGCAGGCGGGGCCGTCCGCGACCCTCGATCCGGCCCTCTGGGCGCGCGAATGGGGGGTGGGGGATCCGGCCGAGGTCCCGGGGGGCCTCGCGCCCGCCGGTCCGCGCCCGGAGCCGCCCGCGCGCCGGATCACGGTCCTGCAGCGCCGGGGCTCCAAGCCCGGCAAGGATCTCGGCAAGACGACGGGCTGGATCCACCGCGCGAGCCTGCAGGGCAAGGGCGTGACGTTCCGCAGCGACGTGGCCTATGAGGCGATCGCGCCCGAGGGTCTGCGGGTGCGCGCGGGCGGCGTGTCCGAGGTCGTGCCCGCCGATACCGTCGTGCTTTGTGCGGGACAGGAGCCGAACCGCGGACTGGCGGATCTGCTGCGCGCCGAAGGGCGTCCCTTCCACATCATCGGCGGTGCAGACGTCGCGGCCGAGATCGACGCGAAGCGCGCCATCGACCAGGGGGCGCGCCTCGCCGCGAGCCTGTGAGCGACGAGCTTTGGTGCCGCCTTTCGCCTTGGTCGGCCGGGCCGGCTCTGCTAGGCAAGCGCGTCCCAGGCCAGGAGGGGAGCCCCAGCCCAAGATGATCGTGCTCGGTCTTTGCACCATGGGCACGTCCGCCGCCTGTCTGGTGCGCGACGACGTGATCGTTGCCGCCATCGAGGAGGAGCGGCTGACCCGCATCAAGAACGACGGGGCCTTTCCGCTGCGGGCAATTGCGGAGTGCCTGCGCATTGCGGGGCTGACGCTGGCGCAGGTGGATGCGGTGGCCGTCTATTGGCGGCCCTGGCGTGTGGGGACCCGGGTACGCGGCGTGCTGGCGAAGGCCGTCACCTCGCGGGCCGCGCTCGCCTCGCTCACCCGGCGCACCGCCGATGCGCTCTATCGCCGCGACGTCGCGGCCAGTCCCGAGGATGGCGGACGCTGGTCCGACCTGTTCGCGATCCGGCGCATTCTGACGGGCAGCTTCGGCCCCTATGCCGGTGCCATCACCTTTCACGACCATCACCTCACCCACCAGCTCTATGGCGAGGCGCTGCAGGACTGGCCGCGGTTCCTGTCGCTGTCCTACGACGGGGGCGGCGAGGCCGACAGCACGGTCCTGTCGGTCATGCGCGACGGGCGGCGCACCGATCTGAAACGGATCCGCTGGCCGAATTCGCTGGGTCATTTCTACAGTTTTTTCACCGGCTATCTCGGGTTCCGGATGCTCGAGGGCGAATACAAGATGATGGGCCTCGCACCCTACGGCCAACCCCTGCTGAAGGACCTGCTGCTCGAGCGCATCCTGCGGCCCGGGCCCGAGGGGAGTTATGCGCTCGACACGCGGCTCGCCGATTATCACCGGGCACGGGAGGGCGATTTTCCGGACGCGCTGACGGATCTGGTGGGCCCGCCCCGCGACCCGGACGCGCCGCCCACGCAGGCGCATCTGACGCTCGCGGCCTCGGTCCAGGCCGCGTTCGAGCACACCCAGCACCGGCTGCTGGCCTGGGGGCGGGCGCAATGCCCGGACATCGACCGGCTCGTGCTGTCGGGCGGCTGTGCGCTCAACGTCACCGCCAACGGCCGCATCCTGCAATCGGGCCTGTTTGGCGCAATCATCGCGCCGCCCGCACCGCACGACGCCGGCTGTGCCGTCGGGGCCGCTATCGCCCATGCGGGCACCGTGCCGCGCAACGTCGCGAGCCCCTATCTCGGGCCCGGATTTGCCGACGCCGAGATCACCGCAGCGTTCCATGCCCTCGATCTTCCACCGCCGCGCGCCGTGAACGATGACGCCCTCATCGCCGCAGTCGTGGAGGCGCTCACGGCGCGCGGCATCGTCGCCTGGTTTCAGGGCCGCACCGAATTCGGCCCCCGTGCGCTGGGCGCGCGCTCGATTCTCGCGGACCCGCGCGACGACGCCATCCGCGAGGACATCAATGCCAAGATCAAGAAGCGCGAGTTGTTCCGGCCCTTTGCGCCTTCGGTCACCGCGGAGGCCTGTGGCACGTTCTTCGAGATCGACCAGCCCAGTCCCTACATGAATATCCTCGCGGCCGTCCGCCCCGGGAAGCGCGCGGTCATCCCCGCCGTCACGCATATCGACGGGACCGCCCGGGTGCACACCGTCACCGCGGCGGCCAATCCGCTCTATCACCGGCTCCTTTCGGCCTTTGGTGCGCGGACCGGCGTGCCGGTCCTGCTCAACACCTCGTTCAACATCCAGGAGCCCATCGTGAACACGCCCGCCGAGGCGATCGCCACGTTCCTGCGCTCGGACATGGATCTGCTCGCGATCGGCGGGTTCTTGTGCGACGCGGACTGGCGCGCGAGGGCAGGCCGGTGAACACGGCCTGGTTCAGCATCGATTTCGAGGACATCGCCCACGACTTCAAGCGCGAGCACGGCATCGACCGCGACGGCCCGGTCCGCACGGAGGCGCTCTGGCGGGCCTACGAGACGATCGAGCGGTTCCTGCAATCGGATCTCGCGGGGCTGCGCATCACGTTCTTCACCACCGGCGTTGTCGCGGCAAAATGCCCGGAGATCGTCGCGCGCATCGCCGCCGACGGCCACGAGGTCGCCTGTCACTATCATTTCCACGATCCCGTGCGCCGCGACCCGCCAGAGGTGTTCGCGGCAAACCTCGCCCGTGCCATCGAAGCGCTGGAAACGGCCTCGGGCCAGAAATGTCTCGGCTTTCGGGCTCCGCGCTTTTCCCTGCGCGCCGAGGACGTTACACATTACCGGATCCTGGAGCGGGCCCTCGCCTATGACAGCAGCCTGACGACGGCCACGGCAAGCGATCTCGCCGCCGTGCGCGAGACCCTCGGCCTTTCGACGCTGGCGCTGTTTCCGGTGGCGGCGCAGATTTTGGCGCCAGGTCTTCCGCCCGTTCGTCCCGGCGGCAGCTATCTCAAGCTGTTCCCCGCCGCACTGGCCCTGCGGGCAATGGACCGGACCAAGGCGGCCGGGCTTGTGCCGATGGTCTATCTGCATCCCTACGAATTCGTGGCGGACCGCTCCTTTGCGCTGAGCGGGCGCGAGCTGGCTCCGCTCGGGCCTGCGCTCGCTGTGTATTGGACGCTGCGCCAGACGCACTGGCATACGGTGGGCAACCGTTCGGTCGCGGCCAAGCTGCGCCAGATTGCCAAGCGCTGGCGGTTCGGCGGGCCCATGCGGGCGTTGCTCGTGCGCTAGGCCGGGCTGAGGGGAGTGGGTTGTCTCAGTGGGCGGCGGCCCAGGTGGCCCCCTGGCCAGCCTCGACGACGAGGGGGACTGAGAGTTCGACCGCGGGGCTGGCGGCGTTCTCCATGACCGATTTAACGCGGGCGATGGTCTCGGAGGCGGCGCCTTCAGGGACCTCGAACAGGAGTTCGTCGTGGACCTGGAGGAGCATTCGGGCAGGCAGGTCGCGGATTGCCTCCGGCACGCGGATCATGGCGCGGCGGATGATGTCGGCGGCGGCTCCCTGGATGGGGGCGTTTATGGCGGCGCGATAGGCGAAGCCCGCGGCGGGGCCCTTGGCGTTGATCTCGGGGGTGTGGATCTTGCGGCCGAAGAGGGTCTGGACGAAGCCGTTGGCCTTGGCGAAGGCCTTGGTCTGGTCCATGTAGGCCTGGATGCCGGGGAACCGTTCGAAATAGGTGTCGATGAAGCGCTTGGCGTCCTCGCGCGGGATGCGCAGGTTATTTGCGAGGCCAAAGGCCGAGATGCCGTAGATCACCCCGAAGTTGATCGCCTTGGCCTGGCGGCGGATACCGGGGTCCATGCCCTCGATTGGCACGCCGAACATCTCGGAGGCCGTCATGGCGTGGATGTCGAGGCCGTCGCGGAACGCCTGTTTCAGGGCGGGGATGTCGGCGACATGGGCGAGGATGCGCAGCTCGATCTGGCTGTAGTCTAGGCTGACGAGCACGTTGCCGGCCTCCGCGACGAAGGCCTCGCGGATGCGGCGGCCCTCCTCGGAGCGGATCGGGATGTTCTGGAGGTTCGGGTCGGTGGAGGCGAGCCGGCCAGTGGCGGCGCCGGAAATGACGTAGGAGGTGTGGACCCGGCCGGTCTCCTTGTTGATGTGCTCTTGCAGCGCGTCGGTATAGGTGGATTTCAGCTTCGAGAGCTGGCGCCAGTCGAGGACGCGGGCGGGCAGGTCGTGCCCCTGGGCGGCAAGTTCCTCCAGCACGTCCGCACCGGTGGCATATGCACCGGTCTTGCCCTTTTTCCCGCCCGCGAGGCCCATCTGGTCGAATAGAACTTCGCCGAGTTGCTTGGGCGAGCCCACGTTGAACTTGCCCCCCGCGAGGGTGTGGATCTCGTCCTCCAGCGCCGCCATCTTCTGGGCGAAGGCACCTGACATGCGCGAGAGGTGGCTGCGGTCGACGCGGACGCCGTGCATCTCCATTTCGGCGAGGACCGGCACGAGCGGACGCTCCATGGTCTCGTAGACGCGGGTGACGCGGGCGAAAGGCAGGCGCGGTTTCAGGACGTGCCAGAGCCGCCAGGTGATCTCGGCGTCTTCGGCGGCGTAGGGGGTCGCGTCCTCGAGGGAGGTCTGGGCGAAGGATTTGGCGGCCTTGCCGGAGCCGATCAGGGTCTTGATCGCAATGGGCTCGTGGTCGAGATACTCGCGCGAGAGAAAATCCATGCCGTGGCCGTGGAGGCCCGCGTGGAGCGCGTAGGAGATCAGCATGGTGTCGTCGAAGGGTGCCACCGTGACGCAGAGCCGTTTTAGGATCTTGGCGTCGTATTTCATGTTCTGGCCGATCTTGAGGATGCTGGGGTCCTCGAGGATCGGTTTGAGGATGTCGAGCGCCGCTTCGGGGGTGAGCTGGCCCTCGATGCGCGCCGAGGCGCTGAAGAGATCGTCGCCGCCGGAGACATGGCCCACGGGAATGTAGCAGGCGAGGCCAGGCCCGGTGCAGAGCGAGATGCCCACGAGGTCGGCCACCATTTCGTCGAGGCCGGTCGTCTCGGTGTCGACGGCGACGACGCCAGTCTCGCGGATGCGGTCGACCCATGCGGTTAGGGCGGCAGCGTCGCGCACGGTCTCGTAGGGGGTGCGGTCGATGGGGGGCATCGCCGGGACGGCGGGGCCGTCGACGGCGGCGGGCGTGGCAGCCTGTGCGGTCGCGGCTGGGGCTGGGGCTTCGACGCCAGCCTTGGCGGCGACGCGGGCGGTGAGCGTGCGAAACTCCATGGCCGTGAGAAAGTCGAGCAGCATCTGGGGGTTCGGTTCGCGGACCTCCAGTTCCTCCAGCGTCTCGGTGACCGGGGTGTCGCATTTGAGCGTGACAAGATCGCGGGAAATGCGGATCTGGTCGGCGAAGTTGATCAGGGTTTCGCGGCGCTTGGGCTGTTTGATCTCCCCGGCACGGGCAAGGAGCGTGTCGAGGTCGCCGTAGTCCTGGATGAGCTGGGCAGCGGTCTTGATACCGATGCCTGGGGCACCGGGCACGTTGTCGACGGAATCCCCTGCGAGGGATTGCACGTCGATGACGCGGTTGGGGGGGACGCCGAACTTCTCGAAGACCTCGTCGGGGCCGATGCGCTTGGATTTGAGGGTGTCGTACATCTCGATGCCGGGGCGCACGAGCTGCATCAGGTCCTTGTCCGCGGAGACGATGGTGACGCGCCCGCCGGCGGCCTGAGCGCTGCAGGCGTAGGTGGCGATGATGTCGTCGGCCTCATAGCCCTCCATCTCGATGCAGGGCAAATTGAACGCGCGGGTCGCCTCGCGGATCAGGCCGAACTGCGGGCGCAGATCCTCGGGGGGCTCGGGGCGCTGCGCCTTGTAGAGGGGGTAGAGGTCGTTGCGGAAGGTCTTGGAGGAGTGGTCGAAGATCACGGCGACATGGGTGGGCGCATCGACGCCCTTGGCGTCCTCGACCATCTTGAAGATCATGTTGCAAAAGCCGGAGACCGCGCCGATCGGCATGCCGTCGGATTTTCGCGTCAGCGGCGGCAGGGCGTGATAGGCGCGGAAGATGAAGCCCGATCCGTCGATCAGGTGCAGGTGGCTGCCCGGCCCGAAGGGCGTCAATGCTCCGCCCCGGCACCCGGCTTGAGCACGTATTTGCGGTCGCAATAGCCGCATTCGACGAAACCGGTCTTGGGGTCGATCTGGAGCCAGACGCGCGGGTGGCCCAGGGCGCTGCCGCCGCCGTCGCAAGCGACACGGCTTTTGGTGACTTCTATCACCTCCGGGGCGGGAATGGACATGGGGGCTCCGTGCGGCTGGGCGGACGGTCTTCCTTAGCCGGTCTAACGGCGCGGGGGCAATGGTGCGAAAGGGACCGTGGTCACGCGAGCATCGGCCCGAGGCTCCGACCGCCGAGGATATGGACGTGGAGATGGGGCACCTCCTGGGCCGCGGCCCGGTCGGTGTTGAAGATCAGCCGGTAACCGGTGCCGCCGGCGATCGGCGCCGCCCCGAGATCGGCGCAGAGACGCGCGGTGACGCGGGTGAACTCGACGATTTCCGCATCGGTGGCCTCGGCCCCGAAATGGTCGTGGTT
>JBBQYB010000071.1:0-16760 GCA_038209095.1 Rhodobacterales bacterium
CCGCCGGACTGGCGGGTCCAGAAGCGGGCGTAGAGGCCTTCGCGGGCCAGCAGATCGGCGTGGGTGCCTTCCTCGGCGATCTGTCCGTCGTCGAGCACGACGATGCGGTCCATGCGCGCGATGGTCGAGAGGCGGTGGGCGATGGCGATGACGGTCTTGCCCTCCATCACGCCGTAGAGCGTGTCGAGGATGGCGGCCTCTACCTCCGAATCGAGGGCGCTGGTCGCCTCGTCGAGCACGAGGATGGGCGCATCCTTGAGGATGACGCGGGCGAGCGCGATGCGCTGGCGCTGGCCGCCGGAGAGCTTGACGCCGCGCTCGCCGACCTCGGCGTCGTAGCCGCGCCGGCCCGCCTGATCCTCGAGCGTGAGGATGAACTCATGCGCCTCGGCGCGGGAGGCGGCGGCGATCATCTCGGCCTCGGTCGCATCGGGGCGGCCATAGAGGATGTTGTCGCGCACCGAGCGGTGCAGAAGCGAGGGGTCCTGCGTGACCATGCCGATGCGGCGGCGCAGGCTGTCCTGGGTGACGGCGCGCACGTCCTGGCCGTCGATGCGGATCGTGCCTGCCTCGGTGTCCATGAAGCGCAGGATAAGGTTAACGAGCGTCGATTTGCCGGCACCCGACCGCCCGACGAGGCCGACCTTCTCGCCGGGGCGGATGGTGAGCGAGACGGCGCGCAGGCCGCCGGCCCCGCGGCCGTAATGGTGGCTGACGCGGTCGAGGGCGATCTCGCCGCTTGTGACGGCTAGATCGGATGCGCCGGGGCTGTCGGGCAGGGCGATAGGCTGGGTGATGGTCTCCATGCCCTCGCGGATGATACCGATGTTCTCGAAGAGCGAGGACAGGGCCCACATGATCCAGCCGGTCATGGCATTGAGGCGCAAGACGAGGGCGGAGGCGGCCGCCACCGCGCCGATGGTCGCTGCCCCCTGGGTCCAGAGCACGACCGCATAGCCGATGACCGAGACCATCAGGAAGCCGTTGATGACGGTGAGGCCCAGTTCCATCAGGGTAATGATGCGCATTTGCGCCGCGAAGGTGACGCGTGCGTGCTCGATCGCCTCGCCGGCATAGGCTTCCTCGGCGCGGGTATGGGCGAAGAGCTTGACCGACTGGATGTTGGTGTAGCTGTCGACGATGCGCCCGGTAATCTGGGAGCGCGCGTCGGAGAAGGCCTTGGACGCGCGGCCGACGCGCGGCACGGTCCAGGCGATGAGCGCGATGTAGAGGGCGAGCCAGACGAGGAGCGGGATCGCGAGGCGCAGGTCGGTGTCGCCGAGGAGCCAGACGGCACCCGCGACGTAGATGGCGGAATAGATAACCGCGTCGAAGGTCTGGAACACCGCCTCGTTGACGGCGGGAGCAGTCTGCATGAGGCGGTTGGCGATGCGCCCCGCGAAGTCGTTCTGGAACCAGCCCACCGACTGGCGCAGGACGTGGCGGTGCGAGCGCCAGCGCACCAGCGTGCCGACATTGGGCATGAGCGACTGGTTCAGGAGCGCCGCGTTGATCGTCTGGACCAGCGGGCGGGCGATCAGGATGAAGGCGGCGACGAGGGCGAGTTCCAGCCCGTGGCGCGTCCAGACCTCGGACGGCGGGGTGGAGCCGAGCACGTCCACGAGGCGGCCCGCATACCACAGGAGCCAGATCTCGATCATCGCGACGGCGAGGATGGAGAGGGCCGCGAGGGCGATGACGCCGCGCATGGAGGCGAGATAGCCGCGCAGGAACGGCCAGAGGCGCGTGGGCGGAGGGGCGTCCTCCGGATAGGGGGCATAGGGATCGACGAGGGATTCGAAATAGCGGAGCATGGGGACGGCCTTTCGCGAAGCCGGAGATGTAAAGCTGAAGGCGATGCGGGCCAGACGGCCCCGTCCGGACCGGCTAGACGCGCGGATTGGTCCGGATCATCTGCATTCGGCTCCTCCTCATGTGTGCGCGGGTGATTAGCCCAAAACGGTGACGATGTCACCCCGTTATGGCTGGACACCGGCGGCGACCTGCCGATATTTCGGGGGCGAACGGGAGGCTGGCATGGGATCCATGGACATTAGCGACACGCACAAGGCGCGGGCATCCGCCTGGTTCGCGGAGCTGCGCGACGCCATCTGCGCGGAGTTCGAGGCGCTCGAGGACGCGCAGGACACCGGACCGTTCGCGGATCTCGCTCCGGGCCGGTTCACTCAGAAGGAGACGCACCGCACCGGCGAGGGCGACGGTGATGCGGGCGGCGGCGTGATGTCGGTGATGCGCGCGGGGCGCGTCTTCGAGAAGGTGGGCGTCAACATCTCGACCGTGTACGGGGCCCTTGGGGCGCAGGCGCAGCGCGCGCTGACGGCGCGCAAGGAGATCCCAGGGCTGGCCGGTGATCCGCGGTTCTGGGCGGCGGGGATCAGTCTCGTCGCGCATATGCGCTCGCCGCTGACGCCGGCGGTGCACATGAACACGCGCATGTTCTGGACGCCGGGCGGCTGGTGGTTCGGGGGCGGGTCGGACCTCAACCCGATGATCGAGGACGCGGACGATACGGCGTTCTTCCACGACCGCCAGCGCGAGGCCTGCGAGAGGCACGACGCCGAGTATTACCCGCGGTTCAAGGCCTGGGCGGACGAGTATTTCCTGATCAAGCACTGGAACGAGCCGCGCGGCGTGGGCGGGATCTTCTATGACGATCACTGCACCGGCGACTGGGAGGCGGATTTCGCCTTCACGCAGGATGTGGGGCGGGCGTTTCTGGCGGCGTTCCCGCCGCTGGTGGCACGGCACATGAAGCGGCCCTGGACGGAGGATCAGCGCGAGATCCAATTGGTCAAGCGCGGGCGCTACGCGGAATTCAACCTGGTCTACGACCGGGGCACGCAGTTTGGGTTGCAGACGGGCCACAACCCGGAGGCGGTCCTGATGTCGCTGCCGCCCATCGCCAAGTGGCCATGAGCGGCAGGAAGTCCTAGCCGAGGCCGCGGGTTCCGAATTCGGCCTGCATCGCGGCCCGAGTGCCGAAAGTGAAGCGGTTCACCAGCGCGTCGAGACGGTTGATCTGGCCGTTGAGGTCCTGGGTGCCCGCCACCATGCGCTCGGACGCGGCCGAGTTCGTCTGGGTGTCCTGATCCATCCGCGAGACCGCCTGGTTGATCTCGAGGATGGCGGTCGACTGCTCGGCACCGCTGGAGGCCACGACGGAGATGGTCCGGGTGAGGGTCTCGATGCTGGCGGCGAGGCGCTCGAGCTCGGAGCCGGTGTCCTGCACGAGGCGCGTGCCGGTCGCGACGCTGCGCGAGCTCGCGGTGATCAGGCCCGAAATGTCGCGAGCGGCCTGGGACGAGCGCTGGGCGAGGCTGCGCACCTCGGTCGCGACCACGGCGAACCCCTTGCCGGCCTCGCCGGCGCGGGCGGCCTCGACCGCGGCGTTGAGCGCCAGAAGATTGGTCTGGAAGGCGATCCCGTCGATCACGGAGACGATCTCCGCGATTGCGCCGCTGCGGGTCTCGATCTCCTTCACGGCCGCGACCGCATCGAGTGAGCGTTGCGCGCCGACGCGGGAGGTCTCAGCCAGCGTTTCGGCATCCGACCGCGCGGATTTCAGCTGGAGCGAGGTTGACCGTACCGTCTGGGAGATCTGTTCCATGGTGGCGGCGGTCTGTTCGAGCGCGGCGGCCGTGTCCTCGGTGCGCCGGGCAAGGTTGCGGGCATCGGTCTCGATATGGGCCGAGGTCTCGCGGGCGGAACTGGAGGCCTGCGAGACGCCGATAAACAAATCGCGCAAGGCGCGGCAGGTCGTGCCCATCTGGGTCTGGAGCGCACCGAAGCGGCCGTCGCGGGTCGCCTCGGGCTGGTCTGAGAGATCGCCCCCCGCGAGCCGGGTCAGACGCGCGTCGAGATCCTGGAGGATGTCCTCGAGGACGTCGAAGAACGCGTTCATCTTGCGCAGGACGGCGTTGATGGTCTCGTTCTGGAAATCGGGCGATATGCGCAGGCTGAGATCGCCGGCGAGCGCGCGGTCGAGCGCCGCCGCGAAGGCGTCCTCGACCTCGCGCAGCATCTCCTCGCGGGTTGCGAGATTGCGGACTTCCTGCTCCTCGGCGCGGCGGGTCTCCTTGCGGGCGAAATCGGCCTCGGCCTCGGCGGCACTCTGGAGGCTCATGCGCTGCTGGATCATCAGGGCGAGAAAGACCACCTCGACGATCAGGATGCCGGCATGAAAGATCGCACGGGCGAGATCCCCTCCGTCCGGATAGATCAGGGCGGGTGCAACGAAGTTCAGCGTAAGATGGTGGACCGCCACCAGTCCTGCAGCCGCGAAAAGCGCCGGAAAGCTCGCAAGGGCGGATATGGCCGCGACGACGGCGAAATTGTACATGTGGGTATCAACCTGCCACGCGTGGCCGGAGAACAGCGCGGTCATGACGCTGGCCTGACCGACAAGCGACAGGGCGATGACGACGTCCACGCGGTCGGGGGCGATGCGGCGGGCAGTCTCCGCGAGGGCCGCGAGCAGGAAGGAGGCTGCGACCGCCGCAGCGACGGCGCCACCGATCAGCCAGCCGAAGACCGCGAAGATCGGGGCATGCGCGAAGTTGAGCGCACAGAACAGGACCCTGAAATCGGCCTGCGTCAGGTTCGGTAGTCTCATTGAAGTCACGATCTCACTCCGCAAAACGCCAGAAGGCGCGTGTCGTTGATGATCAGCCATGCGCCTTCGCGGCGCAGGCGATTTTCGAATTCGGGGTCCTGGCTGGAGGCGATGCGGCCGAGGCGCGGCTGGACCGGACCCCGGAGCGCCCCGCCGGCGCGCTGGATGACTTCCGTGGCCGAGACCCAGGGCGGCGTCACGACGAGGACCGCGGCGAACGGCTCCGGCACGGGTCCGGCCGAGAGGACCGCGACGGGTCCCGTCAGGCCGAGAGCGAGAATGGCCAAGACAATCCAGTCACCTCCCCGCACCCGCCCGCTCCTTCTCCCGAAGTCCGGATGTGATCCAATTTGTCTAAGCGTCGGTTAATCGCGGTCCGATAAGCCTTGCTGCATGGGCCTTTCTCACGACGCCCGGGCTTTAAGGGATTCGCAACGCGTGTCCTCCTAGAACGGGGCGCAGGATCGGTGCCGCTGACTGGCGCGCCGTCCCCCGGCAGCATTCGCGAGGACACATGACGCAAGGCGTTGACCCCGAAATCCTTCCACCGGACGTCGTGCCGGGCGATACGGTCGTGGTTCTCGAGGCGGAGCTCGGCTTCGTCGCGGCCAAGGCCTTGCACAAGACGCTGCTCGATCTGCGCGACCGGGGCGGCGTCGTGCTGGATGCCTCGCCCGTCGAGAAGATGTCGACGGCGGCGGTTCTGGTGCTGACCAGCTTTGTCAATGCACGCGCCGATCTGGCGCCGCCCGCGGCGGTGCAGAACCCCTCGGGGCCGTTCGTGGACGCCTTCTCGGAACTGGGGCTCTTCAGCAGCCTGATGCGGATGGAGTTCCGCACGTGAGCGTGGTCATGGCGGTGGACGACTCGCCGGCGCTGCTGGCGCTGTTGGTGAAATGCCTCAAGCAGGGCGGCCACGAGGTCGTGTCGGCCAAGAACGGGCAGGAGGCACTGGAAAAGCTCCAGGCACACAAGCCTGCCCTGGTCGTGACGGATCTCAACATGCCGATCATGTCGGGGCTCGACTTCATCGAGGCGGCCCGGGCGGCCCCCGAGGGTCAGGGCGTGCCCATCCTCCTGCTGACGTCGGAGACCGCCTCGAGCCTGCACGACCGGGCGCGGCGGATCGCTGCGACCGGTTGGATCCCGAAACCTCTGGACGGGCCGCGTCTTCTCGCGCTGGTCGCCGAACTGATCTGAGAGCGGAGCCGTGGCAATGGACGACGAGGAAGACTTTCAGGCGCTGTTCTTCATCGAATGCGACGAGAACCTGTCCGACCTGCAGACGCGGCTCGATGCGCTTCTGTCCGGGGACAGGGACCCCGAGATGGTCAACGCGGCCTTTCGGGCGGTGCATTCGGTCAAGGGCGGTGCCGCGGCCTTCGGGTTCATGTCGCTGGTGGGGTTCGCCCACGATTTCGAGACGGTCATGGACCGGGTGCGCAGCAACTCGCTCGACCTGAGCCCGGAGGTCTGCGAGGTGCTGCTGCGCGCGGGCGACGTGATGATCGGGCTGGTAGAGGCGACACGGCAGGGCGAGGAAGGCCCGACCGAGCGGTCGACCAAGGTGCGCGCGCAACTGGCGGCCCTGCTGGGCACCGAGCCGGAGGCGGCCCCGGCCCCCGCCGCGGCGGCACCCGCCGCACCCGAGCCGCAGATCCACGAACACGAGGCCATGGCGGTCACGGTGAGGCTCGCGCCCCGCAAGGGTTTCCTGCTGGCCGGGTTCGATCCGGCGCGCATCATCCGGGCGGCCCGGGCGCACGGCCTCGTGTCGGTGGCGGTGGAGGGCACGGTCCCGCCTATCGAGGCCTTCGATCCGGACGACTGCCCCTTGGCCTGGCGGCTGGAGTTCGAGATCGACGGGCCGGTCGACGAGGTCCGGCAGTTCTTCGCGAGCTATGCCTACGGGGCCGACATCGTCATGACGACCCCGGAGGGCGAGGTCGAACTGACGGCGCAGGTGGGCGTCCTCGACGCGCCGGCTCCGCTGACCGATGCGGTGCCCGCGGCGGCCCCGCCGCCCGTGATGGTCCAGGCCGTGGAGCGGCCAGCGGCTCCCGCGACGGTGGCCCCGGCCGAGGGCACGAAGAAACCGGCCGCGGCCGAGCCTTCGGGCGACGGAGCCAAGGCGGGCCCCCAGGCCGCCGCGCGGTCGCTGCGGGTTGATCTCGACCGGGTGGACCGGCTGGTGAACCTCGTGGGGGAGGTGCTGATCGCGCAGGCCGCAGTGGCCCAGGGCGTGGGCGAGTCGGACGCGACGGAACTGTCGGCGATCAAGCCGCTGGTGGAGACGCTGACGCGCCAGACGCGGGAATTGCAGGAGAGCGTCATGTCGATCCGCGCGCAGCCCGTGCGGTCGGTGTTCGGCCGCTTGCCGCGGGTGGTGCGCGATCTGGCGGACGCGCTCGGCAAGGAGGTCAAGCTCGTCATGCAGGGCGAGGACGTCGAGGTGGACACCACCGTCATCGAGGAGCTGACCGAGCCCCTGATGCACATGATCCGCAACGCAATGGACCACGGCGTCGAGACGCCGCAGGTGCGCCAGGCGGCCGGCAAGCCGCGGCAGGGCACGCTGATCCTGTCGGCCGAGCAGCGTGGCGGGCGGGTGCGGATCACCCTGTCGGACGACGGCAAGGGCATCGACCGCGAGACCGTCCTGACCAAGGCGCGCGCCAAGGGCCTGGTGGGTCCGGACGAGGTGCTGGACGTCGCGGCCATCGAGGCGCTGATCTTCCACCCCGGGTTCTCCACCGCGGCGACCGTGTCGGCGGTCTCGGGGCGCGGCGTAGGCATGGACGTGGTGCGCCGCAAGATCCAGATGCTGAGCGGGCGCTGTGTGGTGGCGGGCGATCCGGGCAAGGGCACGACCTTCACGATCACCCTGCCCCTGACGCTGGCGGTGATGGACGGCATGGCGATCCGGGTGGGCGACCAGCAATTCATCCTGCCGCTCGCGAGCGTGGTCGAGGCGATCACCGTGGGGCCGCGGGACGTAAATCCCCTGCCCGACGGCACGCAGATCATGAAGCTGCGCGACGAATTCCTGCCCGTGCTGTCGCTGCGCCAGGCGCTGTCGCTGCCGGACGACGGGCCGGAGTCCCGGACGGCCATCGTGGTCGACACCGAGACCAGCGGCCACGTGATCATCATGGTGGACGACCTGCTCGGCCAGCGGCAGGTCGTGCTCAAGAGCCTTGAGGGCAACGTGGGAACCATCGAGGGCGTCGGCGGGGCCACGATCCTCGGCGACGGCAAGGTGGCCCTCGTCCTGGACATCGCAGCCCTGTTTCATCTTGGGCCGAAAACGGTCGCTGACCTCGAAAGGATGCACTGATGGCTATGGCGGGATCTGAATTGATGGACGCGCCCGGCACGGGCGGCCACGACCCGATGGTGGAGGCACGCCAGTTCGTGACCTTCGTGGTGGAAGGGCGCACCTACGGCATCCCCATCGGGGCGGTGCGCGAGATCATCCGCTGGACGCGGGTGACGCCCCTTCCGAACCAGCCGCATTACGCCCGCGGTGTGCTTAACCTACGCGGGACAATCGTCCCGGTGCACGATCTGCGCACGCGGCTGTCGGGGGCCATGACGGAGGCCACGGATACCCATGTGATCGTGATCGCGACCGTCGGCTCCCAGACGCTGGGGATCCTGGTGGATGCGGTCTCGGACATCCTCAACGTAGGCCCCGACGATCTCAAGACGCCGCCGCAGGCGGTGGACTCCCCCGCGAGCCAAGCCCTCGTCAGCACGGAGGACGACCGGCTGGTGACGATCCTCAATCTGTCGGCGCTGTTCGGCGCCGCCTCCGACGGCGGTTTCTGAGGTGTCGGTCGTCCGTTCGCTCACCGGGGCGCAGGCCGCGGCGCCGGCGTCGTCGGTGTTCACGGGCGAATACAGGCTGACGGGCGAGGACATCAAGCGCATCAGCCTGCGCTGCCAGACCGCCTTCGGCATCGAGCTCGGCGAGAGCAAGCGGCAGATGATCTATTCGCGGTTGTCTCGCCGGCTGCGCGCGCTCGGCATGACCACGTTCACCGACTACCTCGATTTTCTCGAGACCCCGGACGGGGTGCCCGAGGCGGTGCATTTCTCGAACGCCCTGACCACGAACCTGACCTCGTTCTTTCGCGAATCTCATCATTTCGACCATTTCGAACGCGAGGTGAAGACACAAGGACGCGAGGCCTCCCGGCGATTGCGGATCTGGTCGGCGGGGTGTTCCACCGGCGAGGAGCCCTATTCCATCGCGATGATCCTCGCCGCGAACGCGGAAGCGCTGACCGGACGGGACCGTCGGATCCTCGCGAGCGACCTCGACACCGAGGTGCTCCGGACCGCGTCCAAGGGCGTCTATCCGGCGGAGCGCCTCCGCACCCTGCCGGCGCGCTTTCGCACGGCGCAGTTCCTGAGCCCGCCCGCGGACGACAGCCAGCAGATCACCGAGGCCGTGCGGGCGCTCGTGGTGTTCCGGTCGCTCAACCTGATCGGACCCTGGCCCTTCAAGGGAGCGTTCGACATGATCTTCTGTCGCAACGTTCTGATCTATTTCTCGCCGGAGATGCGCGACCGGATCATCGACCGGTTCGCGGAGCTGCTGGTGCCGGGCGGGATCCTGTATCTCGGTCACTCGGAATCGATCCTCGGCACCCATCCCAAACTCATGGCCGAGGGGCATACGATCTACAGAAGACAGACCAGATGAGCACGGGACAGGTGCCGATCCGGGTCGTCGTCGTCGACGACAGCGCGCTGATGCGCCGTCTGATCGCCAGCGCGCTGTCGGGCGCGCCGGACATCGAGGTTGTGGCCTCCGCCTGCGACGCCACCGAGGCGCGCGAGATCATCCGGTCGAGCGATCCCGATGTGGTGACCCTCGACGTCGCCATGCCGGGGATGAACGGGCTCGATTTCCTGCGCAAGATCATGGAACTGCGTCCCACGCCGGTCATCATGGTCTCGAACCTGACGGCCGAGGGCGCCGAGACGAGCGTCAGCGCGCTCCAGATCGGCGCCATCGAGGTCATCCAGAAGCCCCAGGGCAAGGAAGGCATGGAGCGGTTTGCGAGCGTCCTGCAGGCCAAGGTGCGCGTTGCTGCAAGCGCGCGGCCCATGATGATGCAGCGCCGCGCCAATGCGACCCTCGCCCCGCGCCCCGCCGCGGCCCATCCGCCGCCGGCCACGGCCCGCACGGCCTTCACGCGCAGCCTGATCGCCATCGGCGCCTCGACGGGCGGGGTCAGCGCACTGTCGAAGCTGCTCTCGGCCCTGCCGGACGGTCTGCCCCCCATCGTGATCGTGCAGCACATGCCCAAGGGCTATCCGGAGCGGTTCGCGGCGCGGCTGCGGTTGGAGCTGCAGCGGGACGTGTCCGAGGCGCGGGCGGGGGAGACGCTTGGGCATGGCGCCATCCGCCTCGCGCCGGGCGACAGGCACCTGCGCGTCCAGCGCCGGAGCGGCGGCGTGATCCAGACGGAGCTCGAGGAGAGCGCGCCGGTCAGCGGGCACCGGCCCTCCGTGGACGTGCTGTTCGAGAGCGTGGCTCGCGCGTTCGGGGCCCATGCCATCGGGGTGATCCTGACCGGAATGGGCAAGGACGGGGCGCTCGGCCTCGCCGCGATGCGGCGGTCGGGAGCGGCCTGTCTGGGCCAGGACCAGCACAGCTCGGTGGTCTGGGGCATGCCCCGCGCCGCCCTGGAGATGAATGCGGTGGACGAGGAGGCCTCGCTCGACAACCTGCCCCACCGGATCACCCATTTCCTGTCGGCACCCCGGCGCGCCGGCGGTGCGGCCGCCTGAGGGCCCCCCCGTGTCCCGGATCATCCTTCGACCGTTTCTCTCGAGCGCATTCGCGCATTCTTAACGTGCTACGGACCAAGATCGGACCGAGCAGACCTGAAGGGAATTCAACATGCCGGCAGCCCGGAGCATCGCCGTTCTGGTGGTGGACGATCAGCAGACCATGCGCGCCATGGCGCGGCAGGTCCTGAAGCAATTGGGTGTGGTCGACGTGGCGCTGGCCGCCAGCGGCGAGGCGGCCCTCGACCAGATGATGGCGCGCAAGTTCGACGTCGTGATCTCGGACCTGAACATGCCCGGCATCTCGGGCGCGGAACTGGCGCAGAAGATCAAGGCGCATCCGGTCCTGAAGTCGATCCCGGTGTTCCTTGCGACGTCCAATGCCTACCGCGACCAGGCGAACGACAGCGTCGATCATTTCGTGGCCAAGCCCTTCGTGCTGCAGGAATTGCGCGACGGGCTGGAGGCGCATCTGGGCAAGCTGAGCTAGGGGCAGCCCCCCCGGGGCCTGGCCCCGGGATTCAGATCGCCGACTTCACATGCTGCGCGACGCGCGGGTCGATGGATTGGGCCAGCTTGACTACCTTCGAGGTCTTGTAGGCCCCGAGCCGCCCCGAGGCGATGACGGAGGACTTGCCGCCCGGCTGCCGCATCGTGAGTTCGATGTCGTCGGGGGCCGTCACGGGGATGTCGATCACCTGCCCCGGACAAAGCTTCTGAATCTCGGCCACGGTCATCAGGCTGCGGTGGAGTACCGCATCGATCTGGACCGGCGACGTGGCCGCGGCCCGGCGCATCTGGACGCGCCACAGATCGTCGGGGCGTTCGGCCTTGTCCTCCTGGCCGTCGGTCGCGTCCCGCACCGAGGCCCGGATGGTGTCGAGGGTCGCGAGGGGCATCAGGAGAGAGAAGTTGCCGGTGCGCGCGGCCTCGCCGATATCGAGCGCGAGGTTGAACACGAGCACGTCGACATAGTCGGGGGCGAAGCGCAGCTGCGAGATGTTCTGGCGCTGGTCGCCTATGGTCATGCGCTTCTTGAAGGGTTTCCCGTTAATGTCCGCGAGCGCCGACCCGAAAGCGTCGAGCAGGGCATCGAGATGCAGCTTGCACAGCGCCATGTCGATGCTGGTGAAGGTCCGGGTCGTGGGAATGGGTGCCGTCGCGGGATCCCCGCCGAGCGTGAGATCGATGAGATGATACGCAAGATCGGTGTCGATGCACATCAGGCCCTGCGTGCTCGCCCCCTCCACCTCGACGAGCCCCAGCATGGACGGCACCGAGATGTCCTCCACGGCCGTCATCAGCTTGACCACGCGGATGTCGAGCGGCATGGCGCTGATGGCGCATTTGACGAGAGGGCGCAGCCTGTCCTCGACCATGCGCGCGAAGATCTCGCCGATGAGCTCGGTGTCGGGCAGCGGCGAGCGGGCGACGCCGCCCTGGGTCATCTTGCGGCTGAGTACGCTGTCGGTCGCTGGCATCGCACGCCCTCCCCTGAAGTTGCGGGCGAGTTGACGCGGCAATGGTTAGCAAACCCTGAACTGCTTCGGAGCGGACCGTCGGAGCATTAGGGTAAGCGTTTTCTTAAGGATTCGCGATGAAGTCATAGATGTGCAGGCCGGAATGCGTCTCCGATCCGCAGAGATGGATCTCGACTTTTGAAACGGCAAACGAGGGAATGCTCCGATGCATCGATATGTACTGCCCGTTCTCGCCACACTGGCCATCAGTGCAGCACCCGGGTTCGCGATGAACGAATTCGAGGGACCGCTCAAGGACCTCGCCGCCGCCGAGCTGGCGGGCTGGATGGCCGAGCCCGCGGTGATCGAGGCGCTGCGCGCGCAGAACGCCGAGCACGCCGGGCTCTCCCAGGCCGACATCGACGGGATGGACACCGCCTGGCGCGCCGAGGTCGGAGCCGCAGCCGCACCCATGATCGAAGGCGTGATGGGTTCGCCCGCCTCCGAGGTCCTGCGCACGCGTCAGGAGGCCACGGCCGGGCTGGTGACGGAAGTCTTCTTCATGGACAATCGCGGCCTGAACGTCGCCCAGAGCAACGTCACCTCCGACTACTGGCAGGGCGACGAGGCGAAGTGGCAGAACACCTATCTGGTCGGTCCGGGCGGCATCGACATCTCCGAGGTCGAGTTCGACGAGAGCAGCCAGACCTACCAGAGCCAGGTGTCCATGACCGTGGTCGATCCGGCCGACGGACGTGCGCTCGGCGCCGTGACCTTCGGGATCGACGTCAGCCTGCTGCCGTAATCCCCGCACGCCCCCTTAAGAGACGAGAGAGCCCGCGCACATGTCGATCGAACCCTCCGGCCTCCAGCCATCGAAGTTCGGCCTGGGACAGCGGCTCGCCCTGTTTGTGGGACTGGTCCTGGTCCTCGGGATCGGCGTCGTGGCCTCGGTCGCGATCTCGCGCCAGTCCGCGGTCCTCGACGCGGCCTTCGTCGAGGGGGCGGCGCGCTCGACCGATCTCGTCTCGAAGACCCTCGGCGGAGCCGTGCGCTTCGGCAAGGTCGAGAACATCGTGCCGGGGCTCGCTGAGTTCCGGCACGGTCAGGAAGACGCGGTCGCCTGGATCCTGATCGTCAACGCGACCGGTGCGGAGATCCTGGTGCAGAGCCACCTCTTTGCGCCGGACCCCCGGGCTGCGGCCGCGGCCGCGACCCAGGCCATGACGTCCGGAACCAGCCTGTCGCTGCCGGGCATCACCGCGGCACCGATCCGGTTCGGGCCCGAGAACGGCATCGTGGGTGCCATGATCGTCGGATGGTCGGAGGAGACGATCCTGGCCGCCTCGAGCCAGGCGGCGCTGGCGATGGCCGCGACAGGCGGGGCGCTCGGGCTGTTTTTCGCGCTCATCGCCTATCTGGTGCTGTCGCGCATCGTGTCCGCCCCCATCGCGCGGCTCTCGCGGAGCCTGACGTTGCTCGCGGACGACGTGCTGGACCGGCCGGAACCCGCCCTGAGCCGGCGCGACGAGATCGGCCTGATGGCGCACAACCTCGAGCATCTGCGCGTGACGCTCGCCGGGGCGCGCGCCGAACGGACGCGGGCGAAGGAGGCCGCCGAGGCCGCCGTCGCCGCGCGCGAGGCGATGCTCGCCGCCCTGCGCAACGGGGTGGGCACGGTCGTTTACGCCGCACAGGCCGGGGATTTCTCGCGCCGGGTTACCCAGGATTTCGACGACGAGACGCTCCAGGGCCTCGCCACGGGCGTGAATGCCATCTGCACCATCATCGCGCGGTTCCTCGACGACGGCCAAAAGGCCATCACGGCCCTATCGCACGGCGACCTACGCCGGACCATGGCCACAGACTATACGGGACGACTCGGCGACTTTTCGGCTTCGATGAACGACACGCTGCGCACCCTGTCGACGCTGGTGACCCAGCTCCTCGAAACGAAGGCCACCATTTCCGACACCGTGAGCGAGATCGGCCGCGACAGCCACGATCTGTCCGATCGCGCCATCGCCCAGGCGACGGCCTTGCAGCAGACGAGTGCGACGATGGTGGAGTTGTCCACCACGATCCGCACCAATGCCGACAATGCGCGCGCCTCGAGCGACGTGATCGGCACCGCGCGTAGTCAGGCGGACACGAGCCGGATCCTGATCGACCGCGCAGGTGCCGCGATGACGGACATCCAGACCGGCGCGCAACAGATCACCGAGATCGTCAACGCCATCGACGGCTTCGCCTTCCAGACCAACCTCCTCGCCCTGAACGCGGCGGTGGAGGCCGCCCGCGCGGGGGATGCGGGCAAGGGCTTCGCCGTCGTCGCTACCGAAGTGCGCACGCTGGCCCAGCGCGCGGCCGAGGCGGCCAAGGATATCCGCCGCCTGATCACCGTCACCCAGACCAGCGTCGACAAGGGCGCCGAGGTCGTGGCCGCGACCGGGTCGGCCATGTCGGGGATGCTGACGTCCTTCGTGGCCATCGCCCCGGCCATGGCGGACATCTCCAATGCCACCCGCGAACAGTCCCTCGGCGTGGGCGAGTTGACCCAGGCGCTGACCCAGATCGACGATGCCACGCAGTTGAACGCCCATCTGGCGGAGAACGGCGCGCGCCGCGCGCAGGTCCTGCAGGAACAGGCGCTGTTGCTGGCCGACCTGATCGGGTTCTTCGAGCAGGACCGCCGGGCGTCGCTGGCCCATGCCGCGGAATGACACAGGTCCGCGTTGCCCGGCCCGTCACTCCTCGGTGGCCGCTCCGTTGAGCGCATGGACGATCTCGCTCATCTCCGGCATGTAGCGCTCGCCGTAGCCCAGCGCCTTGCCGAGCTTGAGCGTCTGGAGCGCGCCGTCCGACATCAGGGTGACGCCGTTCATCCGCGTCGCCAGCCGGTTGTAATAGGTCAGATCCTTGAGCCCGTTTTCGAGCGTGAACTTGTGGGCGTTCGGATCGCCCTCCACCGCGTATTTCGAGAAGTTCTGGAAATTCCCGCAGTTCATGCCGGAATTGGTGACGATCTCGCGAAAGACGGCCGGATCCGCCCCGATCCGGCGTACCATCCCGTAGCATTCCGACCAGAGGGCGGCATAACCGAGCGCCACCAGGTTGTTGATCAGCTTGAGCGCATGGGCTGCCCCCACGGGGCCGCCGACCGGGATGATCACGTTGGCCCAGGTCGCGAGAAGCGGCCGCCAGGTCTCGATCAGCTCGGGCGGTCCCCCGCAATAAGTCGTCAACTCCCCGTCCCAGGCATGGGCCGGCGTGCGCGACAACGGCGCATCGAAAAGGGTCACGCCGATCTCCGCCAGTTCGCCTGCGAGGCGTTCGGTCACGTCGGGCTCGGAGGTCGTGCTGTCGATCAGCGTAAGCCCCGGGCGCGCCCGCGTGCGGATCTGCGTCACGGCCGCCTCCACCTGCGGCGCGCCGGTCATGCACATCACGATCACGTCACACGCCGCCGCGAGATCGGCGATGCTGTGACATTCGATCGCGCCGCGGCCCACCAGATCGTCCACCGCCTCGCGCTTGCGGTGCGCCGCGACCCGCAGCGGATACCCTTTTTCCACGGCATTTTTTGCCATGCCCCACCCCATCAGCCCCACGCCGATGAAGCCCACGACCGGTTTTTCCGACATTTTTCACCCCTCCCGGCGCAGATCGCGCCCTTCTGCGACGGGGCCTCCCGGAGACCGCGCCCGGCGGTCAGACTGCCGCGCGCGCTCCCGCAGGGCAAGACGCACGACGGGGTCGCCGGGGGTCAGGCCGGACCGGCTCCGTCCAGAACGTGCTTGCGGTTTCCTCCGCGTAGCTTATCGGGTGGGGACCGGAATAACGAGAATTGGGACGAGAATGATCGCTGACGACACCCCTGCCCCGAACGCCATGCCGGATGACGCGCGCAACTGGGTTCGCATCCTCGCGCAGTATCGCGAACCGTCCCATCTGCGCAGTGCATTCGAGCTTGCGGTCAGCGTCGTGCCGTTCTTCGCGCTCTGGACGCTGGCCTATGCGTCCTTGTCGGTGAGTTACTGGCTCGCCGGGTTCATCGCGGTGCTGAACGGTCTGTTCCTCGTGCGGATCTTCGCGATACAGCACGATTGCGGCCACAATTCGCTGTTTCGGCGCCGCGGCGTCAGCGACTGGATCGGACGCGGCCTCGGGGTGCTGACCCTCACGCCCTTCGATGTCTGGCGTCGGACGCATGCGGTGCATCACGCGACGTCGGGCAATCTCGACAAGCGCGGGATGGGCGACGTCCACACCATGACCATCGACGAATACAGCGCCACGAACTGGTTCGAGCGTATCGTGTATCGCCTCTACCGTAATCCGGTTGTGCTGTTCGGGCTCGGACCGGCCTTCCTGTTTTTCTTGCAGAACCGCATTCCCTACGGTCTGATGCGCGCGGGCTGGACGTTCTGGGTCAGTGCCATGGGCACGAACATCGCAATTCTCACGGCCCTCGCCGTCCTCTACTGGTTCGGAGGCCTCGCGCCGATCCTCGTCGTGTTCCTGCCCACGACGCTGGTGGCGGCGTCCATCGGGGTGTGGCTGTTCTATGTCCAGCATCAGTTCGAGGAGACCGAATGGGACAAGGACGAGGATTGGCTTTTGCATGACGCGGCACTGCACGGCAGTTCGCATTACGATTTGCCGAAGATCCTGTGCTGGTTCACCGCCAATATCGGGGTGCATCACGTGCACCACCTCTACAGCCGGATCCCGTTCTACCGCCTCCAGGAGGTCTTGCGCGACCATCAGGCGCTCGCGACCACCCAGCGGCTGACCCTTCGGCAGAGCTTCAATTGCGTGCGCCTCCAGCTCTGGGACAGCCGGACCCGGCGTCTGGTCTC
>JBBQYB010000072.1:0-16445 GCA_038209095.1 Rhodobacterales bacterium
TCCTGCGGCGACAGGGCCCCGATGTCGCGACCCTCAAAGCGCACCGTGCCCGAACGCAGCGGCAACATGCCGAACAGCGCCTTCATCGCGGTGGATTTGCCGGCCCCGTTCGGGCCGACGATGACCGCGATCTGGCCCTCGTCCACCGCAATCGTGCAGCCGTGCAGAATGTCGGCGGAGCCGTATCCGCCGGTCATGGCCTCGCCGATCAGGACGCTCACACGCCGGTCTCCGCCCGGACCGTCTTGTTCTTCAGACCGCGACCCAGATAGGCCTCGATCACGGCCTCGTCGGCCCGCATCTCCGCCGCCGTCCCTTGGGCGAGCACGCGGCCCTCCGCCATGACGATCACCGGATCGCACAGCCGTCCGATGAACTCCATGTCATGCTCGATCATGCAAAACGTGTAGCCGCGCTCGCGGTTGAGCCGCAAGATCGCGTCGCCCACGGTATTCAAGAGCGTTCGGTTCACGCCCGCCCCGACCTCGTCGAGGAACACGATCTTGGCATCGACCATCATGGTCCGGCCAAGTTCGAGCAGCTTCTTCTGACCTCCCGACAGGTTACCCGCATATTCGTCCGCGACCCGGCCGATCTCGAGGAACGCGATGACGTCGTCCGCCTTCGCCCGGACCTCCGCCTCGCGGTCGCGCACGGCTCCCGGCCTGAACCAGGTGTTCCACAGCGTCTCGCCGGGCTGGTGCGGCGGGACCATCATCAGGTTCTCGCGCACCGTCAGCGTCCCGAACTCGTGCGCGATCTGAAACGTCCGCAGCAGGCCCTTATGGAACAACTCGTGCGGCGACAGTCCGGTGATATCCGCGCCGTCCAGCCAGACCCGGCCCGACGTCGGCGTGTAATGCCCCGCGATGACGTTGAAGAGCGTGGTCTTGCCCGCGCCGTTCGGCCCGATCAGACCCGTGATCGAGCCCTTCGCGATCTCGATCGAGGCCCCATCGACGGCTCGAATGCCGCCGAAATGCATGTGCAGATCGTCCACACGGATCATGGCGAAGGCCTCAAGCACGCGGTCCGGACAGGCCTGCCCGAACCGCGCCAGAAGTGGCTCCGCCTCACCGAAATTCGAGGGTCACCGGCCCGTTGTCTACGATCTCGTAGACCCGGTAGGATCCGGCGGCCTCGCCGGGCCCGATCAACTCGACGCCCGACGCCCCCTGATAGTCGATGTCCGTCCCCGCCGCCGCAAGCTCCAGGCCCTTTGCCAGTTCGCCCGGCAGGATCGGCTCGCCCGGCGCATTGGCGACATCGAGGATGTGGTCGCGGATGGCCGTGCGGTCGGCAGATCCCGCCGCAGCCATCGCGAGCGAGATCAGTGCCGCCGCATCGTAGCTCTCGGGCACATAGGTCGCGGTTGGATCGACACCGGCGGCACCCGCAACCTCGGCGAAGCTTGTGGCCCCGGCCCCCTCCGTACCGGGCAGGGTCCCGAGAACCTTGCCGTTGATCTCGTCGCCGATGGCATCGATCAGGCTCTGGCCGAACATCCCGTCCGGAAACATGAAGCTCTCGAAGGCCCCGGTGTCGAGCGCTGCCTGGACGATCCCGACGCCGCCTTGGTCCACGTATCCCGCAACTACAAGCATGTCGGCTCCGGAAGCCTGTAACGCGGCCACTTCGGCCGAATAGTCGCCCTTGCCGTCCTCATGCCCGGCGTTGATCGCAACGGTGCCGCCCAAGGCCTCGAAGGACGCCGCGATCGCGTCCGACAGGCCCTTGCCGTAATCGTTGTTGGTATAGCTGATCGCGATGGTCTCGATCCCGCGCTCCTCGAGCAGTTGCGCGATGATCTCGCCCTGGCGCGCATCCGAGGGTGCGGTCCGGAAGAAATACCCATTGTCCTCGATCGTGGTCAGCGCGGGCGAGGTGGCCGAGGGCGACACCATCACGACACCGTTCGGGATCGCCACGCCGTTCGCGATGGCGGTGGTGACGCCCGAACAATCCGCCCCCATGATGGCAGCCACGTTGTCCGAGGTCACGAGGCGTTCGGCCGCGGTCGTCGCGGCCGCGGCGTCGATGCAGGTGCTGTCCGCGCGCACCGGATTGATCGTGACGCCCCCCGGCAGCAGGCCCGAATCCGACGCCTCCTTGAAGGCCAGTTCCGCGCCGGCGGCCATGCCCGGCGTGATCGACTCGAGCGGTCCGGTGAACCCGAGGATGATGCCGACGTTGACCGGCTCCTGCGCCGAGGCGGCCGAGGCCAGGATCGCTCCGGCCGCGGAGGCGAGCAAAATGCGTTTGATCACGACAGTCTCCCAGTTTGTATGTCTGACGCGGCGTCGATCCGCGTCGCGCGATGGAATCACTCCATCACCATATATTCTCAAAGGAATCTGGCAAGCCGCCCGCGCTCCAGGCGCCGCGTCCCGGATGCGACCGATGCGATCAGACAAGACCCCGCTCGACCAACCGCCGTGCCACGGCCCGGAACGCCGTGCCCTCGCGGCCGTCGGGGTGCGTGACGCTGACCGGGGTCCCGCTGTCGCCGGCAAGACGCACCGAGATGTCGAGCGGGATCTCCCCCAGAAACGGTACGCCGACCCGCTCCGCCTCGGCCCTCGCACCGCCATGTCCGAAGATATGCGCCTCATGCCCGCAGTTCGGGCAGACGTAGGACGACATGTTCTCGATCAGGCCGAGGAGCGGGACCTTCGTCTTCTCGAACATGTCCATGGCCTTTCGCGCATCGAGCAGCGCCACGTCCTGCGGCGTGGACACGATGATCGCCCCGGTCACCGGATAGCGCTGGCTGAGCGAAAGCTGCACGTCCCCGGTTCCGGGCGGCAGGTCGACGATGAGCGCGTCGAGCTCGCCCCAGGCAACCTGCCCCATCATCTGCTGGAGCGCGCCCATGAGCATCGGCCCCCGCCAGACCACCGCCTCGCCTTCCTTCAGCATCAGCCCGATCGACATCACCGTCACGCCGTGCGCGTGCAGCGGGATGATGGTCTTCCCGTCCGGGGATTTGGGCCGCGCGCTCAGTCCCATCATGCGCGGCACGGACGGCCCGTAGATGTCCGCATCGAGCAGGCCGACCGACTTCCCCTCGCGCGCGAGGGCCACGGCGAGGTTCGTGGCGACGGTGGATTTACCGACGCCGCCCTTGCCGGAGGCTATTGCGATGATGCGCCTGACACCCGGGACGCTTTGCGGCCCCGCCTGCGGTGTCGGATGCCGGCCGATCTTCAGGTCGGGCGGCGGGGTCTTCGCGGCGGGCCCGTGCGCCGTCAGCAGGGCCGAGACCGACGCAACACCCGCCAGGCCCGCGACCACGGCCTCGGCCCGTGCGCGCACCGGCTCGAAAAGACGCCCCTCCGCCGGATCGACCTCGAGCACGAAGCGCACGACACCGCCCTCGACGCTGACGGCACGCACCAGATCCGCGGTAACGATGTCGCCGCTCCCGTCCGGCAAGGCCACGCTGCGTAGAGCATCCAGAATGCGTGCGGTATCGAGCGCCATCAAATTCCCCCCAAGGTTCCCACCTTACTTCGGCTCCCGCGCGTCCGGGGACAAGGGCAACCCCTGTGACCCTGCGACAAATGTTCGGTTGCCTTTCGTTTCGCGGACACGGTTGCGTGTCCTTCATTGCAATCGGACCCGGCAGTCCTGAACTCGGGCTCATGCCCCAAAGCCTTAGCAAGTCCGCATGTTTACGAATGGTTAATCGCCCTGCGCTGCGCGCATGACAGACCCGCGCTTCCCGACCTTGCAGGACCCGAAAATCTGGCTATCTTGCAGTGCAACAACATCGGAAACGCTCAATCTCGAACACAGACGAAAGGAGCCTCAAATGATCACGGCGATCCACCGCCCCGCACGCTCCGGCGTTCAGACGGTTTTCGACACATTCGACATCACCGGGGTGCAGCGGGCGATCACGACCCACTTGCGCTACCGCGAAACGCTGGCAGCCCTGCGCAAGCTCGACATCCGGCAACTCGAAGATGTGGGATACGCAGGCTGTGACCTCGCCGAGGTCGCCCGCGCCGCAACATACGGACACTGACATCCCCGAGACTGGCCTGAGGCCACCGGGACATCAACCAACGAAAGACAGACACGATCATGGCACAGACACTCAATGTCGGCAGCACGCCTCTCGCCAGTACCTATGGCGCGGGCTTTTTCGCAAAGATCAGGAAGGCGATGGCCGACTATCGCCTGTATCGCGCGACCCTCGAGGAGCTCGACCAGCTCAGCGACCGCGATCTGAGCGACCTCGGGATCAGCCGGGCCTCGGTCCGCGACATTGCCCGCGAAAGCGTCTACGGGTCCTAAGCGCCCCGCACGCCCGTCACATCAAACCGCCGCCGACCTCCGGGCCGGCGGCGGCTTGCGTTCCGGCTCAGGCGCGCGTGTCCCGTGTGACCCGAACCGGCCCGAGATCGACGCGCACGCCCTCGGCGGAATAGGTCCGAAGCGTCTCGCTCGCCTCGTCGAGCTTGGTCAGCAGCGCCTCGGCCGACCGGACGCCCGCGATGCTCGCGAGGATCAGCCGGCTGTTGCGCTCGGCGCGCGTCTTGAGGGCCTGGAGGAACGCCTCGGGCAGCACATGGTCCTGCGTCAGCAATTCCGACAGCAGGGCCTCGCGCTTCTCGACCAGCGCGCTCAGGGCCGAAAGCGGGCCGTTGAGGATCACCTTGCGCTCCTGATCGAGCAGACGCAGCACGCGATCATACCGCGACGAGGACAAAAACGAATCGATCATGAGCCTGGCTTTCCTTGGCGAATGGCGTTGAAGATCTGTTCCGCGATGCCGAGCCCGCCGCTTCTGGCCAGCACGTCGGCATACTGGTCCGTCAGAAAGCTCGCGAAGGCCTCCTCCCCGGCCCCGCCCCCCGCGGACTCCGGCGTGCGGTTGATGCCCGTATGCTTGAGCATCTCCGCGAGGAACGCAGCCTCGAAAGCCTCGGCCGTCTCGCGCGCGACCGTATCGGTCAGCACCGCGTCACGGGCGGACCCGGTGGTTGGCATCGGCAAGCCTTCGATCCGTTTGATGTCCATGGCGCAAGCGTCTCCCTCTTGGGCCTCTCCCTGATCCGCCGTCGCGGTAAATAAATCGTAAGGCTTTCCGCCCAGACACATCCGTACGGTTTTCCCGGTGGATGGAGCACGGATTGATCAGTTCGGACATGGCCCCGACCGCACCGGCCCCCGCCGGTCCTCGCACCTCCACCCAGAAGGAGGCTGAAATCCTGACGGCCGACACAGCCTTCGCCATGATCCTCGGCGGATCGGATGGCACGCCGGCTCTGGTCCAGACGATCCCCGCGCCCGCCGTCGCGCCCGCAGCCGATGGCTCCCCCGAAGGCTGGCTCGGCCTGTGGCGCGATCCAAAGCCCGACACGCCCGATCCGACCGCCCCGCCCATACCCACGGATGCAGCACTCCCGATCGCGAACGTCCCTGCGCAGCCCGCAGACCCGCTCCCGGTTCCCGAAGTCTCGTTATCGCCCGCTCCACTGCCGTCGCCAGCCGTACCACCACAGGCTCCGGCCGTCCTGACGTACCTGACGACCGAGACCCCCACGGATCCCAAGGCCGATCTCGAAATCCCGGCAGACGAAGCCTCGCTCCCGATCAAGGTCGAGACGCCCGTCCCCGCGCGCCCGACACTCCTTGCCGCATCGGACCAGGCCGCGAGCCTCCCCCGTCGGCCGGATCCCCGGGAGTCCCACCCCAGCGAGATCGCCCCGCAAGCGCCATCGGGCCAGACCACACCGCCCCCGCCCAAGGCCCTCCCGGAGGCAGATGCGCTCCCCGACCCGGCCACCGAAGCCGACCCGACCCTCGCGGTCGCCGCCTCGACCCCCGCGGTCGCCGCCCCGACCCCCGCCCCCGTATCGTCCCCTGCGGCTTCCACCGTGACCATCGCTGCCCAATCCCCAAGCGTCCCGACGGTCCAGCCCACAGCCCCGCCGGACCCGGCCGCGGTCGACGCCCTGCCGGCGACACCAGCCGAACCGGCCGCAAGGGCCCGACAGGAACCGGAGATCCTACCCCCCACGACCCCGCCACCCGCGGCCCCGATGGACCGCCCCGTCGAGCCAACTGCGGTCGTGCCTCCGACAATCTTCTCGCAAACCAACCCGCGCGACGACACCCCCCGGGACACCGCCCCCGCCGACCCCGCGCCGCAGCCGGCCCAGACAGCCACCACCCCTCTGGCGCCCGCCCAGACTGCGGTCTTCGCGGACGTCCGCGTCGCCCCGCTCGCCGACCCCGACCTCGGCCTCCTGCCCGCGACCCCGCCAAGCTGGCGACTGGCCGCCCAGGACGAAACCGCGGCCCTCACCCGCGCCCTGCAGACGGCGACCCTCGCACCGCGCGACGTCGCGGGCCAGATCACCCTCGCCGTCAGCCAGAGCGCCCAGCCCCAGATCGAGATCCGCCTCGATCCGCCGGAACTCGGCCGCGTGCAGCTCCGCCTCAACCCGACCGAGGGCGGTGGCATGCAGGCCATCGTGATGGCCGAACGCCCCGAGACCCAGGACTTCCTGCGCCGCCACGCCGACGCCCTCGTGCGCGACCTGACCGAGGCCGGCTACGGCGAGGTCACGCTCACCTTCAGCACCGGCAGCGACGCCTCGACACAGCGGGACGCCCCGAGCGACCGGCGCTACGGCGTCCCTTTCGACACGGCCCCCATCTCCTTCGCCACCCTCCCCGAGCCCCCGAGACGGCCCGCCGGGGACGGCCTCGACATCCGCCTCTGACAGGACATCCCATGGAAATCACGCCCAACACCCGGGTCCAGACCCCGAAGACGCGGACCGAACCCGAGGCCGTTGCCGACCGCACGAAGGTCGATACCGATTTCGACACCTTCCTGAAGCTTCTGACGACGCAGCTCCAGAACCAGGATCCCTTGAAGCCGATGGAATCGACCGAGTTCGTCGCGCAATTGGCGAGCTTCTCCTCGGTGGAACAGCAGGTCCGCACCAACGAGCGGCTCGAGCAGATCTTCGAGGCGCTCGGGGGGGGCTCCTCCGCCGGTCTCGCCTCCTGGATCGGACGCGAGGTGCGCAGCCCGGGCAAGGCCGAGTACAACGGGGCCGCGGTGCCCATCGAGACGACCCCCCTCGAGAAGGCCGACCGCGCGACCCTGCTCGTCACCAACGACTTCGGCACGGTCGTGGCCAAGCGCGACGTGGACCCGAAGGCGAGCAGCCTGTCCTGGGACGGGCTCGACGCGCTCGGCAATGCCCTGCCGAACGGGCTCTATTCCTTCTCCGTCGAGAGCTACGCCAAGGACGATCTGATCGGCACGACCCCGGCCGAGGTCTATTCCGAGGTGACCGAGGTGCGCATCGAGGACGGCACGGCGCACCTGCTGCTGAAATCCGGATCCAAGGTCGGCGTGTCGGACGTCAGCGCCCTGCGCTGACAGGCCCCGCCACCACGCGCGCATCCATCAGCGCCCCGATCTGGCCCGACCCGAGCCCCAATACATCGGCGAGGATCTCCTCGGAGTGCTCGCCCAGCCGCGGCGCCGGCCTCGGATCGTCGCGTGCGAATGCCGTCGAGGCAAAGGGCGTGCCGGGCACCTGATAGGCTCCGATACCGGGCTGGTGGATCACCCGGAACATCGGGTTGTCCTCCGACAGGTCCGGATCGTCCCGAACGGCTCCGGCAAAGGTCCGGAATTCCCCCCAGGTGATGCCCGCGGCCTCGAACGCCGCCCCGAAATCCGAAACGCTGCGGGCCGCGAACCACGGGGCCAGCACCTCCGTGATCTCCGTACGGGCAAGATAGCGCTCGCCCTCTAGTGCCAGATCCAGCCCGAGGCGCGCCCCGAGGGCCGCCATCGCCTCGGTCGTGCCGGTCGCCTTCAGAAGCCCGCGCCACTGCCGGTCGGTCAGCCCGATCACCATCACCCGCCGCCCGTCCGCGCAGACGAAATCCTGCCCATAAGCCCCGTAGAGCGCGTTACCGTTGCGGGGCCGGTCGACACCGTTGACCACAACTTCGCCGATAAGACCCAGATGCCCCAGCATCGCGGCCCCGACGTCTTTCAGCGACAACTCCACCAGTTGCCCCGCGCCGGTCCGCATCCGGTGCCGCTCGGCCGCAAGCAATCCGCTCACCACTAGATTGCCCGCGATGCAATCCCAGGCCGGCAGCACATGGGCGACCGGCGCCTCCGCCCCCGCGGGTCCCGTCGCCATGGGAAACCCCAGCGCGGGATTGACCGTGTAATCCACCGCCGGCCCCCCGGCGCGCGTCCCCAGCAGCGACACCATCACCAGATCGGCGCGCCGCGCGCTCAGCGCGGGATAATCCATCCATCCGCGCGTGCGCAGGTTCGTGAGCAGCAGGCCCGCGTCCGGCCCCGGCGCACAGATCAGATCGGCCACCAGCTCCTGTCCCTTCGGATCAGTGAGATCGACCGCGAACGACCGCTTGCCCTTGTTCAGACCCGCCCAGAACAGGCTCTCGCCGGTCTCGGTCACCGGCCACCGCCGGGCATCGAGCCCGCCCTGCATGCGGTCGAACCGGATGACGTCCGCCCCCATCTGCGCAAGCGTCATGCCGGCGAGCGGTACGGCGACGAACGCCGAACTCTCGATGACCCGCATCCCCCGAAGCAATCCGACCATGGCCTTCTCTCCTCAGTCTCGCGTCCGCAGGGTCAGCCCCAGACGACGCGCGCCTGCATGCACACATGCCCGTCGCCGGTCGCCGTGAACAGATCCTCTTCGCCGGTCTCGGCTCTTCGCCCGATGAGACGCAAGGCATCGTGGTGAAACAGCGGCCGCACGCCCCGGAACCGGTACGCCGTAGGCCCGGCACCACCCTTGTGCCGGCGGGCGGCCTCCATCAGCAGGATTGCCTGAAAGGGGCCATGAACCACGAGCCCGGGGTATTTCTCGACGGTGCGCGCATACTCGAGATCGACGTGGATCCGGTGGGCGTTGAAGGTCGCGGCCGAAAACCGAAAGAGCCGCACCGGATCCATCGCCACAGGCTCGCTCCAGTCGCCGTCCTGCGGGGCGGGCACGGGCGGTGGCGGCGCGAACCGCTCGGGGATCGGCATGTAGACGATGTCTTGGCTCTCGGTGACGGCCAGTCCGCTGGGGCCGTGGATCTCATGCTCGACCGTGACGAAGACCATCGTGCCGGTCTTGCCGGTCTTCTCCGCGACGGCCGCGATGCGCGAGCACCGCCTGATCGGCGCGTCGATCTGCAACGCGCCGTGAAAGACCAGTTGCCCGCCCGCCCACATCCGCCGCTCCAGCGGCACCGGAGGCAGAAAGCCGCCCCGCTTCGGGTGGCCGTCGCCGTCGAGATCCGACATCGGCGCATCCGGCAGGAACGCAAGCCAGTGCCACAGGGCGGGCAGGCGTCCGCCCGGCACGACGCCCGCGGCCTCCCGCGCCGCCGGATCCATGTCGAGCGTCGCCGCGAGCGCCCGGGCGGTCTGGAACGGCACCCTATCCTCGGCCTCCTCGACCTTGCCGACCCAGGCCGCGAATTGCCCTGTATCCGACATCAATGAGGCTCCCTCCCAGCGCGCTCCGGGTTCAGTCGCGCAGCAGATCGTTGATCGCGGTCTTGGCGCGCGTCCGCTCGTCCACCCGCTTGACGATGACCGCGCAATAGAGGCTCGGGCCGGGCTCACCCCCGATGGGCTTGCCGGGCAACGAGCCTGCGACGACCACCGAATAGGCCGGAACCTCGCCATACATCACTTCGCCGGTGGCCCGGTCGACGATCTTGGTGGACTGGCCGATGAACACGCCCATCCCCAGCACTGCGCCTTCGCGCACGATGCATCCCTCCACGACCTCCGAACGCGCGCCGATAAAGCAGTTGTCCTCGATGATCGTGGGTCCGGCCTGCATCGGCTCCAGCACGCCGCCGATCCCCACGCCGCCCGACAGATGGCAGTTCCGGCCGATCTGCGCGCAGGACCCCACCGTGGCCCAGGTGTCGACCATGGTGCCCTCGCCCACATAGGCCCCGAGGTTGACGAACGACGGCATCAACACCACCCCCGGCGCGATATAGGCGGACCGGCGCACCACACACGACGGGACAGCACGAAATCCGGCCTCCCGCCAGTCGTGCTCGGTCCAGCCCCTGAACTTGCTATCCACCTTGTCCCACCAGCCGCCGCCCTGCGGGCCGCCGTGCTGCAAGGCCATGTCCTGCAGCCGGAACCCCAGCAGGACCGCCTTTTTCGCCCACTGGTTCACCCGCCAGACCGCGTCGTCCCCGCGCTCGGCCACGCGCAGGCTGCCCCGGTCCAGTGCCTCCAGCACCGCCTCGATGGCCGCGCGCCGCTCCCCTCCGGTCTGCGGGCTCACCGTGTCGCGGGCCTCCCAGGCCGCCTCGATCTCGGTCTCGAGTTCCGCGTGATCCATCCGGTGCCCCTGTCTGCTCGGCTCAGTGCCGCGCGTCCTTAGCGTCTGGCAGCCCTGCGCGCAACTCGCGCCGACGCCTGCACCCTGTTGCCCCGCCACGCCCGCTGGCATAGCCTGCGCGGCAACATCAGACCCGGGAGACGGATACGACCATGAGCGACACCCCCTACGGCTTCGACACCCTCCAGGTCCATGCCGGCAGCCGGCCGGATCCCGCCACCGGCGCGCGCCAGACCCCCATCTACCAGACCACGGCCTATGTCTTTCGCGACGCCGATCATGCCGCCGCCCTCTTCAACCTCCAGGAAGTGGGCTACATCTACTCACGCCTGACCAACCCCACCGTCTCCGTCCTCCAGGAGCGCATCGCGACCCTCGAGGGCGGCGTCGGTGCCGTCTGCTGCTCCTCGGGCCACGCGGCGCAGATCATGGCGCTCTTCGCGCTGATGCGCCCGGGCGACAACGTGGTGGCCTCCACCCGGCTCTACGGCGGCACCTACACCCAGCTCACCCACACCATCGGCCGCTTCGGATGGTCCGCGCAGTTCGTCGACCTCGAGGATCTGTCCGCCGTCGGGGCCGCCATCGACGACCGCACCCGCGCCGTCTTCTGCGAGAGCGTCTCGAACCCCGGCGGCTACGTTACCGACATCCCCGCCATCGCCGAGATCGCCCACCGCCACGGCCTGCCGCTGATCGTCGACAACACCACTGCCTCGCCCTGGCTCTGCCGCCCGCTGGAGATGGGCGCCGACCTCGTCGTGCATTCCACCACCAAATACCTCACCGGCAACGGCACGGTCACCGGCGGCGCCGTCGTTGACAGCGGCCGCTTCGACTGGTCCGCCTCCGACAAGTTCCCCTCCCTCAGCCATCCCGAACCCGCCTACCACGGCCTGAAGTTCCACGAGACCTTCGGCCCCATGGCCTTCACCTTCCACGGCATCGCCGTGGGCCTGCGCGATCTCGGCA
Organism: Rhodobacterales bacterium; assembly: GCA_038209095.1. GTDB lineage: Bacteria > Pseudomonadota > Alphaproteobacteria > Rhodobacterales > Rhodobacteraceae > Amaricoccus. Next base: position 11,364 of record JBBQYB010000072.1, read on the forward strand.
TGACCATGTCGCCCACCACCGCGTTCCAGACGCTCCTCGGCATCGAGACCCTCAGCCTGCGCATGGCCCGCCATGTCGAGAATGCCGAGAAGATCGCGGCCTGGCTCGAGAGCCATCCGGCCGTCGATTACGTCACCTATGCCGGCCTGCCGTCCTCGCCCTACTTCGACCGGGTCAAGCGCCTCTATCCGCGCGGCGCCGGCGCGCTTTTCACCTTCGCGCTCAAGGGCGGCTACGACGCCTGCGTCGCTCTCGTCGATGCGGTGGAGTTGTTCAGCCATGTGGCCAATCTCGGCGACACGCGCTCGCTCATCATCCACTCCGCCTCCACCACCCACCGCCAGCTGACACCGGAACAACAGACTGCGGCGGGGGCCGGTCCCAACGTCGTGCGCCTCTCGATCGGGATCGAGGATGCGAACGACCTGATGCGCGATCTTGACCAGGCCCTCGCCAAGGCCGGTGCCCCGGTTCACTCGATGGCGTAGACGATCTCCACCTGCGCGCCGAGGGACACCGTGCCCTCGGCGATGGGCGCATCCCCGGCCATCTCGGCCCGCGCGAACAGGGGCTGCGGCCCGCCGCCGCCGCCCTCTTGGATCGACAGGACTGGCCCGAGCGTCACGCCGGCGGCAGTCGCGAGAACCTCCGCCTTCGCCCGCGCATCCGCCACCGCGAGCCTCCGGGCCTCGTTCTGACGCTCCAGCGGCGCGCTCACCGCAAACGCGATCCCGAAGATGCGGTTCGCCCCCGCGACGCCAGCGGCATCGATCGCCGCGCCGAGCCGCGCGAGATCGCGCACCTGCACCCGGACCATGTTGGTCGCGGAATACCCCCGCACGCGGGGCTCGCCTTCCGATCCGTCGCTCCAGAGCGGCTCGATGGCAAGCTCGCTCGTCTGCATGTCCTCGGGCGCGATGCCTGCCGTCCCGAGCGCGCCGAAGACCGCCTGCATCGCTGCCCCGGTCGCCTCGAACGCCGTCCGGGCGTCCGCCGCCTCCGAGACCACACCCGCGTTGAAGGTCGCGACATCGGGCGGCACTTGCGCCTCGGCCGTGCCCGTCACGCTGATCCTCGGCGACAGCTCCTGTGCAGGTGCGGGCGGCGCTACCGAGAGGGCCACAACCGCGAGGGCAGCAAGGGTCGCACGCATGAACGTCTCCTGACAGGTCTTCGAAGTGCATGTGAAACGCGAGGCTTCCGGGAAGCAACTGAAAGTTGCGCGACCCGCGCAAGAAGCTGGCGCGATCAAACCGAATGAGGTACGATCTCCCTCGAGGCAGACACTCGACAAAGATCGGGGCAGACATGAGCAGACCATCGACGGGCAGGCCGGAGTTCCGGCTGCGTTTTTCCTATCCGACCATCACGATCGAACGCGACGGGGTTCCCGATCGTCTCATCCCCGTCGACAGCGGCGATCCCATCGCGGCCCTGCGCACGGTGGCCTCCGAGATCGCCCTCCGGCGTGGGCGCCTCACGGCGATCCTGCCCGAGGCCGAGGTCTGGTCCAGCCGCACGCTGAAACCGGATGCCGCGTCCTGTCGCATGCGCGCGTCCGTTGCACTCGCCGTGCAGCCTTCGGCCCTCGCGCTGGCCCTCGGGCCGGTCGGGCCTGATGGCGCGCGCACCGCCATCGCCACACGCCGGTCCACGCTCGGCGAGGCCCGCACCTATCTCGGCCGCGCGGGCCTGCGCCCGGACCGGATCGTCGGAAGCGGCGACCGGGGCGAACGGCCCGGCGCTCCCGCCTTCCGGCGCACCGTCTCCCCGCCGCCCGCCCTCCTCGCCGCGACCGGGCTCGCGGCCCGGCTCGCCCTCACCGTCTGGCTCGGCCCCTGGACGACCCCGACACCCCCGATGCAGACCGCAGTCGCTCCCGCGGCCTCGACGCCCGCACCAGCCGTGGTAGCCCCCGCCCCTGCGCTCGCCCCGGTCCTGCAAGCGCCGGACACCCCGCCGCGGACCGCCATCGCCCAGGTGGATCCACGCGCCCGTCCCGCCACGGTGCGCCGCCCGACGATCGCCACATCCCCGCCCGCGCCCGGCGTTCTCACCCTGGCCGCCCGCAACGTGCCGGGCAATGTCGCGCCGCAGCCTGAGGGCCCGCGGCAACCCGCCGGCCTGCGCGTCGCGGCGCTGTCGGGCCCCCTCGCCCGGCCCGGCACCAGGGCCGAGGCCGCACCCCCGGTTTCCTCTGTGGCCCTCGTCCGCGCGCCGCAAGCCCGGCCCGCGTCCCTTGCAATCGCGCCCGCGGCGACGACAATCGGTGCCGCGAGTGCAGCCGCCGCACCCGTGCGTCCGAGCGGCGGTCCGCAACCGCGTCCCGCAGGGCTCGTTTCCCAGGCCTCGGTCGGCACGCTCGTCGAGACGCTCACCGCCGCCATCGCCGCACCCGCCAATGCGGCGGTAGCACCCGAACCCACGGCCGCTCCCGCCGGGGCAGGCGTGCAGCCGAAGGCCCGCCCCGACGCTCCCGTGCGGCTGGCAGCCCTCGGCCCGACCCCTGCCGAGCTTGCCGCCGTCGCGGCTTCGGTCGCCCTCGCCATAGCACCGCCACAGCCGCGCAGCCCCGACATCGCGACCGTCCGGCCCGCGAAGCCGGCTCCGGCACCGCCAAGACCCGTCGCCACGCGCCCGGCCCAGGTCGCAAGGCCCGCGCCGGTGCCGCCACCGGCTCCGAAGCCCCAGGTCGTGCGCGCGGTCGCCGTCCAGCCTGCGGCCCCTGCCCCCGCGCCTGCGCAAAAACCGCGCGCGGTCGCGGCGCAGCCGACCCAGCCGGCCTTGGGACGTAATTCTGTCGCCCTCATTGGCGTTTTCGGGTCCGCCGAAGGGCGACATGCCCTCCTCCAGCTCCCCAGCGGTCAGACCCAGCGCGTGAAGAAAGGCGATCAGTTCCGGGGCATCCAGGTCACCGCCATCGATGCCGACGCCGTTCACATGCGCCAGCAGGGCCGCGATGTGGTCGTCCGCCTCCCCGATTGACCCGTCGGGCGGCACGGTGGTGACGGGCGTCCCTTTTCATCGGCCCTGCGCGTCGCTAGACCGCTGACAGGACGATGGGGAGACGACCACGTGAGGCGGTTCTGGGTCCGAACGATCGGAGGGGCCATCCTCGCGACATCGCTCTCCGCCTGTGCGACTGTCCCATTTGATCCCTCCGGATCCGGCCCCGCGGGGGACGGGCTCCGGATCGATTTTGAGGATACCCTCACGCCCTCGGCCTACGCTTTCGACGGTCCCGCCCGCGTGAGCGCGGACCCGACGCCGGGCTTCTGGGCCGCGGCCCCGGGCCTCGCGCGTCCCGAACGGGCTCGTATCGAGCACGCAGGCACCGGCGCGGCGATCGAGGTTGCGCTCTATGGCGGATCCGGCGGCACGGTCCTGTTGTCCGGGGCCGCCGCCGAGGCCCTCGGCATCGGTGCGGCCCCGGTCCGGATCCGCGTCACCGCCCTGCGGCGCCAGCCGGTCCTCGCGGACCCCTGAACAACGCAGGGTTGTTTTGACACGCGGTGCTGCCTCGCTTATGCCTGAGGCCGAGGGGATGGACGGGAGACTCGATATGGTGCTCAAATCCCTGGTTACGGCGCTCGTGGTCGGGCTTGCAGCAAGCCCCGCGGCCGCGTTCGAGACCGCCGGCAGCACCGCCCTCATCGTCGATCACGCGACGGGCGCGGTGCTTTACGCAAAGAACGCGGACGAGGCGCTGCCGCCGGCGTCCATGTCCAAGCTGATGACGCTCTACATGCTCTTCGAGGCGATCCGCGACGGGCGGGTCACGCCGCAGACCGAGTTCTCGATCAGCCCGCGCGCGCAGGCCATGGGCGGCTCGCGGATGTTCCTCGAAGCCGGCAAGTCCGTGCCCGTCGAGGATCTCATCCGCGGCATCATCGTCCAGTCTGGCAACGACGCCTGCGTCGTGGTTGCCGAAGGCCTCTACGGCACCGAGGAAGCCTTCTCCGCCGCCATGACCAAACGCGCGGGGGAGCTTGGCCTCACCCGGACGCATCTCCTTAATTCCTCCGGCTGGCCCGAACCGGGACACGTCATGAGCGCCCACGATCTCGTCGAACTGTCGCGTCTCATCATCCGGAACTTCCCCGAATACTACGCCATGTTCAACGAGACCGAATTCACCTGGAACGGCATCACCCAGCAGAACCGCAACCCCCTGCTCGGCGGCGACCTCGGCGTCGACGGCCTCAAGACCGGCCACACCGCCGAAGCCGGCTACGGCCTCGCGGGCTCCGCGATCCAGGGCGGCCAGCGCGTCGTCTTCGTGGTCAGCGGCCTCTCCAGCATGGCCGAGCGCAAGGCGGAATCCGCGGCGATCGTGAAATGGGCCTTCGGGGCCTTCGAGACCGTGCGCTTCTTCGCCGAGGGCGAGACGGTGGCCCGGGCCGACGTCTGGCTCGGCGCCCTCCCCGACGTGCCGCTGATCGCCCCCGTGGCCCTGCAGATGCTGGCTCCCCAGGGCGCGCGTGACGGCATGCTCGCCCGCGCGATCTATTCCGGCCCCATCGAGGCCCCCATCCTCGAAGGTCAGCCGCTGGGCGAGCTGGTCGTCGAGGCCCCCGGAATGGACACCGCGCGCTTTCCCCTCGTTGCCGGTGCGGACGTGCCGCGCGGCGGCCTCGGCGTGCGCATCTCGGCGGCGGGCGAGCTTGCCCTCGACCGCGCGCTCGGCATGATCCCCGGCCGCGACTGAGCCCGTGCCCGCGCGCTTCATCACCCTGGAGGGCGTGGACGGCTGCGGCAAGACGACCCAGCTCCGCCATCTCGCGGCCACGTTACGCGCCCGCGGCGAGACCGTGGTCGAGACCCGCGAGCCCGGCGGCTCGCCCGGCGCCGAGGACATCCGCCGCCTCCTCGTGGAGGGCGACCCCGGCCGCTGGTCCCCCGAGACCGAGATCCTGCTCTTCACCGCCGCTCGCCGCGACCACGTCGAGCGCACCATCCGCCCCGCCCTTGCCGCGGGCACCACCGTCCTCTCCGACCGCTTCGCCGATTCGACCCGCGTCTATCAGGGCACGGCGCGCGCCGACCTGCGCGACCTCGTCGATGCGCTGCATGCCCGCGCCA
>JBBQYB010000073.1:0-16342 GCA_038209095.1 Rhodobacterales bacterium
GAGGCCGAGCTGGGCGCGGATGTTCTCGACGGTCTGGGCGGTGGCGGCGCGTCCGGCGATCTGGCGGACAGGATCGGCCGGCAGGAGGTAGAGGAGCGCGAAGGTGATGAACGACACGCCGAGCAGGATGAAGGCGGCCTGGACGAGCCTGCGCGCGAGATAGATCGCCATCAGCCGCGCCCCCGCTCGGTCGGGTCGAGCACGTCGCGCAGGGCGTCGCCGACAAGGTTGAACGAGAGCGCGAGCAGCAGGATCGCGGCGCCCGGGATGAACACCAGCCACGGCGCGGACTGGAAGTAGGTCTGGTTCTCGAAGATGATGTTGCCCCAGGACGGCGTGGGCGGCTGCACGCCGATCCCTAGAAAGCTCAGCGTCGCCTCGAGGAGCACCGTGGTGGAGATGCCGAGCGTGCCCCAGACGAGGATGGTGGGCACGAGATGCGGCAGGATGTGACGAAAGAGGATGCGCGCGTGCCCTGCCCCGAGCGCGCGGGTGGCGGCGATGAATTCGCGCTCGGCCAGTGCCATGGTCTCGGTGTAGAGCACGCGGGCGGTCTGGACCCAGTTCACCATGGCGATGACGAGGGCCACGATCCAGAGCGACGGCTGGAAGATTGCGGCGAGACAGATGGCGAGCAGGAGGGCGGGAAACGCCATCATCAGATCGGTGAATCGCATGAGGCAGGCCCCGATCCAGCCGCGGAAATAGCCCGCCGTCACACCGACCAGCGTGCCGATGACGAGGGCAAGGCCGTTCGCCACCACGCCGATGACGAGCGAGGTCCGCGCGCCATAGAGGATGCGGGTGAGCAGATCGCGGCCGAGGAGATCGGTGCCGAAGACATGCGCCCCGCCGGGCGGCAGGGGTGCGCCCTCGAGCGTCAGGCCGTCGAAGAGCTGCTCATCGGGGGAGTAGGACGTGAGGACCGGGGCGAGGAGTGCGAGGACCACGGTTGCAGCGATGAGCGCCATGCCGATGAGCGCGAGCGGGCGGCGGGCGAGGCGCTGCCAGACGCCGGGGGGCGGGGCCTCAGGAAGAACGGCGTCGACCATGGCCGTCCTCCTTGTGCCGGGCGAGGACGCGATGTGCCGCGGCCTCGATGGTCTCGCGCCCGGCCATGGCGCGCTGGCGCAGCTGATCGTAGGCGGCGTCCTCGGTGTGGCCTTCGGCGATCAGGAGGGTGACGGCGCGCACCACGGTCTGGCGGTCCGCGAGGCGGGCGCGCAGGGCCTCGATCTCGGAGGCGAGCGTGCGGCGGGCCTCGAACGCGTGCCGGGCGATCAGGAGGGCTGCGTAGACGCCGTTGTCGCCGACGGGTTTCAGGAGATGCGCGTCGGCCCCCTGGGAGAGCGCCCATCCGATGCGCCCCGGGGCCTCGGAGCCGAGAAGGGCTATCATCGGCATGGGAGCCGCGCCGGGTTTCCAGGGGAACTGGGCGTCGTAGCCCATGTCCGCGTCGAAGAACGTGTAGTCGGCGGCCAGGGCTGCGGGCTCCAGTTCGGGCCAGTGGGTGTCCACAGCAAGGCCGATGGCAATGAGCTGGCGCGCGAGGGCCTGCACCGTGGGATGGGGGCGATGCAGGATGACCGCGCGGGCACCGCCGAGTTCGGGGACTAGGAGCTTGCGTCTCATGAGACGACCTCGAGCGGCGGGCGGGTCGGGGTGCCTGCGGCGGTGCGGCGCGAGAGGTAGGGATCCGGGGCGACGGCTTCCCAGCGGGCGACGGGCCGGAAGACCCCGCCCCGCACCTGGGCGATGACGACGGGCAGGACCGCATGCTGGGTCGCGGGATCGATGCGCAGGCCGCGCTCGGTCGGGCGGGCGAGCAGGGTGGCGAGATCGGCGTCGGGGGATCCGGCGGCGAGCTTGGCCGCAAGGGTGCGCACCGCGTCGCAGGCCGCGGCCTCGAAGGACGAGCCGAAGGCGCCTGCCGTGGCGGGATCGCGGAAATAGGGGCCGGCCGCGATGAGGCCTTCGGCGACTGGCCCGAGGGCGGTCAGCTCGCATTCGGTCAGGTTGCACGACAGGACCGGGCACGTGGCGGCGGTGAAATGGGCGTCCTCGCGGCCGAGGTCGGCGAAGGCGTTGAGGAAGCGGTAGGACGAGGGGCCGATGAGCGAGTTCAGCACGAAGGCGGGCCGGGTCGCGCGGATCTCCGCAATGATGCGGCTCACGTCGGTGTCGCCGAGGGGCAGGTAGCGGTCGCCGAGGATGGAACCGCCCGCGTCGGAGAGGAGATCGCGCGCGACGCGGTTCATCTCCCAGCCCCAGATGTAGTTGGAGCCCACGAGATAGCCCGAGCGCCCGAAGCGGGTGAAGGCCCAGCCGAGCAGCGGCAGCAGGTGCTGGTTCGGGGCGGCATGGGCGTAGACCACGTGTTCGGAGGCCTCGAACCCCTCGTAGGGGCAGGGATACCAGAGCGCGCCCCCTGCCCTCTCGAGGACGGGAATAACCTCCTTGCGGCTCCAGGAGGTGACGCAGCCGACGATGTGGCGTGCGCCGGTGGTGCGCAGGATGTCGGCGCAGAGGGGCGCGTAGCGGTCGACGTTGCCTGCGGGATCGCGGGCGACGGGCCGGAAGCGGAAGGGCAGATCGGTGCGGGCCTCGACCTCGGCCACGCCGCGCAACGCGCCGGCGAGACAGGCCTCGCCGAGCAGGCTGTAGCTGCCGCTGCGCGAGAACAGCAGGCCGATCTCGATGTCGCGTCGCAGGTCCCCTGCCCCCGAACGTACGAAGCCCCCGCATCCGAATCCGGTGACGGATCAGATGCGAGGGCCCGGATGCCTCCGGCCGAGATGGCCGGTATTTGCGCCATTCGTCACGGTGCTGTGCAATGCGTCAAGGCTTCACGGGCGCGGTCGGGCCAATTTTGCCGGCGGGATGCGAACTGCACGATCCCGCGCCAGCGGCTGGCGCGAAAAGCGTCATTGGTCGTGGCTTGCAACCTGGCGCGGGACGATCCATGTCTGGGAGCCTTCGGGGCGCAGTGCGGCGGCGTCGTTGCAACGGGAGCCTCGGGCCATGTGGCAGTTCTGGATTGATCGGGGCGGCACGTTCACGGACATCGTCGGATGCCGGCCGGACGGGACGCTCAGGTCGCTGAAGCTGCTGTCGGAGAACCCTGGCCATTATGCGGATGCGGCCGTACAGGGCATCCGCGACCTGCTGGGGCTCGCGGATGGCGCGCCGATCCCGGCGGGCACCATCGGCGCGGTCAAGATGGGCACGACGGTGGCCACCAACGCGCTTCTGGAGCGCAAGGGGGCGCGCACGCTTCTGGTCATCAATCGCGGCCTCGGGGATCTGCTGCGCATCGGTTATCAGAACCGGCCGCGGCTCTTCGATCTGCATATCGTGCTGCCGGAGGTCCTTTATGACGAGGTGCTGGAGGTCGACGCGCGGATAGCGGCGGACGGCACGGTGGTGACTCCGCTCGGGATCGCACCGGTGGAGGCGGCGTTGCGGGACGCGCACCGGCGCGGGTACCGGTCGGTGGCGGTGGCGATGATGCACGGCTACCGGTATCCAGACGACGAGCGCCGTATCGGCGTCGCGGCGGAGGCGGCCGGGTTCACGCAGGTCTCGCTCAGCCACGCGGTGAGCCCGCTGGTCAAGCTGGTGTCGCGCGGGGACACGACGGTGGTCGATGCCTATCTCTCGCCGGTCCTGCGGCGGTATGTCGGGCAGGTGCGCGACGCGCTGGGGGCGGGCCGGCCCGGTGCCGGGGCGCTGATGTTCATGCAGTCGAACGGCGGGTTGACGGATGCGCAGTTGTTTCGAGGCAAGGACGCGATCCTGTCGGGACCGGCGGGCGGGGTCGTCGGCATGGTGCGCAGCGGCGAGGCTGCGGGGTTCGAGCGGCTGATCGGGTTCGACATGGGCGGCACGTCGACGGATGTGTGCCATTATGCCGGGACGTTCGAGCGGTCCTTCGAGACGGAGGTGGCGGGCGTGCGGATGCGCGCGCCGATGATGAGCATTCATACCGTGGCGGCGGGCGGCGGTTCGCTGCTGCGCTTCGGGAACGGGCGCTTGCAGGTGGGGCCGGAGAGTGCCGGGGCCGATCCGGGACCGGCCTGCTACCGGCGGGGCGGGCCGCTTGCGGTGACCGATTGCAACGTGATCCTCGGCAAGATCCAGCCCGCGCATTTCCCGAAGGTCTTCGGGCCGGAGGGCTGCGCGCCGCTCGACGCCGCGGCCGCCCGGGCGGGGTTCGAGGATCTGGCGCGCCGGATCGCGGAGGAGACCGGCGAGCCCCCGCGCAGTCCCGAGGATCTGGCCGAGGGGTTCTTGCGCATCGCGGTCGAGAACATGGCCAGTGCGATCAAGAAGATCAGCGTGCAGCGCGGCTATGACGTGACGCGGTATACATTGAACTGCTTTGGTGGCGCGGGCGGGCAGCATGCCTGTCTCGTCGCGGACGCGCTCGGGATGGAGAGGGTCTTCATCCATCCGTTCGCGGGCGTGCTGTCGGCGTTCGGCATGGGGCTCGCGGACGTGCGCGCGATCCGCGAGCACCAGTTCGGCGCGCCGCTGGAGCACGAGGACGCGGCGCGCGCGGTCATCGTGCGGCTCGACGCGGCGGCGCGGGCGGAGGTGGCGGGCCAGGGGATCGCCGCCGGTGCCATAGCGCTGGTCCGGACGGCGCATGTGCGGCCGCGGGATGCGCATCAGGCCATCGGCGTGCCGTTCAGACCCGCGGGGGAGATGCGTGCGGCGTTCAAGGCAGCCCATGTCCAGCGGTTCGGGTTCGAGCCTCAGGCCGCTGACCTCATCATCGATCTTCTGACCTCGGAGGCGGTCGGGGCCACGGGGGCCGTCGCCCCGCGCGGCATGGCGGAGCCTGCGGACGGGAGCGATGACCCAGTGGAGGTGCGGATGTTCTCGCAAGGGGCATGGCGCGACGTGCCGATGCTGCCCCGCGCGGCGCTGGCAGGTCGCGGCGTCGAGGGGCCTGCGATCATCGTGGAGCCGACCGGGACCAACGTGGTGGAAGCGGGCTGGCGGGCGGACTGCGACGCGGACGGCAACCTCAGGCTGCGGCGCATGTCTCGGCTCGGCCGTCGGGAGGCCGTCGATACCCGGGCCGATCCGGTGATGCTGGAGGTGTTCAACAACCTCTTCATGTCGGTGGCGGACCAGATGGGCGCGACCCTGGCCAACACCGCCTATTCGGTCATCATCAAGGAGCGGTACGATTTCTCCTGTGCGATCTTCGATGCGCGGGGCGATCTGGTGGCGAACGCGCCGCATGTGCCGGTGCATCTCGGCTCCATGAGCGAGAGCGTGCGCAGCATCCTCGGGCAGAACCGCGGCCGGATCCGTCCGGGCGACGTCTTCATGATGAACAACCCCTACAACGGCGGCACGCACTTGCCGGACGTGACGGTCATCACGCCGGTGTTCGAGGGCGAGAAGATCGTGTTCGTCGCGGCCTCGCGCGGGCATCACGCCGACATCGGGGGCCGCACGCCGGGCTCGGCCCCGCCCGACAGCCGCCACATCGAGGAGGAAGGGGTCCTGATCGACAATCACCTTCTGATTTCGGAGGGTCGCCTGCGCGCCGAGGAGACGCGCGCGCTGCTGGGCTCGGGGCGGTATCCGTGCCGCAACATCGACCAGAACATGGCCGATCTGGCGGCGCAGGTGGCGGCAAATGCGACCGGTGCCGCGGCCCTGGGCGAGATCGTGGACCAGTTCGGGCTCGCGACCGTGCAGGCCTACATGGGTCACGTGCAGGACAACGCCGAGGAGAGCGTGCGCCGGGTGCTCGACGTGCTGCGCGACTGCGCGTTCGAGTATCCGCTGGACAGCGGCGCGCGGATCCGGGTGCGCATCGCGGTGGACCGGACGGCGCGGACGGCGGTGATCGATTTCACCGGCACGTCGGCGCAGGATGCGTTCAACTACAACGCGCCGCTGTCGATCTGTCGCGCGGTGGTGCTCTATGTGTTCCGTACCCTGGTCGGGGCGGACATCCCGATGAACGAGGGGTGCCTGAAGCCGCTGGAGATCCGGGCCCCCAAAGGCTCGATGATCAACCCCGAGCCTCCGGCGGCGGTGATCTCGGGCAATACCGAGGTGAGCCAGGCCATCGCGGATGCGCTCTACGGGGCGCTGGGGGTTCTTGCGGGCTCGCAGGGCACGATGAACAACCTCGTCTACGGCAACGCGCGCCATCAGAACTACGAGACCGTCGGCGGCGGCACGGGGGCGGGGCCCGGGTTTGACGGGGCGAGCGCGGTGCACAGCCACATGACCAACACCCGCATGACCGATCCGGAGGTTCTGGAGACGCGGTTTCCGGTGCGCGTCGAGGAATTCTCGATCCGCCGGGGTTCGGGCGGCGCAGGCGCGACCCGGGGCGGCGACGGGATCGTCCGGCGGCTGCGGTTTCTGGAGCCGATGACGGCGACCGTGCTGTCGTCGCACCGCGTCACGGCACCGGCGGGGGCTGCCGGAGGCGGACCGGGCAAGACGGGCCGGAACCGGGTCGAGCGCGCGGACGGGACGGTGGAGGCACTCCGCGGCAACGACCGGGCCGAGATGCGGGCGGGGGACGTGTTCGCGATGAAGACGCCCGGCGGCGGCGGCTTCGGGGACTGAGGGGGCGGCGTCAGTAGGCGAGCGACGGAAGCCACAGCGTCAGGATGGGAAAGGCGATCAGCAGGATCAGCGTGACGAGGTCCATGGCGAGGAACCAGGTGATCCCGCGGAAGATCTCGGGCAGGCTCACGCGGTTGTTGAGCGCCCCGTTGATCATGTAGACATTGAGCCCGATCGGCGGGGTGATGAGGCCGATCTCCAGGAGCTTGATGACGATGATCCCGAACCAGACCGGATCGATCCCGGCCTCGTTGACCAGGGGCACGAGGATGGGCAGCGTCAGGAGCAGGAGGCCGATGCTGTCGATGAGCATGCCGAGGATCAGGTAGATCACCGTCACGGCGAAGAGGATCCACCAGGTTTCGGTGCTGACCGAGAGGATCGCGTCCGTGAAGGCGCGCGGCACGCCGGAGAGGGCGAGAAAGCGCGTGAAGAAAAGCGAGCCGATCAGGATGATGAAGATAGAGGCGGTGGAGACGAGGGCCTGGGTCACGGCCTCGACGAGGGCGGAGCGGGTGAGCTTGCGGCGAAGGGCCGCGATGACGAGGGCGGCGAAGGCTCCGAGAGCGCCGGCCTCGGTGGGCGAGAAGACGCCCGAGAAGATGCCGCCGAGCACCACGAGGATCAGGGCGGGCAGCGGCCAGACGTCGCGGAAGGCTTCGCGCCGTTCCTCGGGGGACGGATGGAATGCAACGGATCCCGCGAGTTCCGGCTTGAGCTTCACCCGGACCATGATCATCGCGATGTAGATGAGCGCCGACAGGATGCCGGGGATGAAGCCCGCCATGAAGAGCTGGCCCACCGAGACCTGGGCATAGACGCCGTAGAGGATCAGGAGGACCGAAGGCGGGATGAGCGAGCCGAGCGTGCCGGAGGCCGCGATCGTGCCCGTGGCGAGGCCGCGGTCGTAGCCGCTGTCGAGCATCTCGGGGACGGCCATGCGCGACATGGCGGCGGCGGTGGCGACCGAGGATCCGGAGGCCGCGGCGAAGAAGGCGCAGGCCCCGACGGAGGTGATGGCGAGCCCGCCGGGCAGACGCGCGAGATAGAGCCTGAGGGCGAGGAAGAGGCCCCGTGTCATGTCGGTGGACGAGCAGATGAAGCCCATCAGGAGAAACATCGGCGCGGCGGACAATTCCCACTGGCCGACGTAGTCGAAGGGCGTCGCGGAGATCATGCCCCAGGCGACGTTCATGCCGAACATCACGCCGATGCCGCCGATGGAGACGAGGCCGAGGGCCACGCCGATGGGCACGCGGAGGGCGATGAGCACGAGGGCGAGCACGACGCCCGCGATGCCGGTCTCGAGGTTGCTCATAAGGGGCGAACCGCGGGTGTCACAGCGCCTGCCGGCGGGCGACGGCGCGCGCGAGGTTCGCCGCGATGGCGAGCAGGGCCCCAGCGAAGCCGATGGGCAGCGCCCAGCGTGCTGGCCAGATCAGGAAGCGGAAGTTGCTCATGGCCTCCTCGCCGCGCCGGGTGGCGTTGAGGGCGTCAAGCAGGGATTGCAAGAACAGCATGCCGAAGAAGACCAGCCCGAGAAGACAGGCGAGGACGTAGAGGCCGAGCTGGACGGGTTTCGGCATCATCTGGGCGAAGAGATCGACGCGGATGTTCTCGTGGCGCGTCTCGACGAAGCCGAGGCCGAGAAACACCAGCGCTACCATGTAGTAGAAGGAGACCCATTCGAGGGTGCCCACGATCTGGCCGTTGAGGAAGTAGCGCACGCCGACGTCGAGGGTGATGTGCAGCATCATGCCGAGCATCACGACGCAAGCCACGGCGGCGGCCCCGACGTTGAGCCAGCGGGCGGCACCGAGGACCCAATTCATCGCGGGACCCATCCGCAAGGAGAGCCGGGCGCGGGCCCGCGCGCGGTGCGGACCCGCGGCGGCGTCACGGCGCGCCGTAGGTCGCGGGGTCGATCTTGTCGAAGATCTCCGTCATGGCGAGAGCGGTTAGCGCGTCCTCGTCGGAAGTGTCGACGCCAGCGAGGAGGTCCTGCCATTTCTGCATCGTGGCCTCGAATTCGCCGATGAGCGCCTCGGGCTCGGCCACGCCGAAATCGGTGCCGGCCTTTTCGGCGGCCGAGGCGGAGGTGCGGGCGCGGAATTCGGCGACGTGGTCGGCGAGGTCCTGTTCGGGCTCGTAGACGTTGCCGCCCGCGGCCTTCGCCGCCTCGAGGCCGGCCTCCACCTTGGCTGTGTAGGCGATGACCATGCGGGCCATGGACCGGGCGGAGGCCTGCATCAGGATCTCGCGCTGGTCGGGGGTCAGTCCGGCCCAGAAGTCGGGGTTGTAGCCCCATTGCGGCCCGGACCAGTACATGCCGGTGGAGAGCAGCGTGGTGTGTTCGGCCACTTCGAGGAGGGAGCGGTCCACCAGATCGCTGGCGGCGTTGGTGGCGCAATCGAGGGTGCCGCGCTCCAGCCCGGTGTACATCTCGCTGGAGGGGACGTTGACGGGGATGCCGCCGGCCTCCTCGACCCAGACCGAGACCGCCGATCCGGCCGTGCGGATGCGCTTGCCGCGCATCTCGTCGAGACTGCGCACCGGGCTCGAGCACATGAGCACGTAGGCGGGCGTGGCATAGGCCCCGAGATAGACGACGCGCTTGTCCCGCCATTCCTGAAGCTGGACCGCGTTGTTCATGGAGAAGTCGGTGACGGCGAAGATCGCGACCGTCGGATCGGAATAGGCAAAGCCCAGTTCCTGGACCGCATTGGCCACCGGAAGATCCGAAGGCGTGTAGATGGCGGCATGATGGGCCACCTGCACGACGTTGTCCTGGATGCCCTGAAGGGCCGCGCGCGGTGCGAGCAGGACGGTGCCGGTAAAGACCTCCGGAACGAGGTCACCCTCCGACAGGTCCTCCACGAGTTCGGCCCAGCGGACGTAGCCCTCGCCGGACATGGGCACGGCGCCGTCGTAGAAGCTGTTGGCGATGAAGGTCGTCTGCGCGCCGGCCGTGCCGGCCATGAGGCCCGCGAGGGCGGTGAAGGTGAGAAGTCTATTCATGTTCGTGTCCCTGTCGGTTGAGCGTCGGATAAGCCTGCGGTCTTCGCACGGCGCCGGTTCGGAAGGTCAGACGCGCCCGGTCTCATGCGCCTCGGCCATGTCCTTGAGCGAATCGAACCGGAAGGTCGTGTCCGGACGGGATCCGGGATCCATGGTGGCCCCGAAGCCCTCGCGCCCATGACGCCGGTAAATCCAGGCGTTGTCCAGTCCGTTCGCCCGGGCCGGCACGTGGTCGTGGAACAGGCTCTCGGCGGTGTGCAGCAGATCGGCTCTCGCGATCCCCATCCGGGGGAGTGCCGCGAGCAGGTAGTCGAAGTTCGCCTGGGCGGGTTTGTAGGCACCGACGTCCTCCGCGGTGAAGACGCCGTCCCATGCGATGCCGAGCCGTTCGGCCGAGGCGGCAAAGCTGCGGTTGTCGACGTTGGAGAGGACGATCATCCGGTAGTGGCGCTTGAGATAGGCGAGTGCCTCGGCGCTGTCGGGGAAGGCCGGCCAGTCGCGGACGCTGTCCCCGTACCGGAGGCAGGCGTCCCAGTCGGCGGCGAGACGCAGGTCTTCGGCGCAGCGGCGATAGACCGTGGCGAGGATGTCGGAATAGCGCCGTCCCGGTGTCCGGGCCTGGGCCTCACTCTCGTGGCGCGCGTGCATCTCGAGCACCGCGTCGTCCGGCAGGGCGGTATCGAGGCGATCGGTCAGGGGGCGCAGACCGGCGAGCATTCCGCGCTCCCAGTCGATGAGCGTGCCGTAGACGTCGAAGCTGAGGGCGCGGTAGCCGTGGAGATCGGCCGTCACAGGGAGGCTGCCTTCTTGACGACGGTGCCGCCCTTGAGGATCAGCGGCATGTGCGCGCCCTGGTTCGTCAGGAGGGCGAGATCCTCCAGCGGATTGCCGTCGACGGCGATAATGTCCGCGAAGGCACCGGGGGCAATGACCCCGATCTGGCCCTGCATTCGCAGCACCCGGGCCGCATCCACCGTAGCGGAGCGGATCACGGCATCCGAGGGCAGGTAGCGGCCGCGCAGGGTGAATTCGCCCGACTGCTCGGTCTGCATGCCGCCGAGCAGATCGGAGCCGTAGCCCATGACGACGCCGGCGGTGTGCATTTTTTCCAGCCGCTCGAGGCCCGCCTCGCGGACGTCCGCGATCTTGGCGAGGGACGCGGGTGGCAGGCCGAAGTCGGCCCCCGAGCGGGCAAGCACGTCATAGGTGATGTTGGTCGGGACGACCGGCACGCCGTCCCGGGCCACGCGGGCGATGGTGTCGTCCGCGATCAGGTTGCCGTGCTCGATGCATTCGAACCCGCAATCGAGCGCGCGCCGGATCGCCGCGTCGGTGTAGAGGTGGCCGGTGGCGTAGGTGCCGAAGCTTCGGGCGGTCTCGACGAGGGCTTTCAGTTCCTCGACGGAGAAGACCAGGTAGCCGATGGGATCGGAGGGCGAGGAGACGCCGCCGTCCGCCATGACCTTGACGAATTGCGCGCCGTTCTTGAGCTCCTCGCGGGCGGCGCGCCGCACCTCCGGGACGCCGTCGCAGATGCGCCCCATCGCGCCGAGGCTGGAGGCGTACCAGCCGACGTCGCGGCTGTCGAAGGCGCCGCGGTAGTCGGTGTGCCCACCGGTCTGGGACAGCGCCTTGCCGCAGATCACGAGGCGCGGCCCAAGAAAGGCTCCTTCCTCAACGGCGAGTTGCAGGCCGCGGTCCGCACCGCCGAGGTCGCGCACGGTGGTGAAGCCGCGCATCAGCATGGCGCGCATCAGGACGCTGCTGCGGGCGGCGACGAGCGAGGACGGGAGGGCCGCGTTGCGCCCCAGATCGGCGGTTGTGGCGATGACGTGCACGTGGCAGTCGATAAGGCCCGGCATGACCGTGAGGCCGGCGAGGTCGAGCACCGCGTCTGTGGCGGCAGTGACATTCGGGCCCACGTCGCGCACGGTGCCGTCCTCGATGACGATGCCCATGGGGTCGGTGGGCTCGGGCGAGGTGCCGTCGACGATCCGGGCATTCCTGAGGAGCGTCAGGGTCATGGCAAGCGGGTCCGGACGGGTGCGGGGTCGCTCACGCGGCGGCCCGGGTCCGGTGCCAGTCTTCGAGATAGGCGAGCGTCTGCGCCAGGTCGACCACGTCGACATAGCGCCGCCCGAGGTCGCGCAGGTTGTCGTGGTGGGGCTGTTCCTCCATGTCGCCGACGCAGTCGCGCGGCACGAGGGTCCGGTAGCGGTGGCTGAACGCATCGATCGAGGTTGCCCGTACGCAGCCGCTGGTGGTGCAGCCGGTGACGATGACGGTATCGACGCGCTCCTTTGTGAAGTAATCCGCGACATCCGTGCCGAAGAAGATCGACGGGCCCTTCTTGCAGACCGCGAGATCGTAGGCGGGATCGTAGATGCGCGGATCGAGGGCCACGCTGGGATGATCGTGCCGGAAGGTCTCCCGGACGGCGGTGATCTTCCAGTAGGGCATCTCGCGCTCGGAGGCGTAGGCGGTGTTGCAGGTCGCGACCGGCACGCCCATCGACCGCGCGGCCGCGAGGAGGGTGGCGGTGTTCTCGAGCGCGTTCAGGATCATGGGCGCGCCGCCGAGCGGGTACTGCGCTTCGGTGAAGCCCTTCTGGAAATCGACTACGACGATGCCCGGCTTCGACCCAGTGCCCACTGGAATCTCACCGTAGCTGCGCTGCGTATAGTCGTCCCCCTGCGCCAATGAAGCGTCCCTCCCCTGCGTTTGGCTAGAGCCACGCTAGGAGTATCCGCTCCAAAGTTCAACCCGTTGGTTTCGTTGGGCCAAGCCTTGGGGCGGGGTGCTTGAATTTCTCGCCGCGGCCTGGCGTGGCGATGGGACAGGCCGTTCGGTCAGTCGGCTCCGCGCATCAGACCGTGGCGGGTTCCCTGCCGAGGAAGGACCAGGCTTCGTCCGCGGTGTCGAAGGCGCGCGCCTTGGGGGGGATGATCTTGTCCATCGCCTCGATCATTCCGGCGGCGGCTTCGGGGGCGCCGGCGGTGACGTACCTGCTTACCTCCCAGAGGGACCGGGTGCGCGACGCGAGGGCGGGCCAGGAGAGGCCCGCCAGCGGCTCGGTGCCGTCAAAGCGGTCGAAGATCAGCAGCATGTCGACCTTGGCGGATGCGGTATCGAAGACATGCGTCATGCGACGGCCCATGGCGGCCATGTCGTCGCGGGTCACTGTGCCCGTGATGGTGAATGCGTGGAGATCGGCACGCGGGGACGGGATTTCGCGGATCGTGCGGGTCGCGAGCGGGGTACTGGCGTCCGATGGGGGTGGAAGGGCCTCGGTTTGCCGGGCCGGATGCGGCCGTCGCGCGTTGCGTCGGCGACTTGCGTATCCTGCGGAGACCACGGCCAGTGCGAAGGTCGCACCGGCGATCGAGAGGGAGGCGAGCGGGTGGATCTGGGCCTGCATGAGGAGACTGGTCTCGCGCGGGCGGGGTCCGGGCTGGTTCGAGCGCGTGCCCGCGGCGCGGGCGCTGGTGTGCAGGTTGTCGCGCATACCGCGCCGCGGCGGGGTGCCCGAGGTCTGGAGCATCCGGCCTATGAGTTCCATCCCGATGTCCGTAAGCGTCGGTGCGAGCTGGCCCGCCTTTGCGGTCAGCCAGCCGGCCCCGCCGACGTCGAGATCCCGGATGTGGTGGGTGCAGGCCCAGAGGATGCCGTCCGCCACGACCTCGGGCGCGTAGGCCCGCGGCGGGTTCACGGTGCCGGTCGCATCGAGGTAGTTTTTCGCATGCTCCATGTAGGGGGTGTCGACGGACCCGGGCTTGACGAGGGTGATGGAGAGATCGAGCCCCTCGCGGGACGTTTCCATGCGCAGGGCGTCGGTGATCGCCTTTACCGCGTGCTTGGATGCGGAATAGGGCCCCTGGAAGATCATCGTGCGATCTGAGAGCTGCGAGCCCACCGTGACGATCTTGGCAGGGCCATGCCCGGTGCGGTGCAGGCGGACCGCCTCGAGCATGCCGTTGAGTGCGCCCCAGTAGTTCGTCTCGAAGAGGCGGCGCTGATCCTCGAGCTTCACCTCCTCAACGGAGCCGTAGATCGCAACGCCGGCGTCGTTGATCCAGGTGTCGATGCGCCCCCACCGGTCGATCCCGGCTTGGGCCGCCGCGCGCAGGGCCGCCGCATCCGCCACGTCGGCGGGGGCCGCGAGCGCGCGCGGCAACTCGGCCGCGAGGCGGGCGCAATCGTCCGCTCCGCGTGCGACGAGGATGAGACGCGCGCCGGCCTCCGAGAGCTTGCGGGCGGTCGCGAGACCGATGCCGGAGGTCGCGCCGGTGAGCAGGATCACCTGTTCGGACAGGGGGCGAAAGTGCATAACGGTCTCCAGTGCAGGGCAGGCGTTGAGGTCGGACGATCTGCGGTCGGCGGTTCGGAAGTTGCGCTCACAAATAAACGGGCTCGCAAGGGCGGGGTGCTTCGGTGGCTCGGACCGGAACGGGCACCGGCGCGGAGTGGTTCCAGCCCGAAGGGATCACATTTGGCCGGTCTGCGCGCCGGATTTCTCCCGGGCGCGCCCGAGGTCCGGCACCTGGCCTTCGGGGACCGCATTGTCGCGCGCCGTGTAGGTACCCCGGCCGTCCATGGTCGGTCCGCCGTTCGTCCAGACGCCTTGCGGCGTCGGTTCGTCAAGCGAGGTGTTGAGGAAGTAGTAGCTGTGCTCGCCCGCCTCATGGCTTTGCGGCGTGGAGTTCGGGATGGGCATGGTGGCCTCGATGCCGCCGAGATCCTCGATCACCGCGAGCCACTGCTGCTGGTGCATCGTGTCGCGCGCGATGAGAAAGGACAGCATGTCCTTCATGCCCGCGTCGTCCGTCATGTTGTAGAGCCGCGAGGCCAGAACGCGTCCCGACGATTCCGCCATCGCATTGGCCAGCATGTCCGCCCCGATGTTGCCTGTGGCATAGACGTGGGACATGTCGAACGGCACGCCGTTGGCGTTCACGGGCATCGCCGAGAGGCCGGACGACAGGACGTGGCGCGGGTTCATGCCGCCCATGATCGCACCGACGACGAGATCCTCGGCCGCGGCCTCCTGGGCGTCGAGCGGTGCCTTGTCGAGATTGAGGGCGACGGCGTGGCCGAGGAACTCGATGTGGCTGAGCTCCTCCGTCGCGGTCATCATCAGCATGTCGCGGAACCGCTTGTCCCCGCGCGCCCCCATGGCCTGGAAGAAATATTGCATCGCGACGCGGATCTCGCCCTCGACGCCGCCGATGGCCTGCTGGAGGTATTTCGCGAAGACGGGGTCCGGCGTGTCGCAGCGGACTTCATATTGCAGCTTGCTCGCGTGATAGAACATGGTGATCTCCGTGGGCAGGGCTCTGGCCCGGCGGACGCAGGGACCTTGCGGCGATGCCGATCCGCGACCCCGGCCGTTCTAAGCGAGGACGCGGGGGTGCGGTGCGCCCCGAGCTATGCGGCCTGAGGCGCTCCGGGTTTCAGGACGACCTTCGTCCATTCGTTCTGGTTGTAGCGGAAGTTCTCGTAGCCCCGGGCCGCCTCCTCCAGCGGCAGGCGGTGGGAGATCAGGAAGGTCGTGTCGATCTCGCCCTCGCCAATGCGGTGCAGAAGGTCCTTGAGGTATTTTTGGACGTGCGTCTGACCAGTGCGTATCTGGAGGCCCTTTTCCATGAAGGCCCCGAGGGGAAACTTGTCGAGAAAGCCGCCGTAGACACCGGGCATCGAGATACGCCCGCCCTTTCGGACGGCGAGGATCGCCTCGCGCAGGGCATGGGCGCTGTCGGCCCCCATCCCGACTGTCTGCTTGACGTTGTCGAGGAGCGTGTCCGGAGCCATTCCGTGCGCCTCCATCCCGACCGCATCGATCACGGCGTCCGGACCCAGCCCGCCGGACATCTCCATCAGGGCGTCGAGTACGTGCGTCTGCTTGAAGTCGATCACCTCGGCCCCGAGCTTGCGCGCGAGTGCCAGGCGTGTTGGGTATTCGTCGATGGCGATGACCTTGCCGGCTCCCATCGCGAGCGCGCTCTGAATCGCGAAGAGGCCGACAGGGCCGCAGCCCCAGACCGCGACGGTGTCGCCCTCCTCGATCTGGGCGTTCTCGGCCGCCATCCAGCCGGTTGGCAGGATGTCGGACAGGAACAGCACCTGCTCGTCGTCGAGACCGTCCGGGATCACGATGGGCCCCACGTCGGAATAAGGCACGCGCACGTATTCGGCCTGCCCACCGGGATAGCCGCCGGTCAGGTGCGAATACCCGAAGAGCCCACCCACGGCGTGGCCGAAAAGCGGTTCGGTCAGGTCCTGGGTCTCGGCTGGATTGGAGTTGTCGCAGGCCGAATATTGGTGCTGCCCGCAGAAGAAGCATGCCCCGCAGGAGATCGTGAAGGGGACCACGACGCGCTGGCCCTTCCGCAGCGTGCTCCCGGGGCCGGTCTCGACGACGCGGCCCATGAATTCGTGGCCCAAAATGTCGCCGGAGCGCAGGCCCGGAATCACGCCGTCGTAGAGATGCAGATCGGAGCCGCAGATCGCGGTCGACGTGACCTCGATGATGGCATCGCGGGGATTAACGATTTCGGGGTCGGGAACGGTCTCCACACGGACGTCGTGCTTGCCGTGCCATGTAAGCGCGCGCATGGGCTACTCCTCAGGCGGCGATTTTCGGTTGCTGGCGGTGGCGATCTCGCCGGTCTCCATCAGCATCTTGAAGCGTTTCAGCTCGCGGCGCGTCTGGATGGCGGGC
>JBBQYB010000074.1:0-16282 GCA_038209095.1 Rhodobacterales bacterium
CGGGGTCGCGATGTTCATCGAGGGGCATGTGGACCGGATCATCCTCAGCCGTCCGGCGGTGGAGGCGGGCGAGCGGCTCGGGTTCCTGCCGGGCGACATGAAGGAGAAGGTCGATCCCTACATGCAGCCGCTCTATGACGCGCTGAACGATTTCTTCCCTGCCCGCCAGGTGCAGAAGATGCTGGAAGAAAAGCAGATCGAGATCGCGCCGCTCGCGTTCATGCGGGGGCGCACGCTGTCCAACGCCTTCGTGGTGCTCGACGAGGCGCAGAATGCCACGACGATGCAGATGAAAATGTTCCTGACCCGGCTGGGCGAGGGCAGCCGGATGGCGATCACCGGCGACGTGACCCAGATCGACCTGCCGCGCGGCGTGATGTCGGGGCTGGTGGAGGCCGAGCGGGTGCTGCGCGGCGTCGAGGGGATCGGCTTCGCGAAGTTCACCTCGGCGGATGTGGTGCGCCATACGCTGGTCGCGCGCATCATCAACGCCTACGAGACGGCCCAACGCACCGATGCCTGAGGGCGGACCCGTCGAGGTGGTGGTGGAGGACGGGCGCTGGAGGGATCTCGGGATCGAGGCGCTGGCGGACCGGGCGGCGCGGGCGGTGCTCGCGGAACTCGGCCAGGACCCGGACGGGGTCGAGATCAGCCTGCTCGCGGCGGACGACGCGCGAATCGCAGCCCTCAACGCCGCTTTCCGCGGCAAGGCCGAACCCACGAACGTGCTGTCCTGGCCCTGTCTCGAGCCTGCCTTTCCGGGCGAGGCGCGGTTCATCGGGGATCTCGCCCTCGCCTTCGAGACCTGCGCGCGGGAGGCAGCAGGGGCGGGCGGCGACCCGGGCGATCACGTGACGCATCTGGTGGTCCACGGCGTGCTGCACCTCTTCGGGCACGACCATCAGGACGACGGCGAGGCCGGGGTCATGGAGGCCCTGGAGACGAAAATACTTGCCAGCCTCGGGGTGGCGAACCCATATAGGGATCAGGTGCGCCCCTTGGGCGCGTAATCCCAGGTCTGCCCGATGGGCGATGCAGAGGCCGGATCCGATGCCATGGGCGCATCGGGATCCGATGACGGCGGCGCGGACAGTCCGGCGAAGGCGGGATTTCTGACGCGGCTTTTCAGGCGCGAGGGGGCGGGTGTGGACACCGACGGATCCTCGGAGACGCATGATACGACTGGATCGCACGCCGGATCGTCGGAGATGATCCTGAACGTGCGCCGCATCCGCGGCATGCGGGTCGAGGACGTGTCGGTGCCGCGCGCCGAGATCATCGCCGTGAGCGACGAGGCCGCCCTCGAGGACGTCGTGGCGATCTTCCAGCAAAGCTCCATGACACGGCTGCCGGTCTATGACGGATCGCTGGACCAGCCGCTTGGGCTCGTGCATCTGAAGGATCTGGCGCTGCGCTACGGGTTCGGGGCCGGCGAGGGGCCGTTCAACCTGCGCGACATCCTGCGCCCGCTGATCTATGTGCCGCCGTCCATGCCCATCGGGGTCCTGTTGCAGAAGATGCAGGTCGGGCGCATCCACATGGCCCTGGTGATCGACGAATATGGCGGCGTCGACGGGCTGGTGACCATCGAGGACCTGCTCGAGCAGATCGTGGGCGAGATCGGCGACGAGCACGACGAGGAGGACGATCTGTTCTGGTCGCGCGAGGGCGAGGACGTGTACCTCGCCCAGGCGCGCATGGACATCGAGGATTTCGAGACGCAGGTCGGCCTGAAGCTCGCCGATGCGGAGTTGGCCGAGGAGGTGGACACGCTCGGCGGTCTGGTCATCCGCCTTGCGGGACGTGTGCCGGCGCGCGCGGAGGTGGTCCCCCATCCCGACGGGCATGAGTTCGAGGTGCTCGACGCGGACGCACGCAAGGTCAAGCGCCTGCGCGTGCGGATCTGTCGTCCGGGGGCCGCCGCCGGGGCCGAAGCGGCGGAGTAGGCCCGATGGCGCGCGGCCTGGCGCGGCGCATCAACGCGCTCGGCGACTGGCCTGCGCGTGGACTGGCGCTGGTCTGCGGCATGGCCCTTGCGTTGGCGCAGCCGCCGCTGTCCTGGTTTGTCTGCGTGTTCCTGGCCCTGCCGCCGCTGGTCTGGCTGGCGGCGGGGGCGCGCGGCTGGCGCGGCGGTTTCGCGATCGGCTGGGCCGCGGGCGTCGGGTTCTTCGCGGCCGGAATGTTCTGGATCGTCGAGCCGTTCCTCGTCGATCCGGAGACCTTCGGCTGGATGGCGCCCTTCGCGCTGATCGGGATGGCCGGGGGGCTCGCCCTGTTCTGGGGGGCGGCCTTTGGCGTCGCCCGGGCGCTGGGCCGCGGGGGGCCGCGCGGGGTGATCCTGCTCGCGTGCCTCTGGACGCTGGCGGAGGTGGGGCGGTCGTATCTGCTGACGGGTTTTCCCTGGGCGCTGGCCGGTTACGCCTGGATCGAGACGCCGGTGATGCAGGCGGCCTCGGTGATGGGGCCGCACGGGGTGTCGTTCCTCACGCTGCTTGCAGGGCTGGCGGCCGGCCTCGGGTGGCGCCAGGCCGGGCTCGCGCTCGCCCTTGTGGCCGTGGGCTGGGGCTGGGGGGCGCTGCGCCTGTCCTTGCCGGTGGAGGCGCGCGCGGAGCCTGTCATCGTGCGGCTGGTGCAGCCCAACGCGCCGCAGCAGCTGAAATGGCGGCCCGACATGCAGATGGAGTTCTACCAGCGACATCTGCGCGAGACCCGCGCGCAGGCCGTGCCAATGCCGGACGTCACGATCTGGTCGGAGACGGCCGTGCCCTTCGTGCTGGGCTATGCGGACGATCTGCAGGCGGAGGTGGCGGCATCGGCCCCGGACGGGCTGGTGATCCTCGGCATCCAGCGGCTGGAGGCCACGCCCGAGACCGAGCAGTGGTTCAACGCGCTCGCTGTCCTGCGTCCGGACGGCAGGCCATGGGCCGTCTATGACAAGCATCATCTGGTGCCGTTCGGCGAATATGTCCCCTTTGCCGGGGCCATCGCCCGGCTGGGGAACGCGGGGCTGACCACGCTGACGTCGCGGGGGTTCACGCCCGGTTCCGGACCGCGGCTGGTGAGCGTGCCGGATCTGCCGCCGTTCCTCGCGCTGATCTGCTACGAGGCGATCTTTCCGCACCAGATGCGTGCGCCGGGGGGGCGGGCGGAGTGGATCGTGCAGGTGACCAACGACGCCTGGTTCGGCGAACTGTCGGGACCTTACCAGCATTTCGCCCAGACCCGGGCGCGCGCCATCGAGCAGGGCCTGCCCGTCGCGCGGTCGGCGAACACCGGGATCTCGGCGATGATCGATCCCATGGGGCGCGTGCTCGCGGCCCTCCCGCTCGGGGTCGAGGGGCATGTGGATGCGGCCTTGCCGGCGGCCCTGCCGGCGACGCTCTATGCGCGGACGGGGGATTGGCCGGTCGTGGGAGCCATTGTGGCAATTTTCTTGTTAACTGTCTCAAATTTTAGAAGTGGCGTTTTGTTCCGTGCGAGTAAATAACCCGTAACAGGAGTATCGGTGAAGCCGAAAGACCAAGGAATGGACCAGTATTCGTTAACTCTGAATATTCGGTTCTGTCTTGGGGCTCGACGGGCGTAAGGGGTGCGGGAATTGTCTTTGAGATCCAATGAAATTGATGTCTATGTCGGCCAGCGCCTGCGCGAGCGGCGCGAAGCTCTGGGGATCAGCCAGGGCAAGCTGGGGCGGCATCTGGGCCTGACGTTCTCGCAGGTGCAGAAGTACGAGAAGGGATCGAACCGTATCGGTGCGGGCCGTCTGTTCCAGATCGCGGAGTACCTCGGCACGCAGCCCAGCTATTTCTTCGAGGGCCTGTCGGCGGACAGCGTGGCCCCGGCGGGGGCGGAGCCGCCGGTCGCGGCCGCCTCGCAGGCGAGCCCGGAGGAGGTTCGCGTGCTGGTAGCGGCCTTCGGCACGATCCCCGAGCAGGGCACGCGAGCGTCGGTTCTGGCCCTCGTGAAGTCGTTGGCCAAGGACGCCCCGGGACGCCGCCGCCCGGCGGATTGAACCGCGGCGTCGAACCTTCGGGCGTTGACCTCCCGCGTCCGGCTGGCGTAGGGACCGTCGTCATTCACAGAATGCGAAGAGGTCGACAGCCTGCGATGGAAATCCGCGAGAATTATACGTTTGCGTCGGAATCGGTGTCCGAAGGGCATCCCGACAAGGTCTGCGACCGCATTTCGGACGCGGTCCTCGATGCTTTCCTGACGGAGGACCCCGAGGCGCGGGTCGCCTGCGAGACGTTCGCGACCACCGACCGCGTCGTCGTCGGCGGCGAGGTGCGGGGACCTGCGGGCGTGCTGGGGCGGATCGAGACCATCGTGCGCGACTGCGTGCGCGACATCGGATACCAGCAGAAGGGCTTCAACTGGGAGACGCTGGCGGTCCACAACTACATCCACGGGCAGTCGGCGCATATCGCGCAGGGCGTGGACGGAGGGGCCGACAAGGAAGAGGGCGCGGGCGATCAGGGCATCATGTTCGGCTATGCCGTGCGCGAGACGCCGGAGCTGATGCCGGCACCTATCCACTACGCCCATGCGATCCTGCGCCGGCTGTCGGAGGCGCGGCGCAGCGGGGCCGAGCCGCGTCTGGGGCCGGACGCGAAATCGCAGCTGTCGGTGCGCTACGAGAACGGAGCGCCGGTGGAGGTCGCGAGCCTGGTGCTCTCGACGCAGCATCTCGACGAGGAGATGACCAGCGCGGACGTGCGCGACATGGTTGAGCCCTATATCCGCGAGGTCCTGCCCGAGGGCTGGCTGACCGCGAACACCGTCTGGCACGTGAACCCGACGGGACGGTTCGTGATCGGCGGACCGGACGGCGACGCGGGGCTCACGGGGCGCAAGATCATCGTCGACACCTATGGCGGGGCGGCACCGCACGGCGGCGGGGCGTTTTCCGGCAAGGATCCGACCAAGGTGGACCGCTCGGCCGCCTATGCCGCGCGGTATCTCGCGAAGAACGTCGTGGCGGCGGGGCTCGCGCATCGCTGCGTGATCCAGCTGAGCTATGCCATCGGGGTGGCGCGGCCGCTGTCGATCTATGCCGACACGTACGGCACGGGCAAGGTGTCGAACGAGGCGATCGAGAAGGCCGTTGGCAGCCTGATGGACCTGAGCCCGCGGGGGATCCGCACGCATCTCGGCCTGAACCGGCCGATCTATCAGCGCACGTCTGCCTACGGGCACTTCGGGCGGGTGCCGGATGCGGACGGCGGGTTCTCCTGGGAGCGGACCGATCTGGTCGAGGCGCTCCGGGACCTGACCTGATCCGGACGGCGTGACCGGGACCGAGCACGGCCGGCGCAAGTTCTACGGCCGCCAGCACGGCAAGACGCTGCGCGCGTCCCAGCAGCGGCTGCTCGCGGAGGTCCTGCCGCGGGTGGCGGTGCCGGGGGTGACCCGGCCGGATGCCCCGGTGCGCCCGCCGGTCTCGCCGGAGGCGCTGTTCGGCGCGCGGCCGGTGTGGCTCGAGATCGGGTTCGGCGGCGGCGAGCATCTGGCGCACATGGCGGAGTTGCACCCGGAGATCGGGTTCATCGGCTGCGAGCCCTTCGTGAACGGGACGGCGATGCTGCTCGCGCGGATCGAGGCGCAGGGCCTTGCGAACGTGCGGGTCCATGCGGGGGATGCGCGCGACCTGCTGGATCTGTTGCCGGAGGGCTGCCTCGGGCGGGTGTTCCTGCTCTATCCGGATCCCTGGCCGAAGACGCGGCATAGCGGGCGGCGGTTCGCAAACCCCGAGAACCTGCGCGCGCTGGCGCGGGTAATGGCACTTGGGGCGGAACTGCGGCTTGCCACGGATATCGCGGCCTATGCGGCGCATGCGCTGCGGGCGGCGGCCGAGGTGCCGGAGTTCATGGCGGAAGGCGATCCCGCGAGCCGCGGCCCGCCCTGGCCCGACTGGCGCATGACGCGCTACGAGCAAAAGGCGCTGCGCGCGGGGCGTGCGCCGCAGTATCTGACGTTTCGCAGGCTCTGAGGCCGGGTGCTGCCTGCGGCTGGACCGGGGGCCCGGCATTGGATAAGCGTCGCGGCCAGCCAGGAGGGGATACGATGTCCGGACACGGTCAGGCCATACCGATGCGCGCGCGGCGGAGCGGCCCGTTGCGGGGAACCGCCGCGATCCCGGGAGACAAGTCGGTGTCGCACCGCGCGCTGATCCTCGGCGCGCTCGCCGTGGGCGAGACGCGCATAACCGGGCTGCTGGAGGGGCAGGACGTGCTCGATACCGGGACCGCGATGCGCGCTTTCGGGGCGCGGGTCGAGCGGCAGGGGCCGGGGGCCTGGTCGGTGCGGGGCGTGGGCGTCGGCGGGTTCCTCGAGCCCGCGGACGTTATCGACTGCGGCAATTCCGGGACCGGCGCGCGCCTGATCATGGGAGCGATGGCCACCTGCGACATTAGTGCGACCTTCACCGGGGACGCGAGCCTGCGGGCGCGGCCCATGGGGCGGGTCAGCGATCCGCTGGCGCTGTTCGGTGCGCGGGCCTTCGGGCGGCGCGGCGGGCGGCTGCCGATGACGCTGGTGGGCGCGCGCGAGCCTTTGGCCGTGCGCTATGCGACGCCGGTGCCGTCGGCGCAGGTGAAGTCCGCGGTGTTGCTGGCGGGGTTGAACGCGCCGGGCGAGACGGTGGTGATCGAGCGGGAGCCGACGCGCGACCATACCGAGCGGATGCTCGCGGGCTTCGGGGCAAAGGTCACGACCGAGATCACGGCGGAAGGGCGCAAGATAACCCTGACCGGTCAGCCCGAACTGGTGCCCCAGACTATCGCGGTGCCGCGCGATCCGAGCTCGGCCGCCTTTGCGGTGGTGGCGGCCCTGCTGGTCGAGGGCTCGGAGGTGCGGGTGCCGGGGATCGGGCTCAACCCGACGCGGGCGGGTCTATACGAGACGCTGGTCGAGATGGGGGCCGACATCGCGTATGAGGACCGGCGCACGGAGGGCGGCGAGCCCGTCGCCGATCTGGTGGTGCGGTTCGGCCCGCTCAAGGGGATCGAGGTGCCGCCCGAGCGCGCGGCCTCGATGATCGACGAATATCCCGTCCTCGCGGCGCTGGCCGCCACCGCCGAGGGGGTGACGGTGATGCGCGGGATCGCGGAATTGCGGGTCAAGGAGAGCGACCGGATCGACGCCATGGCGCGCGGCCTCGAGGCCTGCGGGGTCACCCTCGAGGAGGGGCCGGATTTCCTGATCGTGCACGGGCGCGGCGCGGACGGCGTGCGGGGCGGGGTCACGGTCGCCTCGCGGCTCGACCACCGGATCGCGATGGCGTTCTTGTGCCTCGGGCTCGCGGCGCGCGACCCGATCACCGTGGACGACGCGAGCCCCATCGCCACCAGCTTTCCGGATTTCGCGGATCTGATGCGCGGGCTTGGTGCCGAGATCGGCGCGGAGACCGACGCATGACGGAGGTCCGGTCCGGAGGTTGCTTGTGCGGGGCGGTACGCTACGGCGTGCGCGGTGCCATGCGCGATGTCGTAGCCTGTCACTGCATGCAGTGCCGGCGAAGTTCGGGACACCACGTCGCCGCGACCGGGGCCGCGCGGGACGATGTGAAGATCGATGGGGAGGTGCGGTGGTACACGTCGAGCCCGGAGGCCCGGCGTGGGTTCTGTCCGGTCTGCGGATCGAACCTGTTCTGGGAAGCGTTCGGTAGCGGACGGATCGCGATCTCCGCGGGAACGCTTCATGCCCCGACCGGACTCGTTTTGCGTGGCCACATCTTTGTCGCTGACAAGGGGGATTACTACGACATCGCCGACGGCCTGCCCCAGGCACCGCAGGACGACACGGAGATCTGTCGGCCATGATCTTCACCGTCGCCATCGACGGGCCGGCCGCGGCCGGCAAGGGCACCATCGGGCGGGCGGTGGCGATGGCCTTCGGATTCGCGCATCTCGAAACCGGGCTCTTGTACCGGGCGGTGGGGGTGCAGGCGCTCGCGGACGGGCGGGGCGTGCTCGATCCGCTCTGGGCGGCGGAACTGGCGCGGCGGCTGACGCCCGAGGACCTCGGGCGAGACGACCTGCGCAGCGCGCGGGCGGGGCAGGCCGCCTCCAAGGTGGCGGTCCTGCCGGAGGTGCGCGCGGCGCTGCTCGCGTTCCAGCAGGCGTTCGCGCGCCGCGAGGGCGGGGCGGTGCTCGACGGGCGCGACATCGGTACGGTGATCTGCCCTGCGGCGGACGCGAAACTGTTCGTCACCGCCTCCGACGAGGTGCGGGCGCGCCGGCGGATGGCCGAGCTCGGGCGGACGGATCTCGACGCGGTCCTCGCGGATCTGAGGCTGCGCGACGCGCGCGACGCGGAGCGCACCACGGCCCCGCTCCGGGCGGCCCCGGATGCGCTCTTGCTCGACACGACCGAGTTGTCTATAGACGCAGCCGTCGCCGAGGCGGTCGCTTTTGTGGAAAGTCGATTCGGACGGGGCGGGCGAGGCCCGCGCCGCTGATCCTGTTTCCGGAGTGCCGCGTCGGGCGGCGTGTCAAAGACCGGCGGAACCAACCGCCAGGCCTGTCAGACCCGAATTAGGAGAACTGGATGTCCGCTGCGGCGAAAATGGAAGATTTCGAAGCCCTGCTCAACGAAAGTTTCGAGCTGGAAACCCCCGACGAGGGTTCTGTCGTCAAGGGCACGGTCCTCGCCATCGAGGCGGGACAGGCCATCATCGACATCGGCTACAAGATGGAAGGCCGCGTCGATCTCAAGGAATTCGCAGCCCCCGGCAAGGCCCCCGAGATCCAGGTGGGCGACGTCGTTGAGGTCTATCTCGACCGCGTCGAGAACGCCAAGGGCGAGGCGGTGCTCAGCCGTGAGAAGGCCCGCCGCGAGGAGGCCTGGGACCGTCTGGAGAAGGCCTACGAGAAGGAAGACCGGGTCGAGGGCGCGATCTTCGGCCGCGTCAAGGGCGGGTTCACGGTGGATCTGGGCGGAGCGGTCGCGTTCCTTCCGGGCAGCCAGGTGGACGTGCGCCCCGTGCGCGATGCGGGCCCGCTGATGCACATGCCCCAGCCGTTCCAGATCCTGAAGATGGACCGCCGCCGCGGCAACATCGTCGTCTCGCGCCGCGCCGTCCTCGAGGAGAGCCGTGCCGAGCAGCGCGCCGAGATCGTGGCACGCCTCGCCGAGGGCGACCTGATCGACGGCGTGGTCAAGAACATCACCGAATACGGCGCCTTCGTCGATCTGGGCGGTGTGGACGGCCTGCTGCACGTCACCGACATGGCGTGGCGGCGGGTGAATCACCCCTCCGAGATCCTCGGGATCGGCGAGACGGTTAAGGTCCAGGTCATCAAGATCAACAAGGACACCCAGCGCATCAGCCTCGGCATGAAGCAGCTGCAGGCCGACCCCTGGGACACGGTCGAGGACAAGTACCCGATCACCTCCAAGCACACCGGGCGCGTCACCAACATCACCGACTACGGCGCCTTCGTGGAGCTGGAGCCGGGGATCGAGGGGCTGGTTCACGTCTCGGAAATGTCCTGGACCAAGAAGAACGTGCATCCGGGCAAGATCGTCTCCACCTCCCAGGAGGTCGAGGTGCTGGTGCTCGAGATCGACGGCCAGAAGAGGCGCGTCAGCCTCGGGTTGAAGCAGACCCAGGGCAATCCGTGGGAAACCTTCGCCCAGACCCATCCGAACGGCACGCCGGTTGAGGGCGAGGTCAAGAACATCACCGAATTCGGGCTGTTCATCGGGCTCGAGGGCGACATCGACGGCATGGTTCACCTGAGCGATCTGGACTGGAGCCGCTCCGGCGAGGAGGCGATCCAGGATTACCGCAAGGGCGACATGGTCAAGGCGGTGGTCACGGACGTGGACGTGGAGAAGGAGCGCATCTCGCTCTCGATCAAGGTCGTGGAGGGCGATCCCTTCGTCGACGCGACGTCGGGCGTGAAGCGCGGCGACATCGTCACGGTCACCATCACGGCGATCGAGGACGGCGGAATCGAGGTCGAATACGACGGGATGAAGTCGTTCATCCGCCGGTCCGACCTCAGCCGCGACCGTTCCGAGCAGCGCCCCGAGCGGTTCTCCAAGGGTGACAAGATCGACGCGCGCATCACCAACATCGACGCGAAGACCCGCAAGCTGGGCCTGTCGATCAAGGCGCGCGAGATCGCCGAGGAAAAGGAAGCCGTGGAGCAGTACGGCTCGTCCGACAGCGGGGCCTCGCTCGGCGACATCCTCGGTGCGGCCCTGAAGCGTCGCGACGGCTGACGCGGTGGACGCTCTCGAGCGGGACTTCTACGAGGAGCGGCGCCGCAAGTGGCGCCGCTCCGGTTTTTTGTGGGGCTTCGGTATTGCGGCGGTCCTCGGGCTGATCCTCAGCGCCGTGACCTATCGTGACGAGCTGGGCGAGGGGTCCGCGCATATCGCGCGCTACGATCTGTCGGGCGTGATCGTGGACGACACGCTGCGCAGCGAACTGCTGGCGGAGCTTGCGGAGCGCGACAGCGTCCGGGCGCTGATCCTGCGGGTGAATTCCCCGGGCGGCACCACGGTGGGCTCGGAGGCGGTGTTCGAGGATCTGCGCAAGATCGCGGCGGTGAAACCCGTGGTGGCGGTCCTCGGCGAGGTGGCGGCCTCGGGCGGGTACATCGCGGCCATTGCAGCCGATCACGTGGTGGGGCGCGGCAATACCCTGACGGGATCGATTGGCGTGATCCTCGAATATCCCGATCTGACGGGGCTGATCGAGCGGCTCGGGGTGACAGTGCAGACCGTGCGCTCGTCCGAGCTGAAGGCCGAGCCCTCGCCGTTCCGCGCGACCAATCCGGCGGCCCGCGCGGTGGAACAGGCGCTGATCGCCGACAGCTATGCGTGGTTTCGCGGGCTGGTGAGCGACCGGCGCGAGCTGATCGGGGCCGATCTCGATGCGGTGGCGAACGGCGCGGTCTTTACCGGGCGGCTGGCGCTGGAGAGCCGGCTGATCGACGAGATCGGCGGCGAGGACGAGGCGCGGGCCTGGCTAGAGACGCGTGACGCGACGCTGGCGGAGCTTCCGGTGCTCGACTGGGCGGTGGAAACCGAGACCACGGTATTCGAGCGCATCGTCGGCCGGGTGTTCTCAAGCGGCG
This sequence comes from Rhodobacterales bacterium, assembly GCA_038209095.1. GTDB lineage: Bacteria > Pseudomonadota > Alphaproteobacteria > Rhodobacterales > Rhodobacteraceae > Amaricoccus. Next base: position 11,091 of record JBBQYB010000074.1, read on the forward strand.
GAATTCTTGGGGAAATATCTGCCCTGACCGGGCCAAAGCTCTATTCCCTCGGCCTTTGAATCCTGCCAGTATGCGGGAGACGACGTGTCTTCGCGCAAAGACGGGGGGAGCTGGCATGATCAAATCCGAGCTGATCCAGAAGATCGCCGACGAGAACCCGCATCTGTTCCAGCGGGACGTGGAACGGATTGTGGCCACGGTGTTCGACGAGATCATCGAGGCGATGGCGGCGGGGCACCGGGTCGAGTTGCGCGGCTTCGGGGCGTTTTCGGTAAAAAAGCGCGATGCGCGGATCGGACGGAACCCACGCACCGGTGACAGCGTGGAGGTCGAAGAGAAATACGTGCCGTTCTTCAAGACGGGCAAGCTGTTGCGCGACCGTTTGAACGAAGCCTGAGCCTGCGCAGAACGGAAGGGGTGTCCGATGCGGATCTTCAAGATTATCCTGCTCGCCGTGATCCTGATCGTGATCGTGGTTTTCTCCGTCGCCAACCGCGAATTGGTGACGCTCCAGCTTCTGCCGGCCGGGCTCTCGCCGCTGGGGCAGGGGTCGATCACGGTGCCGCTCTATGCGGTGGGGCTGTTGTCGATCCTGACGGGGCTGATCCTCGGCTATGTCCTCGAATGGCTGCGCGAGTACAAGCATCGCAAGCGCGCTGCGCGCAAATCCCGGGAGGCGGCCGCCCTGTCGCGCGAGGTGGGCCGGCTGCGCAAGGAGACCGGCAAGGGCGAGGACGACGTGCTGACCCTGCTGCGAAATTGAGCGGACGGGAATGCGCGTCAAGATCTGCGGGCTTCGGAGCCGGGGCGATCTGGCCGAAGCGGCCGCAGCGGGCGCGGCGTATGGCGGCCTTGTGTTCTTTCCGCCCTCGCCACGGCATCTGTCGCTCGCGGACGCGCAGTGGATCGCCGCGGACCGCCCGGAAGATCTTGCGCTGGTGGCGCTGACGGTCAATGCGGGCGACGCAATGCTCGAACAGATCGTCGAGGCGATTCCGATCGACGTGTTCCAGTTGCACGGCTCCGAGAGCCCGGCGCGGGCGGCCGAGATCCGCGATAAATTCCGCAGACCTGTCATGAAGGCCGTGGGCGTCGCCGAGGAAGGCGATCTCGACGGGTTGCCGGAGTATGCGGGGGCCATCGACATGCTCCTGATCGATGCGCGCCCGCCGAAGGAGGTCCCCCTGCCCGGCGGGAACGGCGTGGCCTTCGACTGGCGGCTGATCGAGGGGCGCAGCTGGCCCGTGCCCTGGCTTTTGGCTGGCGGCCTGACGGCGCAGAACGTGGCGGAGGCGGTGCGGCTGACCGGGGCGGAGCAGGTGGACGTCTCCTCCGGCGTGGAGATTGGCCGCGGCCTCAAGGACGCGGGCCTCATGCGGGACTTCGTGGCGGCGGCGCGGATGACCGAGACCGTCTGAGCCGGGCGGGGTCCGCGCGGATTTCGCCGTCGACGGAGCGCCGGTGCCGCGCTAGGACGGTGCCACCCGACCCGAGGAGCCCGCGCCATGACGATCAACCAGCCCAATTCCTTCAAGACCGTCCCCGACGAGCAGGGCCGGTTCGGTGACTACGGCGGGCGGTTCGTCTCCGAGACGCTGATGCCGCTGATCCTCGACCTGGAAGCGGAATATACCGCCGCCAAGGACGATCCTGCATTCTGGGCGGAAATGGATGACCTGTGGAAGCATTACGTCGGCCGCCCGAGCCCGCTCTATTATGCCGAGCGCCTGACCGAGCGGCTCGGCGGCGCCAAGATCTATCTTAAGCGCGACGAGCTGAACCACACCGGCGCGCACAAGATCAACAACGTGCTGGGCCAGATCCTGCTCGCGCGGCGCATGGGCAAGACCCGGATCATCGCCGAGACCGGCGCAGGCCAGCACGGTGTGGCCACGGCGACGGTCTGCGCGCGGTTCGGGCTGAAATGCGTCGTCTTCATGGGGGCGACGGACGTCGAGCGCCAGAAGCCGAACGTGTTTCGCATGAAGCTGCTCGGGGCGGAGGTGGTGCCGGTGACCAGCGGGCGCGGCACGCTGAAGGACGCGATGAACGAGGCGCTGCGCGACTGGGTGACCAATGTGCGCGACACGTTCTATTGCATCGGCACGGTGGCGGGCCCGCATCCGTATCCGGCCATGGTGCGGGATTTCCAGTCGATCATCGGCAAAGAAACCCGCGCGCAGATGCAGGAGCGCGAAGGGCGGCTGCCCGACGTTCTGGTGGCCTGCATCGGCGGCGGCTCCAACTCCATGGGGCTGTTCCATCCGTTCCTCGACGATCGGTCGGTGCGCATCATCGGCGTCGAGGCCGGCGGTCACGGCGTGGACGACCGCATGGAGCACGCGGCCTCGCTGACCGGCGGGCGACCCGGCGTGCTGCACGGCAACCGCACCTATCTGCTTCAGGACGCGGACGGGCAGATCCTGGAGGGGCATTCGATCTCGGCGGGGCTCGATTATCCGGGCATCGGGCCGGAACACGCCTGGTTGCACGACATGGAGCGGGTGGAATACGTGAGCGTGACCGACGTGGAAGCGCTGGAGGCGTTCAAGCTTAGTTGCGTGACCGAAGGCATCATCCCCGCACTGGAGCCCGCCCATGCGCTGGCGCATGTGACGAAGATCGCCGGAGCCATGCCGCCCGAGACGCTTCTGGTGATGAACATGTGCGGGCGGGGCGACAAGGACATCTTTACAGTGGCGGAGGCGCTCGGGGCCGATCTCTGACGCGGGGGGATGCTTGCCCTGACCGCGTCCGGGGCGTAAAAGCCGGTCCTCACAGGGGTGCCCGCGTCGCGCGGGCCGCGATGGAAAGCACGTCACGTTATGGAAAATCTGCAAATCGGGGATCTCGTGGTCCTCACGGCCGGGTCGATGCGCATGGCGGTCGAGACCGTCGAGGGCGACACGGTCGGCTGCGTCTGGTGCCACGAGGGCAAGATCGGGCGCGACAGCTTCAACGCCCGGCTGCTCAAGAAGTGGGAGCACCGCGAGGACGACCACCGGCCGGCCCGCACCGAGGGCGGAGCCGGCGCCAAGCCCTGGCGGGGCGACCGCGAGGGTGGGTCCAAGCCCTATACGCCGCGGGGGGACGCGCCGCGGGGGGACGCGCCGCGCGACGACAAGCCGCGGGGCAAGCCCGGCTGGGACGGCAAGCCACGCGAGAAGAAGTTTTTCCGCAAGGATTGATCTGGACGGGGCGCCTTCGGGGCGCCCTTTCCGTATTGGACTACGACTTTGGTCGCGTGGACAGTACGGGCGCATCCGTCAGGATTGCTCCTCTGGCCCTCGCGCCCGGACAATCAAAAACCACGGAGGACACGTATGCTCGATCAAACGCATGATGCGGCGGTAGCGCAGGTTCTGGCCGATCTCAACGCGGCGCTCGCGGCTGGTGACGCCGAAGCGGTGGCCGCCCTGTTCGAGCCCGAGGGCTATTGGCGCGATCTGGTCAGTTTCACCTGGAACGTCAAGACGATGGAGGGACGGCCCGCCATCGTCGACATGCTGGAGGCGCAGATGGGGCGCGTCAACGCCCGCGGCTTCACGGTGACCCCCGGCGAGATGGTGGAGGACGGCGGCGGGTTCCTGCAGGCCTGGATCGACTTCGAGACCGAGACCGGGCGCGGCCACGGCCATGTGCGACTGCGCGACGGCAAGATCTGGACGCTGCTGACGACGCTGCGCGAGATCAAGGGCCACGAGGAGCACCGCGGGACCAACCGGCGGCAGGGTGTCGCCCATACCGCCGATCCGGATCGCAAGACCTGGGCGGAGGCGCGCGCCGCGGAGGTGGAGACGCTGGGGCACAGCGTCCAGCCCTATGTGGTGATCATCGGCGGCGGGCAGGGCGGCATCGCCCTCGGGGCGCGGCTGCGCCAGCTCGACGTGCCGACGATCATCATCGAGAAGAACCCGCGGCCCGGCGACAGCTGGCGCAACCGCTACAAGTCGCTGTGTCTGCATGACCCGGTCTGGTACGACCATCTGCCCTACATCCCGTTCCCGGAGAACTGGCCGGTCTTTGCGCCGAAGGACAAGATCGGCGACTGGCTGGAGATGTATACCAAGGTCATGGAGCTGAATTACTGGTCCTCGACCACGGCGGAAAGCGCAAGCTACGACGCGGCCCGGGGCGAGTGGGAGGTGCGGGTCACGCGCGACGGCGAGGAGGTCGTGCTGCGCCCGAAGCATCTCGTGTTCGCGACGGGCATGTCCGCCAAGGCGAACTGGCCGACGTTCAAGGGCCAGGACGTGTTCAAGGGCGAGCAGCAGCACTCGTCCACGCACCCCGGCCCCGACGCATACAAGGGCAAGAAGGTCGTGGTGATCGGGTCGAACAATTCAAGCCACGACATCTGTGCCGCACTCTGGGAAGGCGGGGCGGACGTGACCATGGTCCAGCGGTCGACCACGCATATCGTGCGCTCGGAGCCGCTGATGAAGCACGGGCTCGGCGCGCTCTATTCGGAGGAGGCGGTGGCCGCGGGCGTCACGACCGACAAGGCGGATCTGATCTTCGCCTCCATTCCCTACGATCTGCTGCCGACCTTCCAGAAGCCGATCTACGACACGATCCGGGTCGAGGATGCCGCGTTCTACGAGGGGCTGGAGAAGGCCGGGTTCATGCTCGACTGGGGCGCGGACGACACGGGTCTCTTCATGAAGTACCTGCGGCGCGGCTCGGGGTATTACATCGACGTGGGTGCGAGCCAGCTGATCATCGACGGGAAGATCAAGCTCAAGGCGGGATCGGACGTGGATCACCTGACCGAGACATCCGTGGTGCTCAAGGACGGGACGGAGCTGCCCGCCGATCTGGTGGTCTATGCCACCGGCTACGGGTCGATGAACGGCTGGGTCGCGGATCTGGTCAGCCAGGAGATGGCGGACAAGGTGGGCAAGGTCTGGGGGCTCGGGTCGGACACGCCAAAGGATCCCGGTCCCTGGGAGGGCGAGGAGCGCAACATGTGGAAACCGACCCATCAAGAGGGGTTGTGGTTCCACGGCGGCAACCTGCACCAGTCGCGGCATTATTCGCAGTTCCTGTCGCTGCAACTCAAGGCGCGGCAGGTGGGGATTGCGACGCCGGTCTATGGCATGGGCCCGGTACACCATCTGAAATGACGGGCGGGCGCGGGCCTCAGGGTCCGCGCCAGTCCACCCAGGCCCCGTGGAAGTCCGCGCGTGCGA
>JBBQYB010000075.1:0-15225 GCA_038209095.1 Rhodobacterales bacterium
TGAGCGTCCAATAGCGCGGTACGGCAGGCGCGGCGCGCCGCCCCCGCCTCCCGCGCGGCGATACTCACGAAGCCTTGGCGACCTGCGTGAATTCCAGTTCCACCGGCGTCGCCCGGCCGAAGATCGACACCGACACCTTCAGGCGGTTCGAGGCCGGATCGACCTCCTCGACCATGCCTGCGAATCCCTCGAACGGACCTTCGGTCACGTTCACCTGCTCGCCGGTCTGGAAGGTGATCGTCGAGCGCGGCCGCTCGGTCCCCTCCACCGCCTGGCTCACCATCCGCGCCACCTCGTCGTCCTTCATCGGCGAGGGACGGCCCTGCGGCCCGAGGAACCCGGTCACGCGGTTGGTGTTGTTAATCAGATGGTAGGCCCGGTCGGTCATCTCCATCTTCACCAGCACATAACCCGGCATGAAGCGCTTCTCGGTCTGCACCTTCTTGCCGCGGCGGATCTCGATGACCTCTTCCGTCGGCACCAGGACTTCGGCGATTTCCTCCGACAACCCGTGCTGGCTCACCGACTCGCGAATGGATTCCGCCACCTTCTTCTCGAAGTTCGACAGAACGCTCACCGAATACCAGCGCATCGCCATAGTGCTCTTCACCTCAAGTCGCGGGCGGGGTTCCCCGCTCCGAAATTCCGTCCGCCTCCGCGGCACTTGCCCAAAAAGACGGGACGCGAACAACGAATCGCAACGCTCCCCAAATCGATGAGAAGCGCCCCAATACGCCCCACGGGCGGCGGGATCAAGAGGACAATGCGAGGACGGTCTCGAGCCCGAAGCGGATCAGCATGTCGACCAGAAAGAAGAACGTGGCGAAGACCGTCGCCATGATCATGACCATCACCGTGGTCAGCGTCACCTCGCGCCGGTTCGGCCAGACCACCTTCGCGGTTTCCGCGCGGACCTGCTGGATGAATTGCAACGGATTGGTCCGGGCCACGCGCTCACTCCTCGATCTTGCATGCTGGCAGGGGCGAAAGGACTCGAACCTTCGACCCTCGGTTTTGGAGACCGATGCTCTACCAACTGAGCTACACCCCTGTGGGCCGGCATGCAGTCCGGCAGATACGCCGCCGGCACCGGCGATGCAAGTCCCCCTGCGCGCACAAGACACCGCCTTTCGCCCGGCATCGACGGGTGCCGGACCTTGGCACCCGCCCGCCGGTCTTAGGACTCTCTTACGAATTTTAGCCTAATGGCCGACGAAATATTAGGGCGGGAACTTGAAAATGCTACAGAGTATGAATTTGCGCGGGCGGCTCTTTTTGTCCGTGAGCGTGGCATTGGCTCTCTTGGTCGCGGTCGGCTGGCTTGCCACCGCACGGGTCGGTGCGATGAGCGAGACGCTCGCCACCGTGAACGACGTCAATGCGGTCAAGCAGCGCTTCGCGATCAACTTCCGGGGCAGCGTGCACGACCGCGCCATCGCCGCACGCGACGTCGTGCTGGTGCCGACGACGGAGCTTGCCCCTGTCCTCGCGGAGATCGACCGGCTCGCCGCCTTCTACGCCGAAGCGGCCGCCGGCTTGGACGCCATGGCCGCGGTCATGACGCCCGAAGACGTCCGGATCCTCGGGACGATCCGCGAGATCGAGGCGCTGACGTTGCCGCAGATCGACCGCATCGTGGCGTTGCAGCAGGCCGGCGATCCGGCTGCACGCGCGGCACTAGCCGCGGCACGGCCGAATTTCGACCTCTGGCTAAAGCGGATCAACACTTTCATCGACCTGCAGGAGGCGACGAACGCGGTGCTCGCGACCGAGGTGCGCGCCTCGGCAGGCGGGTTCACCTATCTGATCGTCGGGGCCGTGGCCCTGTCGGTCCTGATCGCGGGCGTGGTCTGCCTCCTCGTCGACCGAAGCATCAGCGGGCCGCTCAGCCGGATGATCCTGGTGCTCGACAAGCTGTCGCGGGGCGAGGACGACGTGGAGATCCCGAGCTTAGGCGGGCGCAGCGAGATCAGCCGCATGGGGGCGGCCCTCATCCATTTCCGCACCGCGAGCGAGGCACGCCGCACGGCGGATCTCGAACAGCGCGCACGCCTCGAGGCCGAGGCGGTACGGTCCCGCTCCGAGATGCTCGATCACGTGGCCTCGGGCTTCGGTGCGGTGGTCCAGCGCGCCGTCGACGGCGACCTCAGCGGGCGGGTTCCCGCCAACAGGCAGGATCCGGTGCTCGATGCGCTGGCCGAAGACCTGAACCGGCTGATGCACACCTTCGAGACCGCCATGGGCGAGGCCGTGTCGGTCGTGGGTGCCATGTCGCGCGGCTCGCTCGACCGGCGCATGTCCGCCCAGTACACGGGGGCCTTCGGGGCGCTGGCCTCCAGCGTGAACGCGACGTCCGGCAAGCTCCAGGAGATCATGGCGGAGGTCGCCGGCTCGGCGACGGCCATCAAGCTCGCCGCCGATCAGCTCTCCTCGAACGCGGCGGAAGTCGCCCAGAGCTCCGACCGCCAGGCGGCGACACTCCGTGAAAACAACGCCACGATGGAGAAGATCACGGCGACGGTCCGCTCGAACGCCGAGAGCGCCAAGAACGCGCTGACGCTGTCGCGGGACGCCTCGAGCCGGGCGGTCAAGGGCGGGGCGGTCGTCGGACAGACGGCGGAGGCGATGGAGCTGATCAGCGGCAGTTCGCGCCAGATCAGCGACATCGTCGCGGTGATCGATTCGATCTCGTTCCAGACGAATCTTCTTGCCCTCAACGCCGCGGTCGAGGCCGCACGGGCCGGCGACGCCGGCAAGGGCTTCGCGGTCGTAGCCTCCGAGGTCCGCAATCTCGCGCAGCGTTCGGCGCAATCGGCCAGCGACATCCGCAAGCTGATCGAGGTCGCCTCGTCCAACGTCTCGACCGGCGTGCAGCTCGTCGCGGCGACGGGCTCCGCACTCGAGGACATCGTCGAATCAATCTCGACCGTCTCGGCCAAGGTGGACGAGATCACCGCCGCGAGCGTCGAACAGGCGCTCGCCGTCGAATCGGTCTCCAGTTCGACGGCGGAACTCGACCGGACGACGCAGGAAAACCAGGCGCGGGCTTCCCTCAACATGGGCTCGGCCGAGGAACTCAGCCGGCGGTCGTCCGAACTGCGGCGCCTGCTGGCTTTCTTCGACACGGCCGAGATGCGGAGGCCCGGGGCGATCGCGGCGGAGTGACCCGAACGGCATGGCTCGGGCGGGCGTCTTCGAACGCGCGCGCGGCCGCCGTTAACACAGCTTTCAATCCGGTAAATCTTTCTCATCTTATTGAATGAAATCAATCGTTTGACCGTTTGTCCACGCGTGGACAAATCCGGACGGATGCTCTCATCGTTCAAAAACGCCCCGGATCCCGTACCCCCGGAACGCAATCGGCCCCCACCAGGGGGGCCGACCGGTTCGTCAGAACATGGCCTGAGAGGCCGGGATTACATCATCCCGTCCATGCCGCCCATTCCGCCCATTCCGCCCATGCCGCCGCCGCCGCCGGCCTGGCCCTTCGGCTCCGGCTTGTCGGCGATCATCGCCTCGGTGGTGATGAGCAGCGCCGCGACCGAAGCCGCGTCCTGCAGGGCCGTCCGCACGACCTTGGCCGGGTCGATCACACCGAACTTGAACATGTCGCCATATTCCTCGGTCTGCGCGTTGAAGCCGAAGGCCGGATCATCGGATTCCATGACCTTGCCGGCCACGACCGACCCGTCGACGCCCGCGTTCTCCGCAATCTGGCGCAGCGGCGACTGGAGCGCCTTGCGAACGATCGCGATGCCTGCGGTCTGGTCGGGATTCTCGCCCGTCAGGCCGGCGAGTTTCTTGGAGGCCTGGACCAGCGCCACGCCGCCACCGACGACGACGCCTTCCTGGACGGCTGCACGGGTCGCATTGAGCGCGTCGTCGACGCGGTCCTTGCGCTCCTTGACCTCGACCTCGGACGCACCGCCGACCCGGATCACCGCCACGCCGCCGGCGAGCTTCGCCAGACGCTCCTGGAGCTTCTCCTTGTCGTAGTCGGACGTGGTTTCCTCGATCTGGGCGCGGATCTGGGCGACGCGCGCCTCGATCTCCGCCTTCTCGCCATGACCGTCGACGATGGTGGTCTCGTCCTTGGTGATGGAGATCTTGCGGGCCTTGCCGAGCATGTCCATTCCGACGTTCTCGAGCTTCATCCCGAGGTCCTCGGAGATGACCTGGCCGCCGGTCAGGATCGCGATGTCCTGGAGCATCGCCTTGCGACGATCCCCGAAGCCCGGCGCCTTGACGGCCGCGACCTTCAGGCCGCCGCGCAGCTTGTTCACGACGAGCGTCGCGAGGGCTTCGCCGTCCACGTCCTCGGCGATGATCAGGAGCGGCTTCTGGCTCTGGATCACGGACTCGAGCAGCGGCACCATCGGCTGGAGCGACGAGAGCTTCTTCTCGTGCAGCAGGATGACGACGTCCTCGAGGTCGGCGATCATCTTGTCGGCGTTGGTGATGAAGTAGGGGCTGAGGTAGCCGCGGTCGAACTGCATGCCCTCGACGACCTCGGTCTCGGTCTCGAAGCCCTTGTTCTCCTCGACGGTGATGACACCCTCGTTGCCGACCTTCTGCATCGCATCCGCGATCTGGCGGCCGATCTCGGCTTCGCCGTTGGCGGAGATGGTGCCGACCTGGGCGACTTCCTCGGTGCCGGACACGGTGCGTGCCTGCGCCTTGATGGCCTCGACAACGACGGTCACGGCCTGCTCGATGCCGCGCTTGAGATCCATCGGGTTCATGCCGGCAGCGACCGACTTCATGCCCTCGCGGATGATCGACGCGGCCAGAACCGTGGCGGTGGTTGTGCCGTCGCCGGCCTCGTCATTGGTGCGGGACGCGACTTCGCGGACCATCTGCGCGCCCATGTTCTCGAACTTGTCCTCAAGTTCGATTTCCTTGGCGACGGTGACGCCGTCCTTCGTGATGCGCGGTGCGCCGAAGGATTTGTCGATGACGACGTTGCGGCCCTTGGGCCCCAGCGTCACCTTCACAGCGTCGGCCAGGATATCGACGCCGCGCAGCATGCGGTTGCGCGCGTCCGTGTTGAATTTTACGATCTTAGCGGCCATTTCGGTGCTCCTAGAGAATTTCGTGGTACGTCAGCTGATCGAACGCGTGGCTCAGGCAGCCTTCGACGCGGCGGCGTCCGTCGCGATGATCCCGAGGATGTCGGATTCCTTCATGATGAGGAGATCTTCGCCCTCGATCTTGACTTCGGTGCCGGACCACTTGCCGAACAGGATGCGGTCGCCGGACTTGACGGACGGCGCGATCAGCTCGCCGGAATCCTTACGCGCGCCGGGGCCCACGGCGATGATCTCACCCTCGGACGGCTTCTCCTTGGCGGTGTCGGGAATGATCAGACCGCCCTTAGTCTTCTCTTCGCCTTCGATACGACGAACGAGCACGCGGTCGTGAAGGGGGGTAAAGTGCATGGAAGTCGCTCCTTAGTTGCGTTCCAACCTGCGGTGGCTCTGGTCTCTGTTAGCACTCGCCACCGATGAGTGCCAACGCGACCCGTAGGTATGAAGATGCTCGTCCCCTGTCAAGATGCGCTTGCCGCCGACGCGCGTTTCCCCGGGCTTTGCCAGTCGGACCGGATTGCCCTATGTCGATCCGTCCGAACAGGAGGCACTGACGACAGATGACCCGCATCATTCAGACCCTGGACGAGGTCGCCCCGGCCTATTCAGTGCTCTATTGTGATCTTTGGGGGTGCCTCCACGACGGTCGGCAGGTGTTTCCGGATGCGGTTGCCGCCCTCGAGCGGTTTCGCAAACGCGGCGGGCTCGTGGTCCTGATGACGAACTCGCCGCGACCCTCGGACGGTGTGGCCCATCAGATCGATGCCTTGGGTGCACCGCGCGGTTGCTGGGATCTGATCGTCTCGTCCGGCGACGCAGCGCAGGTGGCGCTGGCAAACGGCTCGTTCGGGAAGAAAGTCTATCACATCGGTCCCGAACGAGACGCCGCCTTCTTCAGGGATGCGCAGGGCCGAGCTCTGGACATCGAGCGGACGCAACTCGACGCGGCAGCGGGGATCGTCTGCACCGGCTTGTTCGACGACCAGACCGAGACGCCGGAGGATTATCGCGCGATCCTGCTCGAGGCGCGGCATCGCGGGCTCAAGATGCTCTGCGCGAACCCGGACGTCATCGTGGACGTGGGCGATCGGCGCCTCTTTTGTGCCGGGGCCATCGCGCAGGCCTATGAGGCCGAGGGGGGGTCCGTCTATTACTTCGGCAAGCCGCATCCGCCGATCTATGCCCTGGCGCGGCGCAGGCTCGCGCAGGAATTCGACTGCGAGGTCGAGGACGCAGACATCCTGTGCATCGGGGACGGCATCGCCACCGACATCGCGGGCGCGGTTGGGGAAAGCCTCGATTCGATCTTCATCACGGGGGGGCTGGCAGCCGCGGAAACGGCGACGTCCGAGACCGGTGGGCCGAATCCGGAACGGCTTGCGGCACTCGTCGCGAAGCATCGCATCAGCCCGGGCATGGCACTGAGCTTCCTGCGTTGATGCGCAAGATTGTTGCAATTAACTCTACCCGTTCCTTCGGATATTGCGCACACATGTTGCAGGAGACCGGTCTTTAAGCTAGGTTTTCTGCACTGCACAAAACGACCGGAAGAAGGCGACGCAATGTTGGACGGACGAGAGCACAACCTGCCCATCGGCACGATCTGCATCGAGGACCTCGAGATCGGCATGTCACGCTCCCTCGCCAAGGTCATCGGCGACCGGGAGATCGCGCTGTTCGCGGAGCTGTCGACCGATCACAACCCGGTCCATCTCGACGACGCCTATGCGCAGGACACCATATTTGGCGGGCGCATCGCCCATGGCATGCTGACGGCCGGGCTGATATCCGCGGTGATCGGCGAACAGTTGCCGGGGCACGGCACCGTTTATCTGGGCCAGTCGCTGAAGTTCAAGGCACCTGTGCGGCCGGGCGACCGGGTCGAAGCCAGCGTGACGGTGGCCGCCATCGATCATGGGCGCCGGCGGGTCACACTTGCCTGCGCCTGCCGTGTGGGCGATACGGTCGTGCTCGAGGGAGAGGCGCTGGTTCTTGCGCCGAGCAAGAAGTTCGACTGACGCAGGGCGGGGCCGTGGTCCCGGAGTGGGACTATGCGGCGATATAATGGACTGAGCGGTCTCGAGGCGCAGGACAGGGGTGCCTCGGTCGCCATCGGCAATTTCGACGGCGTGCATCTCGGACATCAGTCCGTCCTGGCCATCGCGCGTGCCGCGGCGGTCGAGATCGGCGCACCCTTCGGCGTGGTGACCTTCGAGCCGCATCCCCGCGCGTTCTTCAGCCCCTCCTCGCCGCCCTTCCGGCTCATGGATGCGCCGACGCGGGCGCATCGGCTCGAAAAGCTGGGCGTCGAACGGCTCTACGAGTTGCCCTTCGGGGCCGAGCTGGCGGGGCTCACCGCCGAGCGGTTCGTGCGGGACGTGCTGGCCGGGGCGCTGGGACTGCGCCGGATCGTGGCGGGCGAAGACTTCCGGTTCGGCGCGGGACGGACGGGATCGGTAGACTTTCTCGCCCGTCTCGGCCCCGAGCTAGGGTTCGGCGTCACGGTTGCACCCATCGTCGCCGACCGTCACGGCGACTTCTCCTCGACCGCGATCCGCCTCGCGCTGAGCGACGGCAGGCCCGACGACGCGGCCCGGATGCTCGGCCACTGGCACCGGATCGAGGGCCGGGTCCAGCACGGCGACAAGCGCGGCCGCGACCTCGGGTATCCGACGGCGAACATCGCGCTGGGGGATCTGCACAGGCCGCGCTACGGCGTCTACGCGGTGATCGTCGACGTGCTCGACGGGCCTTTCGCCGGCCGGCACCTCGGGGCCGCGAGCCTCGGCGAGCGACCGACCTTTGGTGTCAACACGCCGAACCTCGAGGTCTTCCTGCTCGATTTCGAGGGCGATCTTTATGGAGCGTCCCTGTCCGTCGCCCTCGTGTCGTTCCAGCGCCCCGAGCTCAAATACGAGGGCGTGCCCGCGCTGATAGCACAGATGGAGCGCGACGTCGTCGAGAGCCGGCTGCGGCTGGCCGCGGCCGGCCTCGTCTGACCGCCGGGCCACCCAGAAGATCCCGCTCACGCCTCGAGCATCGCCTCGAGCTTCGCGAAGATCTCCGCGACGTTCATGCGATCATAGGCCTGGGGATCAATCAGCTTCGCGTGGATCAGCCCTTCGGTCGCGAGAAAGACGATCCTGGCCCGCACTGGATCGGGACAGCGCCCAAAAACGACGTCGAGCATCTCCTCCCGAAACGCGCGCATCGGCGCGATGAACTCCGGATTCTCGGCGATGGCCGCGAAAATTCCGGGCCGGGCGGTTGGCTCGGCAAGCTTCGCGCTGGCGGTCCGCAAATACGCCCGTGCCCGTTGCACCGCGGGCGCGCCCTCCGGCGCGATGGCATCCATGCCCGCGCGGATCGTCGCCACATGCTCGGCCACCAGCGCGCGCAGCAAGGTCTGCTTGCTCGGGAAATGATAGAGCAATCCGCCCTTCGACAGGCCCGCCCGCGCGGCCACGGCCTCGATCGAGATCCGGGCCGGGCCGACCTCTCCGCTCATCTCTTCGGCAGCGGCGAGGATGCGCGCTCGGGTCGCAACCGGTTGCCTCGGTGTCGCGGGATGGTCTCTCAAGGGTCGACCCAATTGACTTTACCGTCCGGACGGTACAGCGTCCGCGTTTAGTTTGAAAGCGGCGATCGCGGGAGAGCCGCAGGGACTGGCCGGCGGGGGCGGGTGAGGATGATAAAGCGGCTTGTCATTGCGGTCGTGCTCTTGGGTCTGCTCGTCGGCGGCATCGTCGGGTTCAACCAGTTTCGCGATACCATGATCGCGGGTTTCTTCGCCGGGATGCAGCCGCCGCCGGCGACCGTGTCGGCGATCGTCGCGGAACCGATGACCTGGACCCCCGGCGTGGAGGCCATCGGCACGGCCAATGCCGCGCGCGGCGTCGATCTCGCGGTCGAGACGGGCGGCATCGTCCAGAGCGTCGAATTCGAGGCCAACGACCGGGTCGCGGAGGGGGAACTTCTCGTGCAGATCCGGGACGAAGTCGAACGCGCGGATCTCGCGGCGGCCAATGCCTCGCTGGATCTGAGCCTGACCGAACTGGGTCGGGCGCGCGAATTGCAGGCGCGCGGCGTGAGTGCCGCCAACACGGTCGAGACCGCCGAGGCGAGCGAGACCGAGGCGCGGTCCCAGGTGACCCGGTTGACCTCGATCCTCGAACAAAAGGCGCTGGAGGCCCCGTTCGGGGGTGTGATGGGAATTCCCCGTGTCGACGTCGGACAATATGTCCAGCCCGGGGATGTCTTCGCCACGTTGCAGGATCTCGACACGATGCGGGTCGACTTTTCCGTCGCCGAACAGCAGGTCCGGCTGATCCGCATCGGCATGCCGGTGGAGGTCGGGTCCGAGGCCGGGGGCCTGAGCTTTTCCGGGGTGATTACCGGTATCGAGCCCAAGATCGATCCCAACAGCCGTCTCGTGAGCGTGCGGGCCAGCGTCGATAACCCCGGGGGCGATCTCAATCCCGGCCAGTTCCTGCGGGTCCGGGTCCAGTTGCCGGAGGAGACCGGCGTGATCGCGCTGCCCCAGACCGTCGTCAGCTCCAACCTCTATGGTGATTCCGTCTTCGCCCTGCGCAAGTCCGACGGCGAGGCCGAGGACGATCCCTATCTGGTCGAGCAGGTCTTCGTCACGGTCGGGCGGCGATCCTTGGGCCTGGTGGAGATCGTCGAAGGGGTGAAGGCAGGCGACCGGATCGTGACCGCAGGCCAGAACCGCTTGTCCGGCGGATCGCGCGCCGTCATCGACAACACTGTCACTCTCGGGGCCGCAATCCCTACGCAATAGGTTGAGCATGCATTTTTCCGAGATCTTCATCCGTCGGCCTGTCCTGTCCTCGGTGCTTGCCGCCTTCATCCTCCTGCTCGGGTTTCAGGCGATCTTCAGCTTGCCGGTGCGCCAGTATCCGGAGGTCGAGGAGACCGTCGTCACCATCACGACCGTTTATCCCGGTGCGGCACCCGAACTGATCCAGGGCTTCATCACGGCCCCGATCGCGGCCGCGGTCGCGACCACCGAGAACATCGACTACGTCTCGAGCCAGAGCCGGCCCTCGGCCTCGGTCGTGAGCGTCCAGATGAAACTCGGGGCGGATCCCGACGTGGCCCTCACCGAGGTCCTGTCCAAGGTCCAGTCGGTCACAGGCCAGCTTCCGGATGCCGCCGAGGATCCGATCATCGTGAAAGGCACCGGGCAGACCTTCGCCCTGATGTATCTCGCGGCGCTCAACCCGAACATGACGCCCGAACAACTGACCGAATACCTCGACCGTGTCATCCGCCCGCGCATGTCGACCATCGAGGGCGTGGCCGAGATCGAGATCATCGGCGCGCAGAACTACGCGATGCGCGTCTGGATCGACCCGCTCCAGCTCGCGGCCCGCGGCGTGACCGCCTCCGAAGTGCTCCAGGCGATCCAGGCCGCGAACTTCCTGTCCGCACCGGGCCAGACCGAAGGAGAGTTCACAAGCTATTCCATAACGCTCGAATCGACGCTTCAGACCCCGGAGGCTTTCGGCGCCCTGCCGCTCAAGGCCGAGGGCGATGCGGTCGTGCGCCTGCGCGACGTGGCCCGCATCGAGCTCGCGGCGGAAAATTCGGACACCATCGTGACCTTTGACGGTCAGCGCGGCACGTTCATCGGGATATACCCGACGCCCGCCGCCAATCCACTCACGGTCTCCGCGGCCGTCATCGCCGAACTGCCCTCGATCAACGCGACCCTGCCCGAAGGCATGGAGATCACGATGGTCTACGATTCCACGGAGACCATCAGCGCGTCGATCGAGGAGGTGTTCAAGACCATCGCCGAGGCCATCGCCATCGTGGTGGTCGTGATCCTACTTTTCCTGGGATCGTTCCGGTCGGTTCTGATGCCGGTCGTGACGATCCCCCTGTCGCTGATTGGCGTCTGCGCGGTCCTCTTGGCCCTGGGCTATTCGATCAACCTCCTTTCCCTGCTCGCGATGGTGCTCGCCATCGGACTGGTGGTCGACGACGCCATTATCGTGGTCGAGAACGTCAACCGCCATCTCGACGAAGGTATGCAGCCGGTCCCCGCCGCGATCGCCGCGGCGCGCGAACTTGGCAGCCCGATCATAGCCATGACCATCGTTCTGATCGCGGTCTATGTGCCGATCGGATTCCAGGGCGGCTTGACCGGCGCGCTGTTCACCGAATTCGCCTTCACGCTGGTCGGCGCGGTGACGGTGTCCGCCGTGGTGGCGCTGACACTGTCGCCGATGATGTGTTCGCGGTTCCTCAAGCCGCACGACGAAGATCGCAGCGGCTGGCAGGAACGGCTGACCGACTTCATCGACCGCACGTTCGAGCGGCTGCGCGGCCGCTACGAGCGCTGGCTGCATGGCAGCCTCGGCTATATTCCGGTGACGGCGACCTTTGCCGTGATCGTCTTGGGCAGCATCTACTTTCTGTATGCCGGCGCCAAACACGAACTGGCGCCGCAGGAAGACGCCGGCATCATCATTTCGTCGTCGCAGCCGGCGCCGAACGCAACGCTGCAACAGAAGCTGATGTATTCTAAGCAAATCTACCAAATCATGGCCAAGCATCCGGAGACCGAGCACGTCTTCCAGATCGATGCGCCCGGCACCTCGATCGCCGGCATGGTGTTCAAGCCGTGGGATCAGCGCAAGAAAACGACGAACGAACTGCAGCCGGTGATGCAAGAGGAGTTCAACAGCATTGCCGGCGTCCGCGCCGCGGCATTCCAGATCCCGCCGCTGCCGGGCAGCCAGGGATTGCCGGTGCAATTCGTGCTCGAGACCACCGATTCATTCGACCGGCTCAACGATGTCGCGCAGGATTTCCTGCAACAGGCCGTCAAAAGCGGCATGTTCATCTTCCTCGACAGCGACTTGAAGATCGATACGCCGCAGTCGATCGTCCAGATCGACCGCGACAAGACCGCGCAACTCGGCCTGAAAATGAGCGACGTCGGCGCCGCCCTCGGCGGCCTGCTGGGCGGCGGCTATGTCAATTATTTCAGCCTGGATCAGCGCTCCTACAAAGTCATCCCGCAGGTACAGCAGAAAAGCCGGCTCAATCCCGACCAGTTGCTCAATTATTACGTCGGCACGGTCAACGGCGTGCCGATACCGCTGTCGACGATCGCGACCATCACCACCAAAACGATTCCGGAATCGATCAACCACTTCCAGCAGCTCAACAGCGCAACCATCCAGGGCGTCACCACGCCGGGCGTGGCGCAGGCCGATGCCTTGGCGTTCTTGCAAAATCTCGCCAAGCGCACCTTGCCGCAGGGCTATTCGGTCGATTTCGGCGGGCTGTCGCGGCAATATATTCAGGAATCGAGCGCCTTCGTCGTCACGTTCGGCTTTGCGCTCATCATCATCTACCTCGCGCTCGCCGCTTTGTTTGAAAGCTTCCGCGATCCGGTCATCATCTTGGTGTCGGTGCCGATGTCGATCGCCGGCGCGCTTATTTTCATAAGCGTCGGCATCGGCGGGGCCAGCCTCAACATCTATACCGAAGTGGGCCTGGTCACCTTGATGGGCTTGAACAGCACGCATGGCATTCTGATTGTCGAGTTCGCCAACGAATTGCAGCAGCAGGGCAAGTCCAAGCGCGAAGCCATCGAAGCGGCCTGCGGAATCCGGCTGCGTCCGATTCTGATGACGACCGCGGCGATGGTGCTGGGCGTGATGCCGCTGATTATCGCCAGCGGCGCGGGCGCGGTGTCGCGGTTCAATATGGGCCTCGTGATCGCCAGCGGTTTAGCGATCGGGACACTGTTCACGCTGTTCGTGGTGCCCGCCGTCTACATGATGATCTCGGAAGATCATTCCAAACGCAGCCAGACGGTCGAGGCCTAGCGGTGCCGCATCCGCTTGTAGAAGCGCGGCAGCATCAGCATCGCCGCCAGCAAGCCGAGCGCGAGCAAAGCGTAACGCAGATTATTGGTGTCGCCGGCAATCGCTTCGCGGCCGGCCACGCCGATATAGGTATAGACCGCCGTCGACGGCGCCATGAACACCACGGTGGCGAGCACATAGTGGTGAAACGGAATGCGCGTCAGGCCGAGCAGATAGTTCATCACATTGTAGGGAAAGATCGGCACCAGCCGCACGAAGGCGACGAATTGCCAGCCGTCCATCTCGACGCTGCGCATGATCTCCCTGGTGCGGCGCCCGGCGCGGGCTTCGACCCAATCGCGGGCGAGATAGCGCCCGACCAGGAACGCCAAGGCGGCGCCGAGCGTCCCGCCCATCAAATTGAGGAAGCTGCCGAGATAGGGCCCGAACAGCGCGCCGCCGGTGAGGTCGAACAGGCTGCCCGGCACCATGGCGACGGTCGCAACCCCGTACAGCAGCACGAAGCCGATCGGCGCCCAGACGCCGAGCCCGGCGATCCTGGCTTGCAGCGCCTCGGCGCTGATGACGCCGTGGAAGGTCCATATCATCGCCGCGCCGCCAATGCCGAGCAGCAGAACGATAAGCGCAACTAGCCAGCGTCGTGGATGCGCCATGGCCCGGACAGTTGGGGGGTGACGGGAGGGTGCGAAGATGGTGGCGGACGCAGTTCAAGTCGAACCCGTCTCTACCCCCCATATTCCCTGCTAACAGGGAAAAGAACAGGGAATTTCGTCGAATGGCCGGATTGGTTAGATTTCCAGAGCTGAGATGCAAGCAAATTCAAAGACTTTCAGCTGAATTCCCTACTTAGCAGAACAGGGAATAATTTTGGCGGAACAGGGAATTCTGGCGCAGGAACAGGGAATTTCACCGACCAGAAGTAAGCGTCCATTTCTCGCACACTTGTTGTGCAGGTGACGAACACGATCTGTTCTCTTCGTCGATTTTCAGATGGAGAGAGCGAGATGGCGGAGAAGCATCGAGCGTGGACGCGCCAGAGCGACGCGTTTTGGCGAGCGCATCACGAGGCGTGGAAGCGTAGTGACTTGAATCAGCGGCAATATTGCGAGGCAGAGGGGGTCCCGCTCAAGGCTTTCGGCAATTGGCGTGCGCAGTTCAAGGCCGAGCCGGAACCGCCAGAACGCAAGTTTCTGTATCGGCGTGGCCCCTTAAGTCCTCCCCTAAGTCCGCTCGTTAGTCCTCCCTCTAGTCCGGTGACTTATCCCTCCTCGCAGTTGGCCGACCCCATCGTTCCGCGGCCGCGTGAGGGACATCGGCGCCGGTTCACCGACGCAGACAAACAGCGGATCCTCGAGGAAGCGGCGCGGCCCGGCGCGAGTGCCGCAGCGGTGGCGCGCCGTTATGGCATTGCTCGGCGCGTTCTCCGTCGATGGAAGCAGGAGTTAGCAGCGGCGGCAGCTCTGGCATTCGTCACGGTGCAGATCGCCGACGCGGATGCAATATCTAACGCTGAGAGGTCCGTGTCATGACGCTGCTTCCTCCAAGCGTGAAGGTGCACCTGGCCTTAGGCTACGTAGATATGCGCAAGGGCATCGATGGGCTCGCCATGCTGGTGCAGGGCGTGCTGCGGCAAGATCCGTTCTCGGGGCACCTGTTCGTGTTCCGGGGCCGCAATCGGGCCAACCTCATAAAGATAGTGTTCTGGGACGGAACCGGACTCTGCCTATTCACCAAGCGGCTCGAGCACGGCGTCTTCCTGTGGCCGCCGAACGTCGAGCTGGGTGAGACGCTGTCGCTGACCTCGGCGCAGTTGTCGTTGTAGATCGATTGCGTGGACTGGCGCGCGCCAGAACAGCGGTGGCGACCGGCGGTAGCGGGATAACTGCTGCGGCTGATTGACTCAACATGCATGTGGTCAGTGAGGAAGCGCGCGAGTCAGCGTAGACTTCACGCTCATGGACATCAATCTCGCTGCTTTGCCAGATGATGTGGATGCGCTGCAACGGATAGTGCGCGTGCTGGCGGCCGAACGCGCCAAGCTAAGCGAAGCACAAGCCGAGATCGAACGCCTCCGGCTTATCATCCAGAAGCTTCAGCGCAGCCAGTTCGGCCGCCGCGCCGAGCGTCTTGACGACGACCAGCTGCAACTCGGCTTCGATGATCTCAACGCCGACATCGCACGGGTTGAAGTGACGCTTCCACCAGCGACGGCCAAGGCGCCGAGACCGCGGGCCGACCGTCCGAGCCTACCGGCGCACCTGCCGCGCGAG
>JBBQYB010000076.1:0-15216 GCA_038209095.1 Rhodobacterales bacterium
GCCCCCCTTCCAGATGCTCGACGCTCTTGCGCTCGCTCTCGGCGAAGAGGACCCCGTGGCTGATGATCGCGGCGTCGAGCCGGGCATACATTCCCCAGCCGCCTGCCGCGGCCAGCATCGAGGCGATGACGACGAGCGCCGTCACGAACACCGGCCACAGCCGCGGGGCCTCCGGCTCGACGTCGGAAGTGCCGATCTCCTGCACGGAGCTCATCCCAAGGCCTCGCGCGCCGGCGGCAGGCTGGCCGCCCCCCTGCCCGGTCGCGCCGGTGCGAGCGATGCGAGGATCTCCGCCCGGTCGCCGAACTGCGCGACGGCTCCGTCCTTCAGGATCATCACCCGGTCCGCCCGTTTCAGGATCGACATGCGTTGGGCGATCACCACGATGGTGGCCCCCCCCCGCCGCATGGTCTCGAGCGCCTCGACGAGGGCGGCCTCGCCCTCGGCGTCGAGGTTCGAATTCGGCTCGTCGAGCACGATCAGCTTCGGATCCCCGAACACCGCGCGTGCCAGGGCGATCCGCTGGCGCTGCCCGCCGCTCAGCCGGCTGCCCGCATCCGCGAGCCGGGTCTGGTAACCCTGCGCGAGGCCGCCGATCAACTCGTGCACGCCCGCGATCCGGGCCGCGGCCACGACATCGGCCATGTCGCAGTCGCGAAACCGCGCGATGTTGTCGCGCACGCTCGCATCGAAAATCAGCGGGTCCTGCGGCAAATAGCCCACGGCCTCGCCGAAACTCCCCCGCTCGTGCAGATAGGTGTTCTGTCCGTCGAGATAGATCCCGCCCGTGGTCGGGGCCCAGAGCCCCACGAGCATCCGCGCGAGCGTCGATTTGCCCGCCCCCGAGGCCCCGACGACCCCGAGCATCTCGCCGCTCTCGAGGCGAAAGCTCAGGTTACGCAGCACCGGCGTGTCCTGGCCTGCGGGCACGTAGCTGAGCCGCGTGACCACCAACCGCCCGCTCGCAATGGCGATGGGCGTGGCCGACCGCGCCGCGGCCCCGCGATTGAGCACGCCGCGCAGCCGGTCCAGCGTGGCGAAGGCATCGACCCATTGCCGCCAGCCGTCGATCAGCTGCTCGAACGGCATCAGAAGCCGCCCGAGGATCACGGCCGCGGCGATGATCGTCCCCGCCGAGGCCGCCCGCTCGATCACGAGGACCGCCCCCGCCGCGATGATCCCGATCTGGAGCGCCATGCGCGCGCCTTTGGCGAGGGCGGCCAGCGCCTTCGCGGCCGACCGGCCCTGCTCCAGCGTCTCGAGCGCCTCCGTCTGGCTGCGCCGCCAGCGCCGCGCCACTGCCGGCAGCATCCCCATGGCCGCGATCACCTCCGAATTGCGGATGGCCGCGGCCGTCTCCACATGCACGCGCCCCGACGCAACCGCCGCCACGGCTGCGGGCCTGCGCGCGAGGAACTCGGTCGCGACCGCGATGATCGTGAGCACGATCCCCCCCAGCAGACCGATGGCCCCATAGAGCGGGTGCAGCAGGAACAGCGCCGCAAGCATCAATGGCGCCATCAGCAGATCGAGCGGCAGCGAGATGGCCCCGCTCGCGATGAAGTTGCGCAGATCGCTCAGGTCGCGCATCGCACTCGCCGCGGCGCCGCTGCCGTGGCGCAGCGTCGTCTCCACCGCGGCCTCGAAAGTCGGCCGCCCCAGCCGCGAGGCAAACCGCCCCGCAAGCACCGTGAACATCCGCGCGCGCAGGAAATCGAGCGCGGCCTGGAACCCGAAGACGATGACCACAAGCCCGGTCAGGGCTATGAGCGTCTCGTAGCTGCCGCTCGAGATCACCCGGTCGAAGATCTGGATGGTATAGAGCGGCTTCGCGAGATGCAGGATGTTCACGAACACCCCGACGAAAGCCGCGGCCGCGGCCCCGCGGCGCAGATCCCGCCGCGCCTCGACATAGGCCGGCGTCGGCTCGGGCACACTCATCGCGCAACCCTCATCGCCGCGTGCGCTGCGGCCTGCCCGCCTGCCCGGTCGAGCAGCCGCTCGAACAGC
Organism: Rhodobacterales bacterium; assembly: GCA_038209095.1. Taxonomy (GTDB): domain Bacteria; phylum Pseudomonadota; class Alphaproteobacteria; order Rhodobacterales; family Rhodobacteraceae; genus Amaricoccus. Next base: position 2,011 of record JBBQYB010000076.1, read on the forward strand.
CGCGCATGCTGGCGGCCCGCATCCTCGGCGGTCGTCGGTGGCCGGATGCCCGACCGCAGCCGGTCCCAGAGGCCAGGCTCCCGGATCGCCCGCGTCATGGCCTCCGCGAGGCTCTCGGGGTTCGAGACGTTGAAATGTAGCCCGTCGATGTCGTCGCGCACCTTCTCCGCCATGCCGCCGATGTCGCTCGCGATGATGGGCCGCCCGTGAAAGAACGCCTCCTGGATCACCACCGGCGCATTCTCCCACCAGGTCGAGGGCACGATCGTCCAGTCCACTTCGCGCATCAGGTTCGGCAGATCGGGGCTCTTGTAGGATCCCATGAACCGGATCCGCCGGCCCGCGATCCGGAACAATTCCCGCACCTGCGCCTGAAATTCCTCCGGCTGATGCTCAAGGTTGCCGCCGAAGACGTAGAGCACGCTGTCGCCCCAGACCTCCTGGGGAATGCGGGTCACGGCCTCCACCAGCACCTTTATACCCTTGAAAGGGTTGAGCTGCCCGAAGAACGCGAACCGGTTGCGCCGACCTCCCGCCGCGAGCGGACGCGGCGGCGCTGACCGTCCACCATCAAGGCCGTTCTCGATCATCACCAGCCGCTCGGGCGGCAGGCCCCAGTCCTCGAACCGCCGGAGCAGGAACCGGCTCGGGCTCACGAACGCGTCGACCTCCGCGAAGAAGCTCTTGAGAAAGACCTCCCGCCGCATGAGGTTCGCAGGCCCGATCTCGGGGAAACACACCCCGCATTCCGTCGGCGAGGCGCGCGAGCACAGGGCCCCCGACTTCGTCTTGATCATCTGACCATGGTTGGCGCAAATCGGCAAATACTCGTGCAGGGTAAAGACGATGGGCACCGGCCCGAGGGCGCGCCGGGCGGCCCGGATCGCCTGCACCCCGAACCCCATGACATGATGGAAATTAAGAACATCGGGCTGCAAGTCCCTCAGGAAGCGCTCGAAATGGTCCATGAGATCCTCGAGCCTGCGCGCCCCGAGGTTGAACCAGTCGTAGTCGTCCGACCAGTAAAGCGTCTCGTCCGCGGCCCCGTTCACCGCCATCAGCGGCGTCGCCCGGTGGCGTGCGACGGGCGGGCCGACGCCCGCGAGGTAATGCGCGTCCCACCCCTCCTGGGCCTTCAGCCCCTCGAAGAGGTTGTAGGACGCGACCTGCGCCCCGCCGATGGAGAAGGTCGGATGGGCATGACTGAGGATCAGGGCCTTCATGGGGTCGCGTCTCCGCCTAGGGAATTGGTCCGGCGCCGCAGGAGCGCCGCATCGATCTGGCGCATCAGGCCCGCAATGGGGGTGGGCGCGCCGGGCCGGGGCTCCTCCAGCATCCAGAACTCTACCGTCCCCGAACACCAGATCCCGGCCCCCGCCGCGCGCAGCCGGGCCGCGAGATCCACATGGGCAAGCCCGTCCCCGAACAGCGGACCGCTGAACCCGCCTGCCCGCGCGAGGGTGGCGCGCGACACAAGTGCAATCTCCGCGGCCCCGGTCGCGGCGGCCGAGAGCGCGCCCTTCGGCAGCCACTGCCCGCCATAGCCCGCAAAGGCGCTGATCGCCTCCGAAGGCTCGGTCGCGGCGAGCCTCCCCTGCCCGCCGTGATAGACCGAGCCGTCCTCGTAGGTCATCGCGGGCGAGAGCAGACCGGGGGCGTCGAGATCCCCCGCCTCGACCATCAGCGCCGCGAGCCAGCCGGGCGCCTTCGGCAGGGCCTGGGGCGTCCAGGCCAGAACCTGCGGCGCATGGGTTGCCTGCACGCCCGCGTCGAGCCTTGCCGCCAGCGTGTCGCGCTCGGAGGCGATCACCAGCGATCCGCCGAGCCCGTAGAACCGGAACGCCGCGTCCAGGGGCCGTACCAGATCGGCCGCGATGCCGCGCGGACAGACCAGCGTCAGATCGAGGGCCGCCGCATCCGGCGTCCCCGCGAGCAACCCGAACACCGCCTGCAACTCCGCGAGCCCCGCGACCGGCATCACGGCCGCCACCGGCGCCTCCGCGCGCGCGGCCCCGAGCGGCACCGGGCGGGCGAGGCCCCGGCGCGTCAGGGCGGGTGCCTTCGGGGCCACGCTCGCGAGGAACGGCGTCAGGTGATCCTCGACGATCCGCGCGAGTTCCGGCTCGTTGGGCGAGAGCCCCGCGAGGACCTGCGGCAGCCGCTCGCCGCTCTCGAAGGCGGTGACGGTCAGCGGACTGAAGAGGCAGGTCTCGTCGAGCAGCACGAATTCCAGATAGACCTGCGCGCCCCGCACCCGGCCCCGCGGTGCGGGCACATGCGCGATGAACCCGAACAGCGCATCCTCTGGATCGAGCAGGCCCGCGAACCGCGGATCGGCCGCGAACCCCGCACAGAGATCCGGGCGCGGCAGCCGCACCCAACTCAGGTGCAACTGGGCATAGAGGTTGCCGGTGCTCTTGATGAGCGCCTGCTCGACCTGTCGCGCGGGATCGAGCAGCCACCCCATGGCGAGCAACCCGCCGTCCGGGGCCTGCAGCAGCGCGTCGATGCCCACGGCGATCGGCAGGGTCGTGCTCTTGAGCGTGTCCTCGCCGTGAAACCGCGGCCGGCAGATCCGCTTGAACCCCCGCAGGGTCGCCTCCGGTCCCGCCAGGCGTGGCAGCATGTGGGCCACGTGCCCGGAGGCCGCCGCCTCGGCGAAACGCACGACCGTGCTCGACACCACGTCGAGCCGCAGGAGCCGCCCGTCCCGCTCGAAGAATACCGCGTCGATGTCCGCCATGCGCTCGACCTTCCAGGCCTTGCCATAGAGACAAAAACCCCGCCCCGGCGGCAGGATGTCGTCGCGCTCGAAATGCGCGACCTCGACGTCGTGGACCGCAAGATCGCCGGATACGCTCGCGAGCTTGACCGCTCCGGGCGGCAGGGATAGCGACCAGCCTTGCGCCAAGACCCCGCCGCACTCGGGCTCGGCGAGGATCTCGATGAACCCGTCGCGCTCGGCAGCGGCGGTAAAGAACCCCCGCGCAAACGCCTGATGCGCCTGCGCCTCGGCGCAGTCGGCGGGCCGTCCCTCGATCAGATGGCGCACCAGGAAATCGAACACGGTGCGCCCGCAGCCGCCGGCCTTGCGCACCAGATCCGCGAGCGCGTGGGGCGCGATGTCGACCGAGAGGTTCGCGCCGATCCGCCAGCGCCGGGTCTCGCCCTCCGCATCCGAGCGCAGCTCCGCGCCCGCGAGCGGCAGCACGTCGAGCACCGCGAGCCCGCACCATCCGGTCGCGGGACCGGAGCTCATCTGCCAGCATTCCGCCGCCCAGGCCGAATGGCCTCCGCCCGCGAACAGGCGCCCACGGCGCGGCGGCGGCTTGTCCGCCCCCTCGAACAGCAAGAGCGCCCGCCCCCCGTGCAGCAGGATCGCCTGCGTCCCCGGAAGAAGGACGACGCCGCCCTCCATCCCGCCGAACGGGCCGCCGTCCGGCGCGGTCACGCCGCCACCTCGGCGAACAGGCTGCGGTAGGCCTCCAGATGCGCCGTCACATGGCGCTCAAAAAACTGCGGGCGCGCGGCCGCGGCCAGCCGCGTCCAAAGCTCCGGGTCCTCCGCCGCCCGCATCATCGTCTCCGCCAGCGCCGCGGCATCGCCGGGCGGCACGTGCAGGCCGTCCACGCCGTCCGCGACCATCTCCGCCATGCCGCCGATCCCCGAACAGATCACCGGCCGCCCCGCCATCCGGGCCTCCTCGATCACCAGAGGCGCGTTCTCCCACCAGACCGACGGCACCACGACCCAATCCGTCCGCCCCATCATCTCGACCACATCCGCGCGCGCGTAGGGCCCGAGGTGCTGCGCCACCGGCCCCGCCGCCGCGAGGCCCGCCGCGAAGGTCTCGCGGAACGCAGGCTCCGCCCAGCCGAGCCCGCCATGCAGGCTCACCCGCAGATCCGCCCCCGCAGCCCGGATCCGCGCCGCCGCATCGAGCAGCACCGAAACCCCCTTGTGCGCGGCGATGTTGCCGAAGAACGCGAACCGGTCGCGCCGTACCCGCGCCGCGCCCTGAACCGCAGGCACGAAGTCCACGGCATTCGGCACCAGCCTCACCCGGTCCGCGCCGAGGCCCCAGTCCAGAAACCGTGCCCGCAGGAACGCGCTCGGGGCGAGGATCAGATCGACCGGGCTCAGGAGCGCCAGCAGATGCGCGTGCCGCATCGCGTGCCGGGCCGCGTCGATCCCGGGAAAGCACCGCCGGCACCGGTCCGGCTGCGCCCCGGGACACCGCGCGCCCTCCGCCACCGTCAGGAGCAGGCCGTCGTTCGCGCAGATCAGCTGGTAATCGTGCAGCGTCAGGACGATCCGGGTGCGGGGGGCCAGCCGCCGGACCGCCGGGATGATCTCAGCCCCGATCCGGTCCAGCCCGTGCATGTGCACCACATGCGGGCGCACCGTCGCGAGGACCCGCTCCAGCGCCGAGACCCACGCGGCCCCGTCTGCCCGGAGCATGGTGAACCGGTCGTAAGCCCCCGTGGGCAGAATGAAGTCGTCACCGAGCGTCTGAAGGATGCCGGGCACCGCCCCCGGTCGCTGCAGGCTCGTCGCTGCCGCCAGAAACCGCGCACTGGTCCCTGGCCGGGCATCGATGGCCCGCGCCAGCGCATGGGCCACGATCTCCGTCCCTCCGCGCGTCCAGTCCGGATGATCATGCGCGATCTGGAGTATCCGCATCTCGTCCATCATGCATCCTCCCCGGAGACGTCGCCCGCGATCAGCGCCGCCAGCGCGCGCGCCTCGATCTCCGCCCCGAGCCCGCCCGGGGGCTCCGCCGCCCCGTAGCGCCTGAACGGGGCACGCAGCGCGGTCTCGACCCGCGCACCGTCCGCAAGCAATCGGTGCCCACAGGCATTGAGCACCACATCCGCACTCGGATACCGGTCTGCGGCCGCGACGAACGCGGCGATGGCTGGCCCCCTCATCCCCAGACACTGCACACCGAGGGTCGCGGTCGGCAGGCGTGCCCGCGGCGGCAGCTCGCAGAGCGGCAGCCCCGCCCAGCGGCGGTCCGCGACCAGACCCTCCCCGCGGCGCACCAGCGCCCCGCCCGCACAGCCCACCGCGCCCTCCGGCGTCAGAACGAGCCCCCCGAGCAGCACCGGCCCCCGCCGCGCGCGCAGCGCCCGCGTCCAGACCGCAAGCCACCCGGCCTCCGCCGGCAACACATCCGCCCCGAGCACCAGGGCCGCGTCGCCGCGCACGACACCCAGCGCCGCGCCGAGACGCTGCGACGGCGTGGCCTCCCGCGGCACGACCACCAGCGTCGCGCCGATCCCGAAGACGGCGCTCGCCTCGGTCAGGACCCGGCGCACGGCCGCGGCTTCCTCCGCCGCCGCATGATGGACCACCTCGACCCGGGCCATGCCGGGCTCGGCGAACAGCATCGCGAGCCGCGCGCGCAGCACGTCCGGCCGGGATCCCGCCTCCACCACGAGGCTCAGCACCGGACGGTTCACCGCAGGCGCGATCCTCTCCGGTCCCGGCACCCGGATCGGGGACGGTGCCTGCAACCGCGCCTGCGCCAGTGCATGCGCGGCCCGTGCCGGATCGATCGCCGCGAATCCGTCCGGGATCTCCGGACCCAGATCCGCGAGCGCCCAGTCTCCGACGCTGCGCATCCGCCCCGACCCGTAGACCAGCCGCACCCGGCAGACCGCTCCCGGACGCTCCACCCCCCCGAGCGGCGCGAAGCCCGCGACCACGCCCGCCACCGGGACCAGATCGACCGCAGCCCCTCCGGTCTCCAGCCGCACGCCCGCGATGAGGCCCTGCGGGTCCGACAGATCGCCCAGCACCAGCACCCCGCCGCCCGAACGCGACAGATGCCGCACCCGCAGCTCCGGGTCGGGCGCCCCGGCGCAACCGATTTCGCGCACGAGGGCCGCGGCCCCGCGATCCCGCGGCGCGGCAACAACCGCCCGCTCCAGGACCCAGGCCTGCGTCCGGGGCGTGCGCCGCCGCAACCAGGGCACCAGCGGGCGCGGGGCCATCGCCTCGGACCCGAGCCCCAGCGCCAGGGGCGCACTGCCCGCGCCGATCAACACGTCCGCCCCCGCCACATGCGGGGCATGGACATGCAGGATCCGCCCGCGCGGCCCCATCTCGCAGACGGCAGCGAACCCTGCGAGGCGCACCACGCGATCCTGCGACAGGGCCATCAGCGCGGAGAATTCCGGCTCGGGGGTATCCGCCGGCAGCACGTAACTCAGGATCCGCCCCGACAGCCCGAGCGCGCAGACCGTGGCAGGCCGCACCTCGCGCGCCCCGAGCAGCCCCGCGAAACCGCGCAGGGCGGCTCCGAAACCCGTCGCCCGTCCGCCGCCGAACAGCGAAGCCGCCGTCGTGGCGAATGTCTTGAGCAGGCGCGATCGGCCCGCGTCGGACAGGCCCTGCACCAGGTCGAGCGGCTCGCGCAGCGGCGATTGCAGCCAGGTTGGATCAACGACCGCCACCGTGCGTCCGTCGAGGTCGATCCGGCACGCCGACCCCGCGAGCGCCGGCGCCGCGCGTCCGATCAGAACCACGAGCCGGATCCCGCCGCAGCGCAGTCCGAGCTTCAGGCAGACCACCGGGCGCGGAAAATTCGCACCGTCCACCTCGCCGCCGATCCGGCCCCGCCCGATCCGGACCCCGGCACCGAGATCCACCGTCAGGGCCGCCACGCCTTCTGCCACGGGGATGACGGCCGCCTGCGCGACCCGGGCGGTCCCCGCTCCGGTCCGCGCAAGGGGCGCGAGGCGCAGCGCTGCGGGGGACGGCGGCGTGACGCGCATGTTCATGCAAGGCACCTCTTTGGCGGATCAGGCTCGGCGGTATCCGGGCCGGCGGGATGTCCCGCCGGCCCGCTCAGGCTCACACGACGGTGATGAAGCGCGACCAGTCGCTCGCTAGATCGTCGTAGGACACGCCCTGCAACAGCACGCTGTCCCCCTGGCCGAAGTCGATCAGCGTGCCGGCCTCGCCCAGATCGATCGCGAAATCCGCGACGTCATCGGCCGTTTCGAGGGCGACGCCCTCCAGCCCGCGCGAGATCTGCAGGATGTCGCCCTCGGTAAAGTCCATCACGACGTCGCCGCCGCCCGAGAACACGAACACGTCGTCGCCGGCGCCACCGTAGAGCATGTCGTCGCCGCTGCCGCCGTCGAGCGTGTCCGCACCCGCCCCGCCGAACAGAAGGTCGTCGCCCGCCCCTCCGAACAGGACGTCGTCGCCGTCACCCCCGTCGAGCCGGTCGTCTCCGGCCCCGCCGTCGAGCGTGTCGTCGCCCTGCTCGCCGTAGAGCACGTCGTCGCCGGCCCCGCCCTCGAGCCGGTCGTCGCCCGTGCCTCCCAGAAGCTCGTCGCGGCCCTCTCCGCCCGCCAGCAGGTCGTTGCCCGACCCGCCCACGAGCAGATCGTCCCCGGCCCCGCCGTCGAGCCGGTCGTCGCCGGCCCCCCCGAGCAGCGTATCGGCCCCGGCGTCGCCGAACAGCAGATCGTCGCCCGTCCCGCCGATCACCAGATCCTCGCCCTCGCCGCCGCGGATGGTGTCGTTGCCGGTTCCGCCGTTCAGCAGATCGTCGCCGCGGCCGCCGTCGATCACGTCATCGCCGCTGCCGCCGAACACCGTGTCCGCTCCGTCTCCCGCCATGATGAAATCCGCGGCGGACGTGCCGAAGATGAAATCATTGAATGCGCCTCCAGGTATTGTAGCCATGGATACTCCCCTCCTGCATTGACTGCGCGACTGCAGCACAGATCACCTGAATGCCCCTACACGGGTAAATGAAACTTTAATTCGCTCCCGCAATATATTAACGGTTTTCGGAAACTTTCGTTTTAAATCGAAACTGATTTAGACCCTTAAACTTGAAAGATTTACTTCACGTATACCGCAAGCGGGTTGACTCCGATGTCATCTGAGACGGTGGGCACACCGGCGACGGAGGGCGCGGTCCGGGTGGATCGCGACGGGTTTTACAGGGTGGACAAACGACATGAGCTCGGACCTCAATTTCAATGTCGCGATCGGCGGCACCTCACTGAACGTCCTCATCCGTGACGATTCCGATAATGTCGTCATCACGAACGACGGCGACGGCATACTCACCGGGGGCGAGGGCATCGGCATTGTCTACGGCGGGCGCGGCGACGACACGCTCGGGGGCACTTCGGGCGACGATCTGATCCTTGGCGGTCGCGGCCACGACCGGATCGCCACCGGGGACGGCGTCAACATCGCCATCGGCGGCTCGGGCGCCGACACGATCCAGGGCGGAGCGGGCTTCGATCTCCTCATCGGGGGCACGGGGGCGGACAAGCTCCACGGCGGCAACGGCTCGAACGTCCTTGTCGGCGGTGCGGACGACGACCTGCTCGACGTGCGATGGCTGACCAATGAGGGCCCCGAGGGCCGCGGATCCTTCGAGGACTGGCGCGCCGCCAAGCAGATGTCGAGCGACAGCCTCTATGGCGGCGAAGGTCACGACACGCTCGAGGGCTCCTTCGGCAACGATCTGCTATGGGGCGGGGCCGGCGATGACAGCCTGCGCGGTCAGGACGGCAACGACCTGCTCGACGGAGGGGACGGCCACGACATCCTCGTCGGCGACAACGGCGCCGACACGCTTCTGGGTGGCGACGGCAATGACACCATGTCCGGCGGGCAGGGCGACGACGTGATCGAGGGCGGCGAGGGCAACGACGTCATCAGCGGCGGCAATGGCAACGACACCATCCGCGGCGATGCCGGGGACGATGTGATCTCCGGCGGCTACGGCGACGACGTGATCTCTGGCGGCAAGGGCAACGATCGCATCGACGCGGGCGGCGGCGACGACTACATCCGCGCCGGCAAGGGCGACGACGTCGTCGAGGCCAAGGACGATTTCGGCCGCGGCGACGATCTCATCTTCGGCGGGGCGGGCAACGACACGCTGAGCGGCGGCCGCGGTGACGACTACCTCGACGGCGGCAAGGGCGACGACATGCTCAACGGCGGCGCAGGCTCGGACATCTTCGTCGGGGGGGCCGGTGCGGACGTCTTCGCGATCCGCAGCGCCCACGGCGTCGAGACGATCATGGACTTCACCGCCGAGGACAGCCTTATGATCACCCGCAACATCAACGGACAGGGCGAGCTTGACGGCACCGATCTCGCGGACCGCCTCACCGGCCTCGGCGAGAACGCCTATCTCGACCTCGGCGCAGGCAACGGGGTTTTGTTCCTCGGGATCACCGCGGAGGACCTCGGGGCCCTCTTCGAGAGCGGCTCCAGCGGCTTTCTGGTCTGAACGGCCCCTTGCAACCTCATCCGGAGCCGGCCCGGCTCCGGACCGCAGCGCCCTCACGGCAAAAGCGTATCGAGCGTCCCGAGGCGCGGCTTGTAGAACGCCTGCTTGCGGATCGTGGTCCCGAGCGGCGTGATCGCGAAGATCGGCCGGTAGTCGAACACCATCTCCGCCACGATCACCGTATCCCCCGGCATCAGCGTGAGCCCGCCCGGCAGCACGGCGACCGCCCCCTGCACGCCGATGGCGCTCGAGGCCGCAAGTGGACCCACACCTTTCCGTTGCCAGCGCACGGTCGGGCGACCGGTCGGGGGGGCGACCACGCTGCTTACCAGCGCCGTGCCGCGCGTCGCGAAATCGAACGGCTTGATCAGCTCGTCCACCGCGAGAAAGATGTTGGCAAGCTCGCCCTCGCGCAGGACCCTGTCACGCGCCGTCAGATCCGCGAGGATGAACGCCCCGTTCTGCAGCTTCTGCGTCACGAGGATCAGCCGCCCGAATTCCAGGAGCCCCACCAGGAGTGCGAGGATCAGCGGCATGAACAGCGCAAGCTCGAGCGCCGACACGCCGCGCCGGTCGCGCCACAGACGCCGCACCAGCCGCCTCATGACGGCTCGTTGCGCACGGCGACGCTCGATGTGTTGCGCACGGCCTCGCCGAGGACGCCGCGCATGAACGGCGTCATGATCCCCCAGTCGTAGGTCAACCGGTAAAGCACCACGTCGCCCGGCCCGCCCAGCCCCGCCCGCCCCATGTCCGCCTCCCAGGCACCGCTGCCGTTCACGTCCACGAAGGGCTCGCCTGCATCGTATCGTCCGTTGCCGTTCTCGTCGGTGAAGGGCTCCGGTTTTCCGATGTTGGAGAAATCCGAATAGATCAGCGTCTCCAGATCGACGTCCTCCATGTCCACGAGGCCCAGCGTCCGCCGCTCGACGATCTCGAGGACACGGTCCTCGCGCGAGACGCCGGGAGCCACCGGCCCCGCCGTGATCCCGTAGCGCGAGGCCTGGAACACCGCCGACTCGATGGTCGTCGACACGAAGATGACCATGGCGATCTCGATGAGACCCACCGCGAGCAGCAGGACCACCGGCGCGACCAGCGCGAACTCCACCAGCGTCGCCCCGTTGCGATCCCCCGCGAGGGCGCGCAGCCCTAGATATCGCAGGCGCCCCACCCCGCTCACTCCACGATCCGCAGGCTCGCGAGCTCACCCGCGATGGTGCGGAACGCCTGCGCGAGGGTCGCGTTGTTCGGCGCGAAGAAATAGCGCGCGATCCCCGAGGCGCAGTTCTGGAACAGCGTGCGCGCGGTCGCGTCCGGCGCGCTGCCGAAGATGATGGAATAGATTTGGATGCCTTGCGCCTTCATCGCCGTGCAGGTACCGGCCATGCGTTGGTCGAGCAGCGTGCGCCCCGCGGCCAGCGACGTGACCCCGAGCGCCTCGAGCCGGCCGTAGGATGTGTAGTCTGAGCGCGGCGGATTGTTCGCGGTATCATGGTCGTAGAACTGGTTGTTGCCGTCCGTCAGGATGACCACGACCTTCTGCATGTAGGGCTCGTCGTAGTCGAACGGCTGGTTTGCCGGCGTCTCGCCGCCCCAGAGCCCCTTCCAGCGCGGGCTCAGCGTGCGCCAGCCCCAGGTCAGCCCGAGGTTGCCGGTGGTCCCGCCCCGGTGCCAGGCCCCCATGTCGCCGATGGCCGCATCGATGGTCGCACGACTTGCCGTCAGCGGCGTGATCGGCGGCCCGCACCCGAGGTTGGGCCCGTAACCCGCGTTGCGCGCACTGAGCTCCGTCCTCAACGGCGGTATGCGCGAACCACCCCAGTCGTTGTCGTTCGGAAACCCCGGCGTGGGCGCGTAGTAGAACGCCCGGAACGGCTCCACCGAGGGCGGATCGTCGTTCGTGTCGCGCGGCAGGTTGCGCGCCATGACGCAGCCCTTCCAGCCCGCGGCCGAAAAGGCGGCCGGATCGACCACAGCCGGATCGGTCGGCGCGAGCCAGCCCGTGCGCGACGGCCCGATGTTCACCGTCGCGGTATAGGGCACGAGGCTCAGCCACAGCCGGTCGATGGACGTCTCCGGCCCGTAGATGATGTCCACCAGATCGAAGGCCGCGGCCTGCATCGCGTTGAACGGAGAGCCCCACATTGACCCGGTGTTGTCCATCACGAGGGCGAGCTCCATGCCGGTCGTCTGGCGCTGGATCACTACGCGCGCCGAGACGTTCATCTCGTCGCGCCCGAAGATCCGCATGAACACCGTGGGCGTGCGCGCCTCCGCCGACAGGGTCACGAACTGCCGCGTGGGATCGAGCGTGAACGTCATGCCGACGTCGCCGGCGCCCGTTCCGAAATTGGCGTTGAAATACTGCCGCGTGATCGCCTCGGCATCCGCGCGCAGCGCCACGCGCCCGCCTGCGAGTGCCGCGGTGTCCAGCGCCTTCGACAACCGGCTCTCCAGCAGATACCCCCGCGATCCGTCCACCGCGAGCCCGACCGTCCCGAGGATCGGGACCATCAACAGCGCGAAGAACAGCGCCGTAGCCCCGGACCGGTCGCGCAGCATGAACGCGAACGTCCGGCTCAGTCTCTTCCAAAGATCCAGCGGCATTACAGGCACCCTCGTCCATGATCCGGACCTGCGGTGCGCCTGCGCGAAATGTGCGCGACACCGGCGGACCCGATCGCCGGATGCATCCTTGTCGCGATAAAATTGAAATAATCGTTACGACACACGGGGCACCGCAACCGAAGCGCGGCTAGATTGCCTCGATCTCGGCCCGCAGCGCGTCCATCTCGGCCGCCGCCATCGAACTGCGCGCCATCTCGGGGGCGGTGCGCCCCGTCAGCATCGCCTGGCTGAACCCCACCCGGTTGCCGAGACGCGCGTGCAGCACGTTCTCCTGCGCCTCGCCCAGTGCGCCGAGCACGTCCTCGAGCCCCGAGGCCCGGCCCGGCACCCGGTTCAGCAGGATGCGCAGTACCGTCTTCTGCTTGCGCGCCGTCTCGATCACGCTCGCCGTGGCCCAGACGTCCATCACCGAGGGCTGACAGGGGGCCACCACCAGGTCGCTTTCGCGCACCACGGCATCGAGCAGGCTCGACGCCGCCCCCGGACAATCGACCAGCACGTAATCGTGGCTCCTGGCCGCGGCCTTCATGTCCGACCCCGCCCGGTAGTCCCGGCTCTCGACCAGCGAGAGCGCCGGATCCGCGCGCAACTCCGCCCAGCGCGTCAGCGACTTCTGCGGATCGAGGTCGATCAGCGCCACCCGCTTTCCGTCCTCCGCCCAGGCCGCCGCCAGATGCGCGAGCACCGTGGTCTTGCCTGCGCCGCCCTTTTGTTGCGCGAACGTGATGATCCGACCCATGCGCTGCCCGTTATCGTTGGTATTTCGCGTCACTCTATTGCAATCGGTGCCGAAGAAAAGCCGCATTTGCCGGACCCGATCGACCGCGGGGGGGTTCGCTCCGGGAGATTGGCCCGCTATAGACGGGCAGGCTGCAAGGATCGGGGATACATGATGCAGGACTGGTGGCGCGGCGCGGTGATCTATCAGGTCTACCCGCGATCCTTTCAGGACAGCGACGGCGACGGCATGGGAGACCTGCCCGGCATCACGGACCGGCTCGACTATATCGCGCGCCTCGGCGTCGATGCGGTCTGGCTCTCGCCGATCTTTCCCTCGCCCATGGCGGACATGGGCTACGACGTGTCCGACTATACCGGGATCGAGCCGCTTTTCGGCACGCTCGCCGATTTCGACAAGCTCCTTGCGCGCGCCCACGCGCTCGGGCTCAAGATCGTCATCGACCAGGTCGTCAGCCACACCTCCGACAAACACCCCTGGTTCATCGAGAGCCGCTCGGACAAGGACAACCCGCGCGCCAACTGGTATGTCTGGGCCGATCCGCGACCCGATGGAA